>QHSQ01000019.1 GCA_003221615.1 Candidatus Rokuibacteriota bacterium | reverse complement strand
GGGATTCCCCGCATCCCCGCACAAGGTCTTGTGCGCTCCCCGCGAGCGGGTCGATCAGACCCTGGCGGTCGAGGAGCGGCGATCGAAATGCTGGCGGACGAGGAGCTCGAGGGAGCGGAAGTGGCGCTCGGGGAGGTTCTTGAAGCGTCTGCGGCACGCGGCGATCGCCTCGTCCAGCGAGCTGAAGCCCTCGACGACCCTCAGCAGGTGCTCGGAGTATTCCCGAAGCTTGAGCTCGACCGTCCTGGCGAGCGCAGGCTCGCCGGCCAGCGTCAGGGCGGCCTTTGTGCGGTCACCGCCCGCGTCGACCAGCGCCCGGAATCCGAGGCCCTTGAGTCGCTGGGTGACCGTGCTTCGGTCCCAGCCGAGCGCCCGGGCGGTCGCCTGCATGTCGAATCCATGCTGGCGGAGCGTGGCCAGGACTGCCTCGTCGCCGCCCGAATCCTCGCGGCTGGGCTCGCGGGTGGCGAGCCGAAGGTCGCCGACCGTGATGGCGTTGCCATCGGCGAGCGCCAGAGCCTGGCGAAGACAGTTCTGGAGCTCGCGCGCGTTGCCGGGCCAGTCGTTCCGCTCGAGCGCGGCCAGCGCGGCGTCAGAAAGCGGCAGGGCCGGTCGGCCGACCTCGGCGGCGGCTTCGCGGATGAAGCGCGCGGCCAGGAGCGGGACATCCGCCCGCCGCTCGCGCAGCGGCGGCAGCCGCAGCACGAGCCCCTTCAGCCGGAAATAGAGATCCTCGCGGAACCAGCCCGCGGCGCTGCCCCGCTCGAGGTCACGATTGCTGGCGGCTACCACTCGGACGTCGACCGTGGTCGGCCGCGGCGCTCCGACCCGGTAGAAGCTCTTGTCCTGGAGCACGCGCAGCAGCTTGCTCTGATGCTCGGGGCGCAGCTCGCCGACCTCGTCGAGGAAGATCGTCCCCCGGCTCGCTTGCTCGAAGAGTCCCTTCCGATCGGCGACCGCGCCGGTGAAGCTGCCGCGGACGTGGCCGAACATCTCGCTCTCGAACAGCTCGGCCGGGATCGCTCCCATGTTGACCGCGACGAACGGCCCGTCGGCGCGCGGGCTCAGGCGATGGGCCGCGCGTGCAAAGAGCTCCTTACCGGTGCCGGGCTCGCCGGCGATCAAGATCGGCAGGGACGAGCGCGCGGCCTTTTCGAGGTCGCGGAACTGGGCGAGCATCGCCGGGTCGCGGGTGACGATGCCGAGCCGCTCGCACTCGCGCTGCAGACGTTCCTGCTCGGCGTCGCCGAGCGGCGCCTCGCGGAGCTCGCCGGCGGTCAACGTCTTCGCGCGCCGCTCCAGCTCGTCGAGCCGAGCGCGCGTCTGCTCTTCTTGAGCGCGCGCGGCCGCAAGCTGAGCGCGTAACGCCTCCTCGCCGCCGGTCGATCGCGCCACGGCGGCTCGCGCGGCCTCCAGATCCTCTTCGAGGGCTTCGACCGCCGACTCCTGGCGCACGAGACCCTCACGGATCTGCGTCACCTCGCCCTCGAGGTCGCGGATCCGGTAGGCCGCCGTGAGCTGATTCCAGACGAGCGCGCTCCCCGAGGACACGCTGACGGCGATGAGCGGGATCGCCAGCGGAAGCAGGACGCCGATCAGCGACGCGGAGGCGAAGACACCCGCGAGGTAGCCGAGCGCCAGCACGCCGGTCGTGAGCGCGGCCTTCCACCATCGGACCGACAGCCAGAGCCACGCCGCCAAACTGGAGAGCACGAGGCTGCCGAGCACGGTCCAGGCGGCCGGCGTTTCTCTGAGCCAGGCTCCGGCGAGGAGCCGGTCGAGCAGGTGCGCCTGGACGACGATCCGATCCCCCCCGGATTTCGGCTCGACGAGGAGGAGCACGATCCTGTCGGCCACGAGGCGCTGGAGCGCGTCTTGTTGTCGCTCGTCGATCGCCGTCCAGATATCGGCGAACGGCACGACCTTGAGGCCACGAGGCAGCGCCTGGCGGCTCGACGGAGCCAGCATGCTCCCATCTCGATCGACAGGGATGCGACCGGCGTCCACGCTCGTGAATGCGGCGGCGAGCGCCAGCCCGAACGCCGGCACGCCTCGATCACCGACCCGGACGAAGAGCGGCACTCGTCGGATGACACCGTCGGGATCAGCCGGGGCGATCGTGTGGCCGACACTCTTCGCGGACTGGGCGAACCCCGGAAGCGATGTGGTCAACGCTCGCGCGAGCGGAAGCGCCGGTGAGGTCGTGGATGCGAGAGGCCACGATCGGTGCTGAGGCACCGCCGAGCCCCCGGTCGCACCAGGCCGGTCGCCCGCGAGCAGATCGGTGGGCTCGAGCGCGATCGGGAGCACCACGTTCTCGGCGAGGGCGATCGCCTGGCTCAAGAGCGCGTCGCTGGAGGCGCCTCCGCGGCCGGGCGCGCTCGGCTGTCCGAGCGGAGCGTCGAGGCCGATCACGGCGGCACCGGCTCGAGAGAGGCCCGTGACGAGACCGGCGAGAACAGCGCGGTCCCAGGCGCCGGAACCCAATCTGGCTTCGCTCGCCGGGTCGCGAACGACGACGACAGGCGCGGGGCTCACGGGCTGGTGCGCTCGAAGCCATCGATCGTAGACCGACCACTCGACGGCGGTCACCGCTCCGCTCCCGGACGCCGCGACGCCGGCTGCCAATACTGTGGCTGCGAGTCCGAGCGCCGCGGTCAGCGCCACGGTCTTCATCACGGTCGTCAGGCCTAGGGACGAACCGGGGGCGGTGGGACGGCCTCGGTGGCGGCGGAGATCTCCTGAAGGAGCCGCTGGGCGTCTTCGTGGGGCGTCGCTTTCAAAAGGCTGATCGCGCGAGGAGTGTCCTTCGGGACTCCGATTCCGCCCGCGTAAAGCTTCGCGAGCGCGATCCGGGCTCGAACCAGACCCTCGTCCGCAGCGCTCTTGAAGTAGCCCAGAATCCGGTTGTCGTGTGCGGGGACCTGGCCAGGGGAGCCGCGATAGTAAAGCTCCTCGAGGAGGACCTGCGCCGGCTCGCTGAAGGCCTGCGCCTCCGAGATGAGGACGGACACCGCCTCGGGACCGCGGCCCTGACGCAGCAGCGCGGCGCCGACCGTGTCGTCGTCACCGTCTCGCGTCAGCTCCGGGAATTCACTCCACAGCGCGCTCCGATAGTCTCGAAACGCCTGCTCGACGGCTCGACGCTCGCCGGGCGCCCGCCGGCTCTTGCCGAGCGCGGTCTGCCGGAGCTCGCCGAGCGCCGCGATGGCCTCGAGGTTGCCCTGATCGGCCGCTCGCGACCACCACAGGATCGCGCGCATCGTGTCGGGCTCGACGCCGAGGCCTCGGGCGTAGGCCGTGCCGGCGAAGAACTGGGCCCGCGCGTGGCCCGCTCCCGCCGCGGCGAGGAATTCGGGCGCCGCCTCGGCGTCGTGATGAGTCAGCTTCAGCACGAGGGCCAGGTTGTAGCGCGCGTCCGCATGATCCGGGACGCGGGCGAGAACCTGGCGGTACGCCTCGATCGCGCCGTTCAGATCGCCGCGCGCATAGCGCACCAGCCCGAGGCTGTAGAGCGCCTGGACCAGATCGGGTTGCCGGCGCAGGACCTCTTCGAGCTCGGGTCGCGCCGCCGCCCAGTCTTGCTTGGCCATGAGCGCCGTCGCGAGGACCAGTCGGGCTCTGACGGCATCGGGGTGCCGGCGCAGCAGCGCGCGGAGCTCCTCGACGGTTCCGTCGAGGTCGCCCATCTCGTAGAGCGCGAGCCCCAGGTTCTCTCGGGCCTCGACCAGGTTCGGTTGAAGCCGGAGCGCCTCGCGAAACGACCGCGTGGCCGCCGCCAGATCGCCGCTTGCCATCGCCGTCCGTCCAAGCACGAGAAACTCGCGCGCCCCGGTCTCACGAGCCTTCGGATCACTCGATGAGGCTGCTCGCGCCGGGTCGCTGGTCGCCCCCGCCTGAGACGGTGTGCGGTGGGCGCTAGCGCTCGCGCATCCGGTGGCGATCACGACGATGAGCGCGAGGCCGACGGTGGTCGAGCGCATAGGTAATTTTCGATGATAGCAAAGCGTCGCGGGAGAACCTCGTGGTAGGAGGGTCGTCGCGCCGTCTCGCGGACGAGGCCGAGACGGCGCGACGACCGGACTTCTCGGTCGCGTTCTAGCTGTACGCCTCGAAGAGCCCCGCGGCGCCCTGGCCGCCGCCGACGCACATCGTGACCACACCGTAGCGGGCCTTGCGGCGAAGCATCTCGTTGGCGAGGGTGCCGACCATCCGCGAGCCCGTCATGCCGAACGGGTGGCCGATCGAGATGGAGCCGCCGTTGACGTTGAGCTTCGCCGGGTCGATGCCCAGGCGATCGCGGCAGTAGATGACCTGCGAGGCGAACGCCTCGTTCAGCTCCCACACGTCGATGTCGTCGACCTTCACGCCGTGGCGCTTGAGGAGCTTGGGGACCGCGTACACGGGTCCGATGCCCATCTCGTCCGGCTCGCAGCCGGCGACCGCGAAGCCGCGGAAGACGAGCTTCGGGCGAATGCCGAGCGCCTTCGCGCGGTCCATTGACATCACGAGCGTCGAGCTGGCGCCGTCGGAGAGCTGCGATGAGTTGCCGGCGGTCACGGTGCCCTGGCCGGAATCCTTGTCGAAGTGCGGCGGCAGCTTCAAGAGCCCTTCGAGCGTCGTGTCCGGGCGGTTGCACTCGTCCTTCTCCACGTAGTACGGCTCCTGCCCGACGACTGCGCCCGTCTGCTTGTCGAGGATGCCGCGCGTGACGTGCATCGGCGCGAGCTCTTCCTTGAAGAAGCCCTCCTGCTGGGCGCGCGCAGTCCGCTGCTGGCTCAGGAGCGCGTAGCTGTCCTGCGCCTCGCGGGTGATCTTGTAGCGCTTGGCCACGACCTCGGCGGTGTCGCCCATCACCATGTAGATGCCCGGCAGATGCTCCTTCACCCACGGATTCGGGTCGGCGTCGCGCTTGGCCATCGTGATCGACTCGACGCCCCCGCCGATCATCGCGTCGGCGCCGTCATTGATGACGTAGTTCGCCGCGATCGCGATCGCCTGGAGCCCCGAGGAGCAGAAGCGGTTCAAGGTGAGCCCGGCGACCGAGACCGGAAGCCCCGCGCGCATCGCCGCGACGCGGGCGATGTTGTGGCCCTGCGACCCGTGGGGCTGCCCGCAGCCCATGATCACGTCCTCGACCTCTTTCGGGTCGAGCTGGGGCACCTTGCCGAGGACGTCCTTGATGGTGTGGGCGGTGAAGTCGTCGGGGCGCGTCAGGTTGAACGCGCCGCGGAACGACTTGGCGAGCGGGGTCCGCGAGCTGGCGACGATGACGGCTTCTCTCATGAGGGTCTCCTTAATTGATGGCCGCGACGGCCATGATCTCGACGAGGTACTTCGGCGAAGCCAGCCGCGCCTCGACGGTCGCCCGCGCCGGCGTGTTGGCGGGATCGACCCAGGCGTCCCAGGCGGCGTTCATGTCGCCGTAGACTCCCATGTTGGCCACGTACACGGTGGCGGAGAGGATCTTCGACTTGTGGCTCCCGACCGACGCCAGGGTCTCGTCGATTTTCTTGAGGATCTGCTGGGTCTGGCCCTTGGCGTCCGCCGACGGATCGGCCGCGACCATGCCGGCGAGGTACACCGTATCGCCGTGAACGACCGCCTGGCTCAATCGAGGTCCGACGCCGTGCCGCTTGATGGTCATCGCCTGATCCTTTCCACTCCGGAAATGGGGGGTCTCTGAACGGTACCGGAGATCATACTCCGACCCGGGCGGCGGAGAAACTCGCCTTGCACCGACCCCGAGCTCTCAGTACAGTTGTGCGCGCTGCAGGCCGTCGCGGGGCTGGGGCCCCGCCGGCCGAGGCGCGCTTAGTAATGGTGGTGCGCGCTGCAGGCCGTCGCGGGGCTGGGGCCCCGCCGGCCGAGGCGCGCCTATAAATTCGTAGTCGAGGCTCCATGAGCATCGTCAACGACTTCGAGAAGGCATTCAACCGGCAGGACGTCGGCGGGCTGGTCGCGTGCTTCACCGAGGGCGCCAGCTATCGCGACAACTTCTACGGCGAGCATCGGGGCCACGCCGCGCTCCGTGCGATGTTCGAGCGGATGTTCCGCGAGGGCCGGGACTATCGCTGGGTGATGGACACCGTGGTCGAGGCGTCCGACCGCGCGACCGCCGAGTGGACGTTCGGTTACGTCGTAACCGATGCGGTGCCGCGGAGCACCGGCCGCAAGATCGGGTTCAGGGGCATGAGCCTCTTCGAGCTCGAGCGCGGGAAGATCGCGATCTATCGCGAGTATTTCGACGTCGGCCAGGCGCTGCTGCAACTGGGCTTCGCGCCCGAGGCGCTCACGAAGGTGCTGCGGCGCAAGCTCGAGGGGCATTGACGATGGCGCTCGACCGCGCGAAGCGACTGGCCCTCATCCAGCAATACGCCGACGGTCCCGCTCGCCTCCGGGCGGCGCTCGCCACGGTGCCGCCGCAAGTCCTGAAGTGGCGGCCGGCGCCGAAGGAGTGGTCGGCCCACGAGGTGATCTGCCACTGCGCCGACTCGGAGACCAACGCGTACGCCCGCATCCGGTTCCTGGTTGCCGAGAAGAGCCCGGCCATTCAGGGCTACGACGAGAACAACTGGGCACAGGTCTTCCGCTATCACGACCTGCCGCTCGAGCCCGCACTCGCCGTGGTCGACGCCGTGCGCGCAACCACCGCGGCGCTGATCCGCGGCTTGCCCGACGAAGCGTGGACGCGAGTCGGGACACACACGGAGTCCGGGCGCTATGGCGCCGAGGACTGGCTGCAGATCTACGCCGACCATCTCGAGATCCATTCGCGTCAGATCGAGACCAACATCGAGCTGTGGAACAAGCGGCCGCGCTAGCGCGGCCGGTCAGCCGCGTACCAGCAGCACCAGCCCCGAGAGCAGGATCAGCGCGAAGACGAGCTGACGGAAGCGGCGCTGGTCCACGCGCTCGAACAGGAGCGCGCCCGCCACGGCGCCGGCCAGCGCGGGCGCCGCGAATCCCACGGTGAGCTTCCACACCTCGCGCGTGAGCAGTCCCGCCCACCAGTAGCCGACGAGAATCGCTCCTTGATTCACGACGAAGAACGCCTGGAGATTTGCCTTGACCGCGCGGGCGCTCCAGCTCTGCGTCGCCGCGTAGAGCACGGCCGGCGGGCCCGGGAGACCGACCGCGCCGCCGATCGCGCCGGAGAGGACTCCGGCGCCGATGCCCCACCGGCGGCCCTCGAGCTTCTTCGGGTAGAGCCCGCGCGTTTCAAGCACGAAGGCGACGACGAGCATCAGACCGATGAGGCGGTTCAAGGCGCTCGGCGGCAGCGCGGCGAGACCCCAGACGCCCAGCGGCGTGCCCGCGATGGTGCCGACCACCAGGTCGAGGAGCGCGCGGGGCTCGACGCTCTCGCGGAGCTGAACCAGCATCGCGAGCGACATGACGGCCGCGTAGATCGTCAACAGGACAATCGCGTCCGAGGCCGACATCAGGTACGGCAGGAAGGCCAGCGCCACCAGCGCGATGCCGAAGCCGGCGAGCCCCATCACGAAGCTGGCCGCGGCGATGACGACGGCGGCCGCCGCCCACGCGAGCGTCACGCCGACGGGATCAGTCGCGCGACGCCGATGACGGGCGCGACCGCCACCACGGATAGAACGGCGGCAGGTCCGCGCTCGGGCGCAAGGTGAACCGCGCCGGACGCTTCTCGAGGAACGCGGTGACGCCCTCGCGGGCATCGTCGGAGCGCCCGGTCCAGAACATCGCCTGCGAGTCGAGGCGATGCGCCTCGATCGGATGGTCGGCGCCGAGGAGCTTCCACATCATCTGCCGCGCCAGGGTCACCGAGACCGCCGAGGTGTTGTCGGCGATCTCGCGGGCCAGCTGCCGCGCCGTCGGCATGAGCGCATCCGGCGCGACGACGCGGCTCACGAGCCGGCCGGCCAGCGCCTCGTCGGCGCCAAAGATCCGGCCGGTGTAGACCCATTCGGCCGCCTGGCTGATCCCGACGAGCCGCGGCAGGAACCACGTGCTGGCCGCCTCGGGCACGACGCCGCGCCGGGCGAAGACGAAGCCGATGCGTGCCGCCGAGGACGCGATCCGGATGTCCATCGGAAGGGTCAGCGTGATGCCGAAGCCGACGGCCGGCCCGTTGATCGCAGCGATCACCGGCTTCTTCATGTCGAAGATCCTTAGGGTCACGGTGCCGCCACCGTCGCGATGCTCCTCGGCGGTCGCGGCGCGACCGCGCGCGGCCGACGCGTTGCGCGCTGCAGGCCGTCGCGGGGCTGGGGCCCCGGCGGCCGAGGCGCGACTATACTTGAACGTCGATCCGCCGGCACCGAGGTCGGCGCCGGCGCAGAACGCGCGGCCGGCGCCGGTCACGATGACCGCGCGCACCTGATCGTCGGCGTCGGCGCGCTCCCACGCCTCGCCGAGCTCGCTGATCGTCGTCGAGGTGACGGCGTTGAGGCGGTCCGGGCGGTTCAACGTCACCGTGCAGACTCCGTCCTCGACGTCGTAGCGGATCTCGGAGAAGGGCCTCACTGCTCGATGTGGAATTCGATACGACCTTCGGCGGCCTCGTCGCTCGACGGTGGCTGGGCCGGGCCGGGGACCAGCCGCTCGGCCGGGATGCCCTCCGTCTTCGTCAGCGCTTCGCGGACCGCCGCGACCCGGCGCTCGAGCAGCTCGTTCATCTGTGCGTCCGGGAGCGGCTGGCGCTCGCGAAGCGCCGCGAGCTGCGCCTCACCCGAGTCGGGCGGCTTGACGCCGGGCAGCTCTGCCTTGAACACGGCAGCAACGGCGGCGTCGAAGTCGGGGAGTCTGCGCTCCTTCTGGAGGCGCAAAACCTTCAACGTCACCTCTTGAGCCTTGAGGCTCTCCAGGTCGCGCGGTGCGGCGACCGGAGCGAGCGCGAACTTGATCATCGGCGCTTTTTTGAGGAAGCCGGCGATTTCGGTCAGGTGTTTGGCCATCTCGGGAGCCACGTCCGCGCTGCCGGCGGCGAAGGTCACCGGGTCGACCTGCAGCTCGTCGAGCGAGTCCCCCTTGCCCTTGAAGAGCTTGCCGATCGAGCGGAACGGCGCCGCGACGACGTTGGTGAGGGCGTTCTTGACCGCGGCCCAGATCGCATCGCCCAGGCCCGCCTTCACCTGGTTCAGCTCGCCGGAGAGCGGGACGTTGACGTCGATGCCGTTGTCCGCGTCGGTGATGAGCGCGACGATCATGCCGAGCGGCAGCCCGATCTTCTTCTTGACCTCGTCGTTCTGCCGCGTGGGCGCGACGGTCAGGTTCCGCACGATGACTTCGTTCTCGGCGGTGAGCTGGTTCTTCTCGATCCGGTAGTGCACCTTGATCGCGAGCTGGCCGGTCTTCATCGCCCACGCGATGAGCGGGTCGGCGTACGGATTGACGGTCGTCAGCTGGAAGTCCCGCAGCTCGCCCGCGAGATCGGCGTACACCTCGCCGAACGGCGCGATCTCGCCCTTGAGGTCGAACGCCGATGTGCCGCCGATCACCGCCTGCGTGGTCAGCCGCGCGCGGCGTCCCGGAGTCGAGCTGAGGCCCTCGATCGTCAGTCCGAGCCGCGAGACCGTCTCGGTGAAGGGAGGGGTCGTCGTGCGATCGACGAACTGCGCGGAGCCCTCTTCGATGACGATCATGCCGATGTCGACGGGAATCGGGATCGGGCTCGCCCGCGGGGACCCCGGGGACGCCGGTGGCGTGGCGTCTTCCTTCTTCGCCGGCTCGGGTTGGGGGGCCTCGGGCCTGGAGGCATCGGCCTTGGCCGGATCGGTCTCGAAGAGCTTCCGGAGCGAGATCGCGCCGTCCGTGTCGCGCTCGACGCGCATGTCCGGCTTGGTCAGCGTGATCTTCGACACCCTCGCGTAGTTGGGCCACGAAAAGTCGATGCCGTCGAGCCGCAGGCGGTCGAAGCGCGCCGTCGGCGTCTTCTGGCCCGGCGCCAGGATCGCGAACTTCTCGATCCAGTTCCTGCCGCGGGACGTGACCGTGAGCGCGCCGTTGTTCAGGGTGATGTGATTGCGGTTGTCGCCGTAGAAGGTGCCGACGAACCGCGCCTTGACCGGGACGTAAGCCTGATACGGCTCGAACGAGCCGTCGCGCAGCGTGAGATCGAAGTCGACGTCGAACGGGACCGGCGTGACCGAGCCCTTCATCTCGACGCGCCCGGACTTCGGCATCTTCATCGTGACGGCGAAGCCCGCCGGCCCTGCAACCGGCCAGCTGAGGTCTTTGATGTCCGCCGACAGGTCGGTGATCGCAAGCGTGTTGATCGGCTTCACCGCCTCGTCCTTGAAGGTGAGGCCGCCGTTCCGAAGCGCGATCTGCTCGATCCTCAGCTTGAAGTCGGGCGGCGGTGGCCCGGCGGTACCCGCAGAGTCCGGCGCCTGAGCCGGCGGCGCCGCACCCTTCGCATCCGAGGGCGGCTCGCCGAGCGCCAGAAGGTCGATCTTTCGTCGCGTGTCCCTGACGGCGCGGACGGCCGGCGCCTCGATCTCGATGGCGCCGATGACGACCGAGCGCGCGACGAGGTCGGCTTCTCTGATCTTGACGCCGAGCCGGGCCGCCTTGAAGAAGGGCTCGGTGCGGCCGGCCTGGAAGATCTCGAGCCCGTCGAGCGTCACGTCGCCCTTGACGGTGCCACGCTTCAATCCCGTCGGCGCGAGCTCGACTGCGAGCGCCATCGCCAGGCTCACCCTGCCGGCGTGGGGCGCGGCGGAAATGCTCGGGGGCACGTAGGGGCGCACCTGGGCGAGGTCGAGGCCATCGATCGTGAGGCGCCCCGAGAGCGTCAGGGGCTCGAGCGCCACCGAGGCGCTCGTCACCGCGATCGGCGTGCCGTTCAGCGTGAGCTTCGTCTCGAGCCGTCCGGGCGGCGAGGCCCGGCGGGTCGTCAGTCCGCTGGCGTCGAGGGTCATGCCGTCGAGCCGCCACGCGCTCTCGGGCGACGTGGTGAGGTCGCGCGCGGTCACGTTCAGACGGCGCACGGACACTCGATCGATCGTGATCGTCCACGACGAGGGCGCCGCCGCCGGCTTCGAGGGCTGGGCGGGCGCGTCCCCGCCACGAAGATTGTCCAGGATGTCGGAGAAGTCGAACTCTGCCGGACCGCGTCGGACGACGTCGACCGTCGTGCCCGCCACGGCGAGCTCCGCGACGCGCACGTCGTGGCGGAGGAGCGGCAGGTAGTCGACGCGGACGTCGAGCCGCTCGAGCTCGATCGCGCGCTCGTTGACGCCCCGCTTGGCGAGCTTGAGACCCTTGAGAGCGAGGTGCCCGGTGAAAACGTTCAGATCGACATCGTCGAGCGTGACCGTGCGGCCCGTGAGCTTGGACGCTTGATTGACGGCGACCCGTCGGATGATTTCCGGAAGCGCGGCGAGCACCACGGCGCCCACCACGACGAGCGCCAGAAGGACTCCCGCGAGGATCTTGAGCGCGCGGCCGGACAGGCGGAGCATCAGACCTCCACGACGAACGTTCAGCCCGAGCGCTGGTAGCCGGCGCTCGTCATGCAGTCACTGAAGGCATTGGCCTGCCGGGACTCCTGGACCGCAATGCGACCAACGTCGAGCAGGCCTCCGAGGATCAGATCCGGCCCCGGCCCGATCTCGAATGCCCGGCGAGCGCACTCCACCTCGACCAGGGACACGTCCTGGAACATCGCTCCCGGTTTCTTCCACTCGGTTCCCCGGAGATCGAGGGTGCAGCCCGTCAGCAGCAGTCCCGCTGCCATCAGCGCCACGTGGACTCGCATGAGGTCTCCTCTCGTCAGGCCCTAGAGGATACCAGGAATCAGTCGGGCGGGCTGACGGCGGCCGATCGGGCAATTTACCCGGCACGCCGGCCCGACTCGTCGACAAAGCTCTGTATTTCCTTGCGACGGACGGTGGCACGACCTCTGCTCGGGACCTCCTGCCGAGGAGGACGGACGATGGCACTGGCGAACCTGATCGCGTACGTGGTTGTGTTCGGGCTCCCGCTCTGGCTGCTTGCCGAGGAGCTCATTTACCGATTCGCAGCAACGCGAGACGTCGAGGCGGCCGCGGCGTCGGCCGCACCTGCCGATCGCGAGCGGCGCGCCCCCGAGCCCGCGCGCGCTCACGCCTCGTTCGTCTAGACCGCCGGTCACCGGGGGCCCTCGCGCGGCCCCGGCCGCCCGTTGTAGAGTGGGCGCACTCCGAGCCTGAAAGGAGCGCACCACGATGGGCGAGATCGTCACCCTCAGCGCCGAAGACGGCCACACGCTCGCGGCATATCGCGCCACTCCGCAAGGGAAAGCGCGTGGCGGCCTCGTGATCGTCCAGGAGATTTTCGGCGTCAATTCCCACATCAGGCGCGTCACCGACGGGTTCGCCGCCGACGGGTACGTCGCGTTGGCTCCGGCGATCTTCGATCGGGCCGAGCCCGGCTTCATGACCGGCTACCGTCAGGAAGACATCGACCGCGGGCGCGCCGTTCGGATGAAGATCCCGCTCGCCGACATGGTCAAGGACATCCGCGCCGCCGTGCGCGTCCTCGAAGGCGCCGGGCACAAGGTCGGCGTCGTCGGATACTGCCTCGGCGGCTCGCTCGCCTGGCTCTCGGCCACGCGCATCGACGGGCTCGCCGGCACGGTCGGCTATTACGGGGGCGCCATCGCCGAGCACGCGCAGGAGAAGCCGCGCTGCCCGGTGCTGCTCCACTGGGGCGAGACCGATCAGTCGATCCCGCCCGACCACTGGAAGACGGTGTCCACCGCGCATCCGGACGTATCGATGCACGTCTATCCCGCCGGCCACGGCTTCAATTGCGACGAGCGTGGAAGCTACCACGAGCCGAGCGCCAAGCTGGCGCGCACGCGGACCTTGGAGTTCCTCGAGCGGCACCTGGGGTAGGAGGGCAGGCCCATGTTGAGTGGATTCAAGACGTTCATCATGCGGGGCAACGTCGTCGACCTGGCGGTCGGCGTGATCATGGGTGCGGCGTTCGGTGGCATCGTCACATCCCTCGTCAACGACGTGGTGATGCCGCCGATCGGACGACTGCTGGGCGGCGTCGACTTCAAGGACTTCTTTGTCAGTCTCTCGGGGCAGTCGTTCCCCACGCTCGCCGCCGCGAAGGCCGCCGGCGCCCCGACGCTCAACTACGGACTGTTCCTGAACACCGTGATCAATTTCCTCATCGTCGCGTTCGCCGTCTTCCTCCTGGTGCAGCAGGTGAACCGGCTGTTCCCCAAGCCGGCGGCGGCGGCGCCGGCGATGAAGGAGTGCGCGTGGTGCGCCTTGTCGATTCCGGCCGCCGCCAAGCGCTGCCCGCACTGCACGTCGAACCTGTCGGGGGCCTGAGCCGACGCACAGCGGGTCCTCACCGATTTGTAGGCGCGCCTCGGCCGGCGGTGCCTCTTCGTATCGATCGCCTCGGGCCCGGGGGCCCCAGCCCCCGGCCGGCCCTGCGGCTCGCCCAGCGGCCCCGCGACGGCCCGCGGCGCGCGCGGCCCTCGCGCGCTGATGGAGTTCCCGCATGGGTTGCGCGCGCTGAACCACGTCGAGTTCCGCCGCTTCTATTTTTCTCAGTTCGCGGCGCAGGTCGGAAGCTGGATGCAGAACGTGGCGCAGGCCTGGCTCGTCCTGCAGCTCACGGACTCCCCCTTCAAGCTCGGGCTCCTGGCGACGCTCCAGTTCTCGCCGGTGCTGCTCTTTTCCATCGTCAGCGGCGCGGTGGCTGACCGTCTGCCGAAGCGGCCGTTGTTGGTCGCCACCCAGACGACGCTCGCCTGTCAGGGGCTGCTGCTGGCACTCCTGGTGACGACGGGTCATGTGGAGTACTGGCACGTGGCCGTGCTGGGGTTGGCACTCGGCTTCGCCAACGTCGCCGATCAGCCGGCGCGGCAGTCGTTCGTGATGGAGCTGGTCGGTCGCGCCGACGTGTCGAGCGCCGTCGCGCTCAACTCCGCCGGGTTCAACCTCGCCCGGATCGTCGGGCCGGCCGTCGCCGGCGTCGTGATCGGACGCTTCGGGGTGGGGCCGACGTTCTTCGTCAACGGCCTCGGCTTCGTCGCCGTCATCGTCACGCTCCTGCGGATGAAAACGCCGGGCCGGCCGACCTCCGGCCCGCGGGCGTCGATCCTCGAGGAAATCGCGGAAGGCGTGCGCTACGCGGCGGGCACGCCGCGGCTCCGCCTCGCCATCGGTCTCGTCTTCGTGGTGAGCCTGTGCGTGTTCAACTTCAGCGTGTACGTGCCGCTCCTGGCCAGGAACGTGCTCGGTCTGGGCGCGGAGGGCTTCGGGTTTCTCATGGCCTCACTCGGCGTGGGCGCGGTCGGCGGCGCGCTCACGGTCGGCGCGCGCGCCGTGCGTCATCCGTCGGTTCGCTCGATGCTCGCCTCGGCGACGCTGGCCTTGAGCATGCTGCTGGCGCTCGGCGTGACCCGTCGCATCGAGCTGGCGATACCGCTGCTCTTCTTCACCGGCTACTGGGGCATCATGCTGATGGCGAGCTGCAACACCTCGATCCAGCTCCAGGCGCCCGATGCGCTCCGCGGCCGCGTGATGAGCATCTACACGTGGGTCTCCGGCGGCGTCTTCCCGATCGGCGCGTTCATCGTCGGCACGATCTCGCAGTGGTGGGGCGTCTCGGCGGCCTTCCTCTGGAACGGCACGCTCGGCCTGACCGCTCTGGCCGCGCTCACGCTCTGGTGGCGCTTTCGGCGCGACTGACGCGCGCGCGGTCTACTTCTTCGGATAACCCCGGGTGCCGAGCGCCTCGGTGATCTCGGTGAGGATGACCGGATCGTCGATCGTCGCCGGCGCGACGTACTCCTGACCGTCGGCGATCTTCTTCATCGTCCCGCGCAGGATCTTGCCCGAGCGCGTCTTGGGCAGCCGCTTGACGACGAGCGCGGTCTTGAACGACGCAACCGGACCGATCCGCTCGCGCACCTTCTCGACCAGCTCGCGGACGATCTCGCCCTCGTCGCGGGCGACGCCGGCCTTGGTGACGACGAAGCCGACCGGGACCTCGCCCTTGATCTCGTCCGCGACACCGACGACCGCGCACTCGGCCACGTCGGGATGGGCGGCCAGCACTTCCTCCATCGCGCCGGTCGAGAGGCGATGGCCCGCGACGTTGATGATGTCGTCCACGCGACTCATGATGTAGACGTAGCCGTCAGCGTCCTTGAAGCCCGCGTCGCCCGTCAGGTAGTGGCCGGGGTGCTTCGTGAGATAGGACGTCTCGTATCCGGCGTCGTTGTTCCACAGGGTGGGCAGGCATCCCGGCGGCAGCGGGAGCCGGATGGCGATCGAGCCGATCTGGCCGGCCGGCATCTCCTGGTTGTCTTCGCTGAGCACGCGGACGTCGTAGCCCGCCACCGGCTTCGTCGGCGATCCCGCCTTCACCGGCAGCATGCCCAGGCCGACGCAGTTCGCGGCGATGGGCCAGGCGGTTTCCGTCTGCCACCAGTGGTCGACGACCGGCACGCGCAGCCGGTCTTCCGCCCAGTGGAGCGTGTCGGGGTCGCAGCGCTCGCCCGCGAGGAAGAGCGTGCGGAAGCGCGCGAGGTCGTACTTCGCCATGTACGTACCCCGAGGATCTTCCTTCTTGATGGCGCGAAACGCCGTCGGCGCGGTGAAGAGCGCATTCACGCCGTGGTCGGCGATGACGCGCCAGAACGCGCCGGGGTCGGGCGTGCCCACGGGCTTGCCCTCGTAGAGGATCGTGGTGCAGCCCTTGAGCAGCGGCGCATAGACGATGTACGAGTGGCCGACGACCCAGCCGATGTCGGAGGCGGCCCAGAAGCATTCGCCCGCGCCCATGCCGTACACCGCGTTCATCGACCACTTGAGCGCGACCGCGTGGCCCCCGTTGTCGTGCACGACGCCCTTCGGGATCCCGGTGGTGCCCGAGGTGTAGAGGATGTAGAGCGGGTCGGTGGCGGCGACCGGCACGCACTCGGCCGGCGTCGCGCCGGCCAGCGCCTCGTTCCAGTCGAGGTCGCGCCCGCCTACCAAGGAAGCCGCCTCTTCTCGCCGCTGGAGGATCACGCAGCGCGGAACCTTGTGCTGGGCCAGCTCGATCGCGCCGTCGAGGAGCGGCTTGTACGCGATGACGCGGTTGACCTCGATGCCGCAGGAGGCCGAGAGAATGAGCTTGGGCCTGGCGTCGTCGATGCGCTTGGCCAGCTCGTTGGAGGCGAAGCCGCCGAAGACCACGGAGTGAATCGCGCCCAGCCGGGCGCACGCGAGCATCGCGATCACCGCCTCCGGCACCATCGGCATGTAGATGATGACCCGGTCGCCCTTCTCGATCCCCTGACGCCGGAGCATGCCGGCGCAGAGCGCCACCGCGTCGCGGAGCTCGAAATAGGTGTAGGTCCGCACCGTGCCGGTGACCGGGCTGTCGTAAACGAGCGCCCGCTGCTTGCCACGCCCACGGTCGACGTGCAGGTCGACCGCGTTGTAGCAGGTGTTGAGCTCGCCTCCCAGGAACCAGCGATAGAAGGGCCGGCGCGAGTCGTCGAAGACTCGGTCCCAGCGTCGATCCCAGTGGATGTCTTCCGCGGCCGCGGCCCAGAAGCCATCCGGGTCCCTCATCGACCGCGCGTATGTCTCGCCGTAGACGCTCTTCGCCATCGCTCGATCCTCCTGCCACCCGCCGCTCGGCGGCCCCGGCACGTTAGCACGGCCGACGCTTGAGTCGCCAAGCCGATCCGGCCGCTCCGGGAAGCCTCTCTTGACAATCTCGATCGACAATGTGTATTTTTCCCATTAACTCGGAATGACTACGAAAGTCGAGCAGGCGACATCCCTACGCTGTCCGGTCTGCCGGGCGAAGGTGGTCGTGGCGCTCCAGAACGAGGTCGTCATCCATAACGCGATCCTGAAGGTCGATCCGGCCAGCGGTCGCGTGACGGCCAAGTGCGTGCGATGTAAAGCGTGGGTGCAGGTGCCCTTGCGGTACACCGGGGATATGACTCCCTCGTAAAGGCGACGTCGAAACCAACGACACAAGCCGGGAGGACGGGCCGGACAACGGCTCGCCTCCCGGTTTGCGTTTCTGGAGGCACTGATGACCGAGGCCGTGAAAGAGACGAAGGCGCAGCGGGTCGAGCGGCTCAAGCGCGAGCTGAATCCCTGGGAGGCCTATGCCGACATCCAGCGCTTCGCGCGCGAGGGCTGGGATTCGGTCCCGCCCGAGTGGTTCGCCGCGTACTTCCGCTGGTGGGGCATCTACTCGCAGGGCGACGGTGTCGGCGCGATCGGCGGCAAGGGCGGGGAGGCGCGCTCTGGCTCCAGGGCGTGACCACGATGGGCTCGTGCGGCGACGTCACGCGGAACGTCACGGGGTGCCCGGTCGCCGGGCTCGCCGCCGACGAGCTGCTCGACGCCTCGCCGCTCGTCCTGGAGGCGACGGCGCTGGTGAACGGCAACGCCGACTTCTACAACCTTCCGAGGAAGTTCAAGGTCTCGATCTCCGGCTGCCGCGCCTGGTGCACGTATCCCGAGATCAACGACATCGGCCTCACGGCAGTCCGTCACCCGGCAACGGGCGAGATCGGCTTCGCCGTCCGCGTCGGCGGCGGGCTTTCGACCGACCCGCACCTCGGCGTCAAGCTCGACGCGTTCGTGACGCGCGCCCAGGCGCTGGCGGTGTTCCGAGCGATCGCCGAGATCTTCCGCGATTCCGACGTGCTCCGGCAAAACCGCGAACGGGCTCGCCTCAAGTTCCTGTTCCTCCAGCACGGCTGGACGGCCGAGCGCTTCAAGGCGGCCATCGAGGAGCGTCTGGGCGCTCCGCTCGCGCCGGGCGTGGACGACGATCCGCCGGACGACGCGTACCGCGACCACGTCGGCGTTCACGCCCAGCGCCAGCCGGGCTACTCCTACGTCGGCGTCGCCGTGCTGCGCGGGCGCCTCACCGCGGAGCAGATGCGGATCGCCGCCGACCTGGCCGATCGCTACGGCACGGGCGCGCTCCGGACCACCAGCATGCAGAACTTCCTGATCCCGGACGTTCGCCGCGAGCGCGTTCAGGCTCTCGCCCATGAGCTCGAGGCCGCCGGCTTCGCGCTCGATGCCTCGCCGTTCCGGCGGGGCACCGTCGCGTGCACGGGCTCCGAGTTCTGCAAGCTCGCGCTCACCGAGACGAAAGGCTTCGCGCGGTCGCTCGTGGAGACCCTCGAGCAGCGCTTGCCGGGATTCGAGCAGCAGCTCCGGATCAACGTCACGGGTTGCCCGAACAGCTGCGGCCAGCACTGGATCGCCGACCTCGGGATCGAGGGCAAGAAGATCAAGGTCGACGGCGCGATCGTCGATGCCTACTACTTCTGTGTCGGCGGCGCCGTCGGCCGCCATCAGGCCGTGGCCCGGCCCATCGGGCTTCGCCTGCCGGCGACCGCGGTGGCCCCGGCGATCGAGCGTTTGCTGAAATCTTTCCTCGCCGAGCGCCGGTCGACCGAGAACTTCCGGCAGTTCGCCGCCCGTCACACCGACGAGGAGCTTCGCGGGCTGCTCGCGGGCGAGCTCGTCGAGGCGGTCGCGCGCGATGTCGCGCCAGACGGTCCGCCGCACGGCGTCGACGGCTGAGATGGGCTACTACCCGGTGCTGCTCGACCTTGCCGGCCGGCGCTGCGTCATGATCGGCGGCGGTCCTGTCGCCGAGCGACGAGTCGACGGACTCGTGGCCGCCGGCGCGCACGTCACGGTCATCAGCCCGCGGCTGACGCGGCCGCTGGCCGCGCTGGCGGCCGAGGACCGCATCCACCACGAGCCGCGTGGCTATCGCGAGGGCGATCTCGCGGCTGCCGATCTCGCCTTCGTCGCGACCGACGCGGGCGACGTCAACGCGGCCGTGGCCCGCGAGGCGAGGGAGCGCGGGCTCTGGATCAACGCGGCCGATGATCCGGCGCGCTGCACGTTCATTCTTCCAGCGCTCGTGCGCCGCGGCGATCTCACCGTGGCCGTCGCCACCGGCGGCTCGAGCCCCGCGCTCGCCCGCGCGATCCGCGAAGAGCTCGAGACCTATCTGACCGACGACTACACGACGCTCGCTTCGATCGCCGCCGAGGCCAGGCGCGAGCTGCGGGCGGCCGGGCGGCCGGTGACGGCGGACGCCTGGCGGCGGGCGCTCGGCCCGGAGGTGCGCCGGCTCATCGTCGAGCGCGGGCGCGACGACGCCAAGCATCGGCTGCTCGAGCTGCTCGGAGCCGAGTCGTGAGAGTCGGCACGGTCGCGCTCGTCGGCGCGGGCCCGGGCGATCCGGGTCTCATGACGGTGCGAGGGCTCGAGCTCCTGCGGCGGGCTCAGGTCGTCGTGTACGACCGCCTGGTCGATCCGCGGCTCCTCGACGAGGCCCCTCGCGCGCGGCGTATCTACGCGGGGAAGGCGTCCGGCCACCACGCGCTGCCTCAGGAGCGGATCAACGCGCTCCTGATCATGCACGCGCGGCGCGGCCGCCGGGTCGTACGGCTGAAGGGCGGCGATCCGTTCGTCTTCGGTCGCGGCGGCGAAGAGGCCGAAGCCCTGGCCGGCGCCCGCATCCCGTTCGAGATCGTTCCCGGCGTGAGCTCGGCGGTGGCCGTCCCGGCCTATGCGGGAATTCCGCTGACCCATCGAGGCGTCGCCTCGTCGTTCACGGTGATAACCGGCCACGGGAGCGGCTCGGGCGGCGAGTCGAGCGTCGACTGGGCACGGCTCGCCCGAAGCTCGGACACGCTCGTGGTGCTGATGGGGTTGGAGAGCCTGCCCCGGATCACCCGTGCGCTGATCGCGCACGGGCGCCCGGCGACGACCCCGGTCGCGCTCGTGCGCTGGGGCACGACGAGCGCGCAAGAGACGGTGACCGGCACGCTCCGCGACATCGCGGCGCGCGCGGCGCGGGCGCGGCTCGAGCCCCCCGTCGTGATCGTGATCGGTGACGTCGTGGCGCTGCGCGACCGCCTGCAGTGGTTCGACGACAACCGTGTCCCCATGGAGATTGCCCAGTGAAGGATCTACTGTCCGCGCCCATCGGCATTCTCGACGAGCACCCGGAGTGGTCGGCGAGGCTCATCGCCGAGCTCGAGCATCGACGGCTGCCGTTCGAGAAGATCGACCACTCGAATCACGGCTTCGACCCGCGCGACTGGGCGGCGCGCTATTCGGTCGTCGTCAACCGCACGAGTCCCTCGTCCCACCGGCGCGGACACGGGAGCGTCCTGTTCTACACCGAGGCGCTGCTGGCCCACTGGGAAGCGCTGGGCGTGCCCGTGATCAATCCGGTTCGGGCGTATCGCTTCGAGAAGTCCAAGGCGCTCCAGATCGGTCTCTTCGAGCGCCTGGACGTGAATTATCCGCGGACAATCATCGTGAACCATCGCGATCAGGTGCTCAAGGCGAGCGGCGACCTTCGCTTTCCGATTCTCGTCAAGCCCAACGTCGGCGGCTCGGGCGCGCTCATCGAGCGCTTCGACTCGCGCGCCGACCTCGAGGCGCGCGCGGCCGCGCTCGACTTCGGCCCCGATGGGACCGCGCTGGTCCAGGAGTTCGTCGAGTCTCAGGACGGCGCGATCGTGCGTGTCGAGGTGCTGGACGACCGCTACCTCTACGCGATCCGGATCGTTCGCCCCGCGTCGGATTTCAACCTCTGCCCGGCGGATATCTGCCGGGTCCCCGAGGCGCCGGCGAGCGCCGATCTGAGCGCCTGTCCCGTCGAGACGAAGCCCGGCCTGCAGGTGACTCGCTACGACGCCCCGCCGGATGTCGTCGATCAGGCGCGCGCCCTCGCACGGGCGGCGTCGATCGACGTCGGTGGCATCGAATATCTCGTCGGCCGTGACGACGGCCGCGTGTACTTCTACGACGTCAACGCGACGTCGAACTTCGTCGCCAACGCCCCGGCGGTGCTCGGGTTCGACCCGTTTCCGCAGCTCGCGGACTACATCGTCCGGGTGGCGACGCGGGCGGCAGACAGGAATTGAGTCAGGGGGCCAGCGCGATCACCCTGAGCGGCGAACCGCTGGCGCCCTGGATCCGGAGCGGCGTCAGGATCAGCAGCGCGACGTACGCCTTTGCGTCACCGAGCGGCTCCAGGTTGGCGTTCTCCACGATGTAGATACCGTTGTCGGCCAGCAGCATCATGTGGACGCTGAAGAGCTCCTTGCCGTAGGCGGCCGGACGTTTCTCGAACGTCGCGGTGTCGTCGCCGGCGAGCCGAACGCCCTTGTCGATGATCCAGCGCGCCGCGTCCTGCCCCGGTCCCGGTGACTGCTCGCCGAGGTACTTTCCGTTGTCCTTGCCGAAGTATTGTCCCCAGCCCGTGCGGATCAGCAGCGAGTCGCCGCGACGCACCTCGACACCCTGCGCCTTCGACGTCTGCTCGAGGTGCGCCGCGGTGACTTCGAACCCGGGCGGGAGCGGGTCGGCCCGACCACTCGCGATCTGCCGCGCGACGTCCAGAAAGACCACGCGGTTCATCATCAGGTCCGCGGGGAAGTTGTCGATGCCGAGGTTAGCGCCGATGCCGCCCGGCGTGGAGGTGGCGGCGACCGCGTCGACGCCGCCGTGGAGCTTCAGGTCGCGCCCGATGTGGCCGATCGCGTCGATGGTCGGAGCACCGTGCTGACCGCTGAAGTACATGATCTCCGACGCCCAGGACACGCGGCTGCCCGGCGCCTGGCCGAAGATCTCGTGCGTCATCTTGTGGGTGCGGTTGAGCGCGAACGAGTAGGGTGGGTTGAGGCTGAGCACCGGCGATTGCTCGTTCCACGTGAACGAGAGGTCGAACAGCTTGGCGCCCTTCACGGTGCGGATCAGATCGTCGGCGGAGAGACGACCCTGGGCGGTCACCGTGTCGGCGAGAGCTGCCGCGACACCGAGGGTTGCAGCCGAGCCGAGCCAATGCCGCCGCGACACGTCGTTCATGCGCTCCTCCTTGATTTGCAGCGCGCTTCGGCCGGCGGGGCCCCAGCCCCGCGACGGCGTGCGGCGCGCACGACCTCATCGGGTTCGCTGGGAGCGTAAGCGGCCGGTCCGCCCGGCGCAAGTGCTCCTGGGGTAAACTTGCGCAAGCCCGTTCCAAGGAGCGCCCATGAGCGAGTTTCGTCGCGTCTATCGCACCGAGCTCTCGCCGGTGAGCTTCCTGACCCGCAGCGCGTACGTCTTCCCAGACAAGACCGCCGTGGTCCACGGTTCGCGTCGCTACACGTACCGGCAGCTCGAGGAGCGGGTGAATCGGCTCGCCTCGGCGCTGCGCGCGGCCGGTCTCGCCAAGCACGACCGCGTCGCGTTCCTCTGCCCCAACATTCCGCCGATGCTCGAGGCGCACTACGGCGTGCCGGCCGCGGGCGGCGTGCTCGTCGCGATCAACACGCGGCTCAACTCGGACGAGATCGCCTACATCCTCGAGCACTCCGTCGCGAAGTTCCTCTTCGTCGACGCCGAGCTCGAGCCCCTGGTGAAGCCGCTCCCGCTCTCCGGTCTTCGCGTCGTACGCATCGACGACAGCGGCGCCCCCGGCGATCCGTACGAGGATTTCCTCGCCGGCGGCTCGCCGTCGCCGGTCGAAAGCTGGCTCGAGGACGAAGAGGAGATGCTCGCGATCAACTACACCTCGGGCACGACGGGCCGGCCCAAGGGCGTCATGTACTCGCACCGCGGCGCGTGGATCAACGCGCTCGGCGAGGTGCTCGAGTCGCAGATGAGCTTCGACGCGCGCTACCTGTGGACTCTGCCGATGTTCCACTGCAATGGCTGGTGCTTCACGTGGGGTGTGACGGCGGTCGGCGGCACGCACATCTGCCTGCGCCGGGTCGAGCCCGGCCGCATCTGGGACATGATCGACAAGGAAGGCGTTACCCATTACAACGGCGCGCCGACCGTCCACATCGGCGTCGTCAACGACCCCAAGGCGCACACGCTCGCGCGCTCGGTGACCGTGTGCGTCGCGGGGGCGCCGCCCTCGCCGACCTTGCTCGGCCGGCTCAAGGAGCTCGGCTTCAGGCCGGTGCACGTCTATGGGCTCACCGAGACGTACGGGCCGCACACGGTGTGTGCCTGGCACGAGGAATGGGACGCGCTGCCGCTCGACGAGCAGTCGCGATTGGCCGCGCGCCAGGGTCAGGGCTACGCGATCTTCGACCTCGTTCGCGTGGTCGACGGCAGCATGCGCGATGTGCCGCGCGATGCCGAGACGCTCGGCGAGGTCATCATGCGCGGTAACAACGCGGCGATGGGCTATTTCCGTCAACCCGAGGCAACGGCCGAGGCGTTCCGCGGCGGGTGGTTCCACTCCGGCGACATCGCGGTGTGGCATCCCGACGGCTACGTCGAGCTGCGCGACCGGAAGAAGGACATCATCATCTCGGGCGGCGAGAACATCTCGACGATCGAGGTCGAGCAGTGCGTCGCCCGCCATCCGGCCGTGCTCGAGTGCGCGGTGGTCGCGGTCCCGGACGACAAGTGGGGCGAGCGGCCCAAGGCCTTCGTCACGCTCAAGCCCGGGCAGCAGGCGACCGCACCGGAGATCATCGAGTTCTGCCGCCAGCACATCGCGCACTTCAAGTGCCCCGCGGCGGTCGAGTTCGGCGACCTGCCGAAGACGTCGACCGGCAAGGTCCAGAAGTTCGTGCTTCGCGAGAAGGAGTGGAAGGGCCGGGAGAAGCGGATCAACTAGATGCTCCGGCTCGGTGTGCTCGACCAATCACCCGTGCGAAGCGGCGGCGCCGTGGCGGACGCCATCCACGAGACGCTCGAGCTCGCCGAGCTCTGTGACCGGCTCGGCTACCACCGCTACTGGCTCGCCGAGCATCACTCGACGCCCGGGCTGGCCGGCTCGAGCCCGGAGGTGCTGATCGGCCAGGTCGCCGCCCGCACCTCGCGGATTCGCGTCGGCTCGGGCGGCGTCATGCTCCAGCACTACAGCTCACTGAAGGTCGCCGAGAGCTTCCGCGTGCTCGAGACGCTCTTCCCCGGGCGGATCGATCTCGGCATCGGCCGCGCGCCCGGGAGCGATCAGCTGACGGCGCGCGCGCTCCGCGAGAACGCGAACATCGAGTACTTCCCGCAGCAGATCTCCGATCTCGTGGGCTTCCTGCACGGCACGCTGCCGCCGGGCCACGTCTACGCGCCGGTCCTCGCCATGCCGACCGGGCCCACCGCGCCGGAGATGTGGCTGCTCGGCTCGAGCGACGCGAGCGCCGCCGTCGCCGCGCACTTCGGCACCGGCTTCTCGTTCGCGCACTTCATCAATCAGGAAGGCGGCGCCGAGGTCACGCGCGCCTATCGGCGCCAGTTCAAGCCGTCCCAGTGGCTCCAAGCGCCGCGGGCGAGCGCCGCCGTGTTCGTCGTCTGCGCCGACACGGAAGCCGAAGCCCAGCGGCTGGCGAAGAGCCGCCAGCTCTTCATCGTGCGGCTCTACACCGGGCGCGCGGGCCGCTATCCGTCGATCGAGGAAGCCGAGACGTACCCATACACCGAGCGCGAGCTGGCCATACTCCGTCACGCCGAGCAGCGCACGGTGGCCGGCAATCCGGAGCAAGTACGCGAGCGGCTCGAGGCACTCGCCGCCGACTACGAGGCCGACGAGCTGATCGTCGTCACGATCACCCACGATCCGAAGCCACGACGGCGGTCCTACGAGCTCCTGGCCAAGGCCTTCGGGCTCGAGGAGGCCACCACATAATCCGCCGCAGTCGCGTCTGGATCGTGATCGGTGCCATCGTGTGTGCGGCCCTGGTCGGCCTCCTCCTCGACGTCACCGGATCCGTCACCGCCCAGCGGCCGGGCGACGGGCAAGCGCCGAGGTTCCAGGTGGATCCGTGGTGGCCCAAGCCGTTGCCGAACACCTGGCTCATGGGTCAGGCCGCCGGCGTCGCGGTGGACCGCCACGACCACGTCTGGGTCATCCAGCGGCCGCGCACCTTGACCGAGGACGAGCGAGGCGCCACGTTGAACCCCCCGCGCTCGCTCTGCTGCGCGCCGGCGCCGCCGGTGCTCGAGTTCGACGCCGACGGCGTGCTCGTGCGCTCGTGGGGCGGCCCGGGCGCTGGGTACGATTGGCCGCTGAACGAGCACGGGATCTTCGTGGACCATCTGGACAACGTGTGGATCGGCGGCAACGACGCGAAGGATCACCAGGTGCTCAAGTTCACGCGGGATGGGAAGCTCTTGCTCCAGATCGGCAAGCACGATCAGACCGGCGGCGACAACGACACGGCCCATCTCGGCCGGCCGGCCAGCGTGAACGTGGACCCGGCGACGAACGAGGTGTTCATCGCCGACGGCTACAAGAACCATCGCGTGATCGTCTTCGACGGCCAGACCGGCGCCTACCAGCGGCACTGGGGCGCCAACGGTCGGCCGCCCGGCGAGCCCGGGCTGAAGTCGTTCGGCAACCCGGTGCACTGCGCGCGCCTGGCGAAGGACGGGCTCCTCTACGTCTGCGACCGGATGAACAACCGCATCCAGGTCTTCAAGAAGGACGGGACGTTCGTGAAGGAGTTCGTCGTCGCGCCGGCGACGCGCGGCAACGGCTCGGTCTGGGATCTCGACGTCTCGCACGACGCCCCGCAGACCTGGCTCTACAACGCCGACGGCGAGAACAACCACGTCTGGACCTTGCTGCGCGAGAACGGCCACATCGTGGGTAAGTTCGGCCGGAACGGGCGCCAGGCCGGCCAGTTCCACTGGGTGCACAATCTGGCGGTAGACTCGAAGGGCAACGTCTACACGGCGGAGGTCGACTCGGGCAAGCGGGCCCAGAAGTTCGTCTTCAAGGGCGTGGGGCCAGCAGAACCCTGACGCCCGGCGAGTCGCCAACATGGACATCGCGGTCAACGGCCGCGGCGACCAGGTCGCGGCCCTCGGCTGAACGATGGCAGTCAAGATCGGCTTCTCCCTCCAGGGGCGCGGCGTGCTCGCCGACCGCGACGCGATCACGACGCTCGCCCAGCGCGCCGACGCGCTCGGATGCGACTCGATCTGGGTGACCGACCGGCTGCTGATCCCGGTGAAGAGCGCGTCGTCCTATCCGTACTCGGTGACCGGCGCGTTTCCGCTCGGACCCGACGAGCCCTGGCTCGAGCCACTGACCGCGATCACCTATCTGGCGACGATCACGCGCCGGATCCATGTCGGGATCAGCGTGCTGGTGATTCCGTACCGGAATCCCGTGGTCACCGCCAAGGCGCTCGCGACCGCCGACTACCTGTCGCAAGGCCGGGTGATCCTGGGCGCCGGCGTCGGGTGGTGGCGCGAAGAGTTCGCCGCGCTCGGCGTCCGCTTCGATGACCGCGCCGATCGCACGGTCGAGTATCTTCGCCTCATGAAGGAGATCTGGAAAGAGCCGCGCGTGAGCTTCGAGGGGCGCTTCGCGCGGGTCGCCGAGGCCGGCGGCGTGCGGCCGCAGCCGGTGCGCCAGCACATCCCGATCTGGATCGGCGGCCACACGAAGGCCGCGCTCGCGCGGGTCGTCGACGTGGGCGACGGCTGGCATCCGCTGGGTCTCAGGCCGCCGGTGAAGCTCTATCCTGCCGAGATGGCGGCGGCCGTGCGACGATTGCGCGACATGGCGATCACCGCGCGGCGTGATCCAGCCACGATCACGATCACGTTCAAGGGCCCGCTGCGCTTTCAGGACGCGGCCGGGCGCCAGCGGACTCCGCTGACCGGCTCGCCGGCCCAGATCGTCGAGGACATGTCGGCCTACGTGGCCGCCGGCGTCGAGCACTTCGTCCTCGATTTCTCGGTCGGGACCGTGCCCGAGATGCTCGAAGCCCTCGAGCGGACGATGACCGACGTCTGGCCGAAGATCCGCGGATAATCCGCCGGTCATGAGCATCCCGTGAGCCGCGGGCTTCGCCACCTGGCACTCAAGACGCGCGATCTGGCCGCCACCGAGCGCTTCTACACCGACGTCCTCGGTCTCAGGCGCGCGTTCCCTCACGACGGGATGCTGTTTCTCGAGACGAGGGGCGGGCAGGATCTCCTGAACTTCGTCGAGACGCGGGCTCGCTTCGATCCCGGTGCGGGCGGGTTCGACCACTTCGGGCTACGCTTCTCGCGCGCCGAGTGGAGGAAGGTCCGCGCGCGTGTGAAGGAGGCCCGGGTCCGCATTCGCGGCCGACGCGGCACCAGCGCGATCTACATCGAGGATCCGAACGGCTACACGGTCGAGCTCTACTGCGACTGACGGCGGCGCTCGCGCGTCGCTGCGCGGAGGGAGCCGCTCTCGATCGGCCCCACGCACGCGATCTTCGACTGCCGCTCGGGCTCGCAGGCCGAGGTGCTCGAGACCATGAAGCGTCTCGTCAACGAGGTCTGGCCGGAGCTCGGAGCAGGTGGATGAGGCTCGACGCCGGCGGCTACGCGGGTGCGTGCACGAACGGCAGGACGGCGTAACGGATCTTCTCGACCTCGATCGCGAGGACGACGCGCTGGGCCGGATTGTCGCGGAACGGGAACGGCTTGCCGATGTACTTGTGCGAGATCCGGTCCATTGTCTTGAAGTCGGCGTCGGGCCGCCGCTCGGCGACCCGTCCCCGGATCTGGGCTTCCCGGTACGGGTTGTCCATCGCGATGATCGAGAGCCCGACCCGCGCGTCGCGGCGCGTGTTCTTCGCCTTCAGCGATCCCTCGCCGGTGCTCACGAGGATGAAATCCTCGTCCAGGTCCACCCAGACTGGCGCGACCTGGGGTGAGCCGTCACGCATGAGGGTCGCGAGATGGGCGAAGTTCGCGCCGTGCACGAGCGCCTTGAGGTCGTCGGAGAGCTTGAGCGCCATGGCGGGAATCTCCTATTGCTCTACGGGCGTGTCGTCGCGGCCGCCCCACTCGGTCCAGGAGCCGTCGTACACGGCGACGTCCGGTCGCCCGGCGGCAAAGAGGCCGAGCGCCAGCACCGACGCGGTGACACCAGAGCCACACGACGTCACCACGGGCTTGTCGAGGTCGAGGCCCGCGTCCATGAATCGCCGGCGGAGGGCGTCCGGCGGCAAGAGCGTGCCGTCCTTCTGATAGAGCTCGTCGTATGGAAGATTGAGGCTTCCGGGGATGTGGCCGGAACGGAGCCCCGCGCGCGGCTCGGGCTCGGTGCCGGAGAAGCGACCGCGTGAGCGCGCGTCGAGCACCTGCGCGCGGCGCGTCGTGAGGTTCTGGCGCACGGCCGCCAGGTCGCGAACGAGGCTCTTGCGCGGCCGAGCCGTGAACCGGCGCGGCCTGGGCGCCGGCGTGCCGGACTCGACCGGGCGACCCTCGGCGCGCCATCGCGGCAGGCCGCCGTCGAGCACGGCGACCGCGTCGTGGCCGAAGGCGCGAAACGTCCACCAGACGCGCGCCGCGCTGGCGACGCCGCGCGAGTCGTAGACGATCACGCGATCCCGATCGCCGATGCCGAGCTGCCCGACCTTGCGCGCGAATTCCGACGCGCGCGGCAGCATGTGCGGCAGCGAGGTGCGCTTGTCGGCGATCGCGTCGATGTCGAAGAAGACGGCGCCGGGGACGTGGGCTTCCGCGAACTCGGCGCGCGCGTCGCGCTTGAGCTGGGGCATGTGCCAGGAGCCGTCGACGACCCGGACATCACGACGGCCCAGGTGCTGCGCGAGCCACTCGGGCGTGACGAGTGGCGAGGCTGGCGGCGCACCGGCCCGCGGGCTCACGGGGCGGTCCTTCGCTTGGGCTGGTCCGCGAGACGCAGGGTCTTGATGTCGTTCACGATGACCTCGGGAAAGAGATACGCGGTCGTGTAGATCTCGCGGACGACCGCGCCCTCGTCGAGCAGGAACACCTTGAGCACGTGCGCGAGTGGTCCCGCCGGCCGGCCGCGCGAGTCGAGCTCGACGCGAACGTCCTGACCGAAGCCGTCGAGCAGCGGTACCAGGATTCGCGGCCGCTCGGTCGTCAAGAAGGCCCACTCCACACCATTCGGCGGCGCTCCCGCCGCGTAGCGGCGCATCACGTCCGGCGTGTCCCGCGCGGGATCGAAGCTGAGCGAGACCAGGCGCACGTGATCGCGCAGATCCGGATCCTCCGACACGCGGTGTCGCACCGTGTGGAAGACCTGATAGGCGAGGGGACAGCCGCGCGCGTCAGCGCACGAGGTGTAGACGAACCCGAGCAAGGTGATCTTCCCCGCGGTGAAGCGCGACAGCGGCAGCCGGCGGCCGGCGGGGTCGAGCACCGGCCCATCCGGTGCCCGCATGATCGGGTGCAGCGCGTAGCTGCCGGGCGGCGGCGGCACGAAGTCCATCGTGATTGCGGCCGCCGGGGTGTCGTCGGGCTCGTGCGCGTCAACGACGATTCCCGCGGCGGCCACGACAGCCGCGGCCGCCGCGAGGAACATCGCGATGGGGCCGATCCGCGAATCAGCGCGCGGTCGCGGTGCGCTCGAGCCCATATGCCGTTTTCAGCGACTTCGAGCCGAGCTTCATGTGGTGCGCGCGGCCGAGCTTTTCCTTGTTGAAATCGACCTCGAAGGCCGGCTTGAGCTCCTTGCCGTCCCAGGAGAAGGCGCGCACGAACTGCTCGTTGTCGGCGCCGCCCTTGTCCCAGTTCGCCAGGAGCGACGAGGCGATGTACACCCGCGTCCCGTCCCAGCTCTGCGAGATCATGTTCACCTGCTTGCCGGTGACCCGCTCGTACGTCTGCTTCGGCTGCTCCGGGTTCGACAGGTCGAAGTAACGGGTCTTGCCGTCCATGAACGTGTTGACCCAGAGTCCGGTGCCGTCCTTGTTGATGCTGATGTCCACCGGCAGCGGGATCTGCGTGGGATCGCCGATGACGGCGACCTCCTTGGCCTGCCACTCGCCGGACGCGTCGGGCTTGATCAGCCAGAGCTTCGAGGTGAGCGCGGAGGCGGTGATCGCCCAGGTGTCGCCGTCCTTGAGCGACCAGCGGATCTCCAGCGGGGCGCCGGGCACGCTCAGCGCCTTCTTGGGCTTCATCGCTTTGAGGTCCCACACCACCATCGTGTTGCCGAAGCGCTTCATCGCCTCGGCGTCCTTGATGAGGTCGCCGAGGGGCCGCATGTAGTTCTTGCGACCGGTGAAGCTCGACGTCAGCATCACGTTCTTTTGCGGATTGATCGCGACGTCGTAGCCGTAGCCGTCGCCGCCGTCGGTCGTCGGCATCGGGTAGGTGGCGACCAGCTCGCCCTTGTTGCTGTAGAGCGCCATCCCCGTGACGCCGCCGCCGTCCTTGTTGTTCGACAGGCCCTGGACGATCATCCGGCCGGGCATGGCGTAGAAGGTGTGCGGGCCGACGTAGCCGGTCTTCGCCGGCATGTCCGAGATCGTCCGCACGATCTTCGGCCGCGCCGGATCGGTGCCGACGTCGAAGATCGTTATGCGGCTGTTGTCGAGGCCGCCGGCCCAGAGGAAGCGCCGGTCGTCGGTGAAGCCCATGTGGTGCGCCTCGCCCTGCCCGCGCACCGAGACCTTGTTGATCACCTTGCCGTATCGGCTCGAGGCGGGATTCACGTCGATCGTGACGAGCTTGTCGGAGCCATCTCCCAGGCCCTTGACGCCGAGCGCCCACACATAGAGGTAGTCTTCCTGCCCCTTGATCAAATTTCCCATGTAGGGCGAGTTGCACGTCTCGTCGGCCGCGGCCGGACGCGCGCCGACGCCGGCGAGAGCGAGCATGCCGACGATCGTGACGGCGCACGCTCCGCGAATTCGACGGCCCCCCATGGATGGTCTCCCTGTCGGCTTCTGGTCGGACAGCATGCTCGCCCTGGTCGTCACGGCCATATCGTCCTCCTCTTCCGGTGCGTCGTCGGTTGTTCGACTCGCTGGCGTGTGGGCAACCTCCGTGCCGGACGACGGCCCGCGTGATACGGCCGCCTTTTCGCGCTCTTCATCGGCGCGGGCGCAACCCAGGATTGCACCTCACCGGGCGCGCGAGCGCCAAGTGCCAGTCGTTTCGCGAGAGCGGCCCCGCAAGGTGAGGTAACGGAGCGCGGCGTCGACGTGCAAGCAGCTCACTCGCGCGCGATTCGGGCGCCCAGGGCCTTCAACCGCGTGTCGATGCGCTCGTATCCGCGGTCGACCTGCTGGACGTTGCGGATGACCGAGCGGCCCGGAGCGGCGAGCGCCGCGGCGATCAGGGCCATTCCAGCGCGAATGTCGGGAGAGACGATGGTCGCGCCGTGAAGACGGCTCGGTCCGATCACGAGCGCCCGATGCGGATCACTGAGCAGGATGCGCGCGCCCATCGCGATCAGGCTGTCGACGAAGAACAACCGGCTCTCGAAGAGCTTCTCGTGGATCAGCACGGTGCCTTCGCATTGGGTGGCGAGCACCAGCGCCAGCGGGGTGAGGTCGGCCGGAAAACCGGGCCACGGGGCGTCGTCGACCTTCGCGATGCCGCCGTCGACGTCGGACACGATCACCCGCTTCTGCGATGCGGGCACGAGAAGACTCGTTCCCTCGACGTGGGTCTCGACACCGAGCCGCGCGAACACCAGCCGGATCATGCGCAGGTGGTCGGGCGACGCCTCGCGCACGCACAGGGCACCGCCGGTCATCGCGGCGACCGCGACGAAGGAGCCGACCTCGATGTGATCCGGGCCGACCCGATGTCGGGCCGGCCGAAGCTCGCGGACGCCGTCGATCTCGAGGACGTTGCTGCCGATCCCTCGAATGCGCGCCCCCATCGCTTTCAGGGCATGACAGAGCCCCTGGACGTGGGGCTCGGAGGCCGCGTTCAGCAGGCGAGTGCTCCCGTCGGCGGTGGCGGCCGCCATGACCGCGGTTTCCGTCCCGGTCACGCTGGCCTCGTCCAGGAAGACCTCGGTGCCCCGGAACCGGCCCGCGAGCTCCAGGCGGTAGTACGCGTCGTCCACGGTGATCCGGGCGCCGAGCTCGCGAAGGGCGAGGAGATGCGTGTC
>QHSQ01000378.1 GCA_003221615.1 Candidatus Rokuibacteriota bacterium | reverse complement strand
AATCGCGAGCCGGCGCTGCTCCTCGGCCAGCCGCTGGTGCTGGATGGCCACGACCACGTGTTGGGCAATCTCCTCGACGACCTCGAGATCGCTCGAATCGAAACAGTCGGGCTGCCGCTTGGCGAAGCCGAGGAGCGCACCCACCTTGTCACCGAAGATCAATGGCACGGCGACGAACGAACGGATCCCGTCCTCGAGGACTCTCCGGTCGGCCGGATACGTGGCGTCGAGCTCGCTCTCGCATTCGCGCATCAACACCGGCTCACCGGACAGCAGGCGGGCGGTGAACGAAAAGTCCTCGAACCGGTCGCCGCGCTCCGGCACCGGCCGGCCGTCGGTGATGTGCAGCCAAGGCTCGATGCTGGCGGACTCGACGAAGGAAGTGGCCATGATGTCGAAGTCGAGGACGGGCCGGACCGCGGCGGCGAGCCGGTCGAAGATCTCGGCCACGTTCAGGCTCGTGCCGAGGACGCGCGCCACCTCCGGCACGACTCGCAGCCGCTGCCGCCGCCGGCGCTCCGTGTGCACGAGCACGATGCTCTCGATGACGGGACCGATGACGTCCGCGATCTGGCGGCCGGTCGCGAGGTGAGCCTCGGTGTAGACATCCGGGACCGTATCGCCCACGATGAGTGCGCCGATGACCCGCTCGACGCCCATGAGGGGCAGCGCCATCCATGCGCGCAGCCCCGCCTGTACGACGCCGGGGACGGCCGCCCCCGCCATGAAGCGGGCATCGCGCTGTACGTCCAGGACGAGCTCGGCTTGCCCCGCTACGACACTGGACGAGACGGCTTCGGCGATGGAATACCGGCTCGCGTGAGCCAGAGAGAGAGTATAGCGGCCATTGCCTCGCGGCGCATCGCCGCGTGTATGCTCCGCGAAGACCGAGACGGTGCGTCCTCCCTCGTCGAGGTAGAGGATCGTCAGCCGGTCGTGGGGGATCAATCCCTGGAGCTGCCCAGAGAGACCCTCGAGGAACCAGCCTGGGTCGAACTCGGGCGTCATCGCGCGAGCCCGCGCCGCTACAGTGCTGACGATGCCGCCCAGGACCTCAGTGTCCGCCACGCCGTCATTGTACGACCGTGCCATTTGCCACGCGCCCTACGTCGCAGCCGAGACGGCGGGGCGGAATTTGATCGCGGCGCTCAGGCAGAGCACGGCGAAGATCGCCAGGACAATGAGCTGCGCGACCACAAAGGGCGGCTCCAGGATCAACGATCACCCGATCAGGCGACGAAGTTGCTGATGGCCGGGATCACGGTATCCGGCGCTTCCTCCATCAACCAGTGGCCCGAGCCCTTGACGATCTGGCCGCGCACGTCGGAGGCGACCAGTTTGGCCTGCTCGATGAGGAACGAGCCGCCCGCCTTCTCGCCCGAGAGGACCAGCATGGGCATGGAGAGCCGAGTGCGGCCCATTCGGGCGAAGTCCTCCGCGTCGCGCTCGAAATTGCGGAAATACTCGAAGCCCGCCCGCATGGCCCCAGGCTGCGCATAGGCCCGAGCGTAGAGCCGGCGGTCGGCCTCTGGCACCGAGTGTTTCCGATCGGCGGCGAAGTCGTTCCAGAAGTGCTCCAGGTAGATGCGTTCGCGTCCCTTCACCAGGGCCAGTGGCACGTCTCCGTAGAAATGGAAGTGCCACAGATCGCGCAAGAGCCACACGTTCTTCCACTCGCCGATGCCCGGCAGGAAGGCGTCCATCAACGCCACTCGCTCGGTGGCCTCCGGGAACTGCGCGGCATAGGCATACGCCACCATCAGTCCGATGTCGTGGCCGACGATACGAACGCGATCGAGCCCGAGCGATGCGGTCAGCTCGTGGATGTCGACGGCCATGTTCTTCTTGTCGTATCCAGACTCCGGCTTGGCCGAGCCGCCGGCGCCGCGCAGGTCGGGCACGACGACGGTGTGATGCCTGGCGAGCAACGGCATGATCGGGCGCCACATGTGGCCGGTCTCCGCATAGCCATGCAACAGGACGACGGCGCTGCCCTGCCCGCCGACCAGATAGCGCAGCCGCACGCCGTTGACCTTTGCGAAGCGCTCCGCGAAGCCGCCCGGCCGCGCCGCCGTTCCTCGGGGTCCGCTCACTTTCTCACTCGGGGTCATCAGACTGTCGGTACCGTGCCGCCATCGATGACGTATTCCACACCGGTGATGGACGCCGCGCGCGGCGAGACCAGGAAAGCGACGAGGTCCGCAACCTCTCTCGGCTGGGCCGGGCGCCCGATCGGGATGCCGCCGAGCGACTGCATCAGGGCCTTGCGGGCACCCTCGTAGTCAGTGCCCTTGCTGGCCGCCAACTCGTTGACCAGATCCACGGCCGCTTCTGTCTCGACCCAGCCGGGTGAAACCCGAACCACGCGAATGCCCCTTGGGCTCACCTCCTTGGACAGCCCCTTGCTGTAATTCCCCAGCGCGGCCTTCGCCGCCGCATAGGCGAGCGTGGCTTCATGCAGCGGCATCGCTGCCTGGATCGAAGTGACATGCACGATCACGCCAGAACCCTGGGCGAGCATCGCCGGTAAGAGTGCGCGATCCAGCCGGACAGCCGGGAACAGATTCAAATCGAGGGCACGCTGCCACTCGTTGTCGTCGAGGACGGCGAACCCGCCGGCCGGCGCCGACGAGCCGCCGACGACATGGACTACGATGTCGACGCCGCCGAGGCGTTTACGAACTGCGTCGGCTATCGCCGTGCAGCCTTCGGCGGTGGTGATATCCGCCGCGACAAATGAGGTCGGATCGGCGAGATCACCCGGCTGACTGCGAGCGGTTGTGAGGAGCGTCGCGCCGCCTTCGCGCAACCGCACTGCGACCGCTTGTCCAATACCCTTGGTACCGCCCGTCACGAGACAGCGGCTGCCCTTGAATTCCTGGGGATCGATTTGCAAATCACGCGCAGCCATCAATGAGTCTCCTGATCCGTCCACGGAGCGTCGGGCAGGCTCCAGCCGCCCCCCAGGGCTGTGTAGAGGCGAATGTGTGTGACGAGACGGTCACGGGGGGCCGGGGGATTGGCACCGCGCCGGCGAGTCCGGCCGCGAGCGGGTTCACGCCGGGCAGAAACTTGGCCAGTATCAGATACCGCGCGCAATGCGCAACGAACCGCTCCTTCGCCTCCCGGATCAAGGAGTCCGGGTCGAGGGAGAAACGGCTCACGGTCGCGAGCACTCGGGTCCCCAGGGACCGACCCAGTAAATACCAGAGCACGTCGGCGCCGAGGGTGGCGCCCATCGCCGCAACGATAGCCAGGACAAGGTTCATCCGGCCGGAGCCGGATAGAGCGCCGGCTCCGACCAGTATCGGGACGGCTGGAAGTGGCATCCCGGCCTGCACGGCAAACGCCCAGACGAAGAGCACCACCACGCCGTACTGGATGAGAGCGTCAGGCATCGACGCTACGTTCGGATCTCATTTGGCTATCTCCTACGGCTGGGCCTGGTCCTGCCACTGAGCGTCGGTCAGGCTCCAGCCGCCCCCCAGCGCCCTGTAGAGGCGAACATGGCTGAGGAGACGGTCGCGGCGAATCTGCGCGAGCGTGTTCTGGGCCGGGTAGAGCTGTTGTTGAGCCTCGAGCACCTCGAAGTAGTTGGCCAGCCCCTGGCGATAACGATCCGTCGCGCGGTCGACGGCGTCCGCGAGCGCCTTCACCGACCGGTCTTGCCCTGTCTCGGCCTCACTCAACTTGCTCAGCGCGGTGAGGGCGTCGGAGACCTCCCGGAGCGCGGTGAGCACGGCCTGTTCATACAAAAGCTTGGCCTGATCCCACTGAGCCACCGTCGCCCGGTAGTTCCCGAGGGTGCGGCCCGCGTTGAACAGCGGCCCGGTGAGCGTGCCGGCGACGGCCCATATCGTCGCGCTGCCGCCGGTGAGAGCCGAGAACTCGGGACTCGCCGTACCGATCAGCGGGGTCAGGTTGAACTTCGGGAAGAACTCGGCCTTGGCGGCTCCGATGCGAGCGTTGGCGCTCACGAGCTGCTGCTCCGCCTGGCGAAGATCGGGCCTCCGCGTCAGGAGGGTCGACGGTAAACCCGCTGGCACGACCGGCACGACGGGCTGCTCGTACATCGGCGTCCCCCGGAGAATCGGGCCGGGGCTCTTACCAAGCAGAATGGCGATCTGATTCTCCTTGGCGACGATGTTGCTCTCGAACTGCGGGATGGTCGCCTGCGCCCCGCCGAGGGCGCCCTCGGCCCGAGCCGTCTCGAGCTTCGAGGCGACACCCAGCTGGAAGCGATCGAGGAACAGATCGTATGTTCGCTGGTAGGCGTCCGTGCTGTTGCGGGCGATCTGGAGCTGGACGTCGAGAGCCAGGAGCTCGAAGTACGCCTGCGCCAGGTCGCTGACGAGGGTCAACCACACGCCGCGCCGGGCGTCCTCGGTGGCCAGGAGGGTCGCGCGTGCCGCTTCGGTCGCGCGACGGATGCGGCCCCAGATGTCGAGCTCCCACGACATGGCCAGCGTGAGGGAGTAGAAGTTGCTGGTGGTCGGCGCCTGTGGTCCCAGGCTACCCACCAGGCCCGGGGTCGCGTTGCTCCTCCCGGCGGCGCCGCTGTAGTCGAGTGACGGGAATTGATCCGACCGCGTGGCGACGAAACCTGCCCGCGCCTCCTGCACGCGAGCGGCAGCAATCCGCACGTCGTAATTGTTGCGCAGCGCTTCGCGGATCAGCTCCTTCAGGACCGGGTCCTGAAAGACCTCCCACCAGGCCGCGTCGGCGAGTGAGGCGGCCTCCGCCGTGGCCTGCCCTCGGAACGTCTGAGGCTCCATCACGGCAGGTCGCTTGTAGTCCGGGCCGATCGCGCAGCCGGCGAGCACCGCCGCCGCGACGACGATCCAGGCGGAAGCCCGGGGTCTCACGGGCGCGATCCACCCGCCGAAGGCTCGTCGCCGGCGCCGCCGGAAATAGGCGCCGGAACGGATACCGGCCCGGCGGCGGCCTGCGGCGACCGGCGGAAGCGCTCACTGACATAGAAGCTCACCGAGATGAAGAGACTGGCGATGAGCGTGTCGGTCAGCATCCCGCCGATCACGACGGTGCCGAGGATCCGGCGTCCAACCGCGCCGGCACCGGCGGCGGTCCACAGCGGCACGCAGCCCAGGATAAACGCGAACGAGGTCATGAAGAGGGCTCGCCGACGCACACGGACGCCTTCGAGCGCCGCGTCGGAAAGCGACATACCCCCCTCGTACGCGACCTTGGC
>QHSQ01000377.1 GCA_003221615.1 Candidatus Rokuibacteriota bacterium | reverse complement strand
GCGGCTCATCAGATGGGTGAGATCCGGCCCAAAGACGCCGTTCGCCGGCGTGCCCCTGACCGTGTGACAGCTGATGCACGCGACGGACGTGAACACATCACGCCCCGTCCGGCTTTCGGGAACTTCAGCCGCTACCGCCTGCTGCGCCGCAACCCACCGGTCGAACTCGTCCCTCGGGTGCACGGTGACCCTGAGGAGCATCCACGCGTGCTGCACGCCGCAGAACTCGGCACACTGCCCGACGTACGTGCCGGGCGTCCGCGGCTCGACCCAGGTCCGGTTGGTCTTGCCGGGGATGACGTCGGTCTTGCCCGCGAGCTGCGGGATCCAGAAGCTATGAATCACGTCGGCGGACTGGAGCGTAATGAACGTGCGCGTCGGCCGGGCGGCGTCGCTGACCGGGACGTGCAGCTCGTTAGCCGTCACGATCCCCAGCCGCGGATAGCGGATCTCCCACCACCACTGGTTCCCCACCACCGTGACCTCGACCGTGTCGCGCGTCGCCGCCGGCCGCTCGATGGCGAAGATGTACCGGGTGGTCGTCAGGAACAGGATGATCACGATGAGAAACGGCACGACGGTCCACGCCAGCTCGATCTGCGTGCTGCCGTACACCTGAGGCGGGTCGCGACGGTCGTCTCCCGGGCGGTGCCGGTAGCGGATGATCGCGTAGACCGTCACGCCCGCGACGACGATGAAGATGAACGTCACGATCGCGAGCACCAGGAACGACAGGTCGCGAATGGCAAACGCCGGGGTGGATACCGGCGCGAATATGCTCGGCGTCGCTGGGCCCACCGTCGGCGCGGTAACGTTCATGCCTTATAGATGCTGCTCTCCGGGCAGCGGTGACAGCCCTCATGACCGGGGCGCCCTCGACGGGAGCAATCTACTTTGGGAGGGTGGGAATCTTCTCGTCTGCGTCCGCGGCGACGACGGGCGGCGTCTCGACTGGCGGCTCGGCGACGGCTCTGCGCGCTCGATACGCGCTCGGCGTCATGCCCGTGATGCGCCGAACCGTCGTCGCGAAATGACTCGCGGTCCTGAACCCCACCGCGCGCGCGATCGAGCTGATGGCGGAGGTGGACTCGGTCAGCAGAGCGGTCGCGGCGTCGATCCGGCGGCGCACAACGAAGCGATGTGGCGATACACCCGTGGCCCGCTTGAAGAGCCTCGCGAAGTGATACCGGCTCATGTGCGTGACTGCCGCGAGCTCCTCGAGCCGAAGCTCTCGGTGCAGATTGTTCTCGATGAACGCGGTCACGCGGCGAACCTTGCTCTCGGCAAGGCCGCCGACGACCACGGGCGGCAGCCGCGTGTCGCGTCCGCGGTCGGCCCGCCCCATTGGGGCGTGATCGCGCTGTTGTTCACTGCGTCTCGCTTTCTTGGCTCTTGTGACGCCCTTGAATGTCGGTTGTCATCACGACGCGCTCTGCCTCAATCCCATCGCCTACGTCTTCGGCAGCTTACCGCTGTTGCTCGGCCAGCCGCCATTCCCTCGCGAGCCGCAGATAGACATCATCGAACGCCGCTCTATACCTGGCGTTGGGACGACGCGGAGGCGGCGAACGTTACCGTTGACCCCGCCGGGCCGTCGTCACAAGAGCGTCGAGACGACGGGGTGGCGTCGCGACTACCGCGCCTGCACAGTGTTTTAGGCCGCCTCTAGCGGCGGCCGTGGAGTATGTCGCACCAGCGCCGGTTGTCGTCGCCGCCCGCCTCAGCGCTCCCCGAGAGGTACGCGGAAGCGCTCACCACGTCGTCGTCGGCGCCATCTCGCGCCGGAGAGTGCGATTCGCACCAGCGCACGTCGAGAATGTCCTGGCTCGGGTCGGCATCGGGCTCACAACCGGGGCAGTATGCGCGCGCGACATACGGGCTGTCCGAAAGGTAATCCGTCGCCGCCCCAGTGCTCATGTCACCGCACCTCCTGCCTCTAGGATGCCGAGCGAGGTCAGCGGGTTTCGCTGAAGTGGGCGCTACGGCCGCGGCGAGATCGATCGGGGATCGGTGCGCGAGGAGTTGGGTCAGCGCTCGGGGCGATGCGGCCCGTGATCGGCGTCCGCCCTGAGCACTTTCCCGCCGCCGGCTGGCGAAACCCCGTGGTGGCGAAGCTCGGCGTGGACGAGCGGCAGCACGTCGATTCCAAGCAGGCAGGGCGCGCCGGGCCTGGGTCAGTGCGTCGGGTCAGCCGACACGACATCGAACGCGCTGACGCTGATCCGATAGGTAACGGCCCCGGGCATCGCCTCGATGACGAATGACGACTGTCGACCCGAGTCGATGTCCCCGAGCGCCCACACGACGCGCCGGCCGACCGAACGTTTGTCGGCGCTGAGCCCCTCGACCTCGAGCTGGACGTCGGTCACGCGGTACGGCGAATCGTTCCGGACTAACCCTTCGATTCTGGGCGTCGGCGTCTTGCCCTCCGGCTCGGGCTCCCAGCTCACGTGAAACCATCCGTCCCAGTCCGCAGCCCGTGAGGGGGATGCCAGGGCGAGCAGAGCCAGCACGAGCGCCAGATGAATTCTCATCGCAACCACCCTCCCCACAGCCCCCAGTCCATCCCGTCGTTCTCGGCCCATAGCTCGCCCTCCGCGATCTCCCGTTCCGTCGCCAGGCGCTGATATTCCACGTACTGCTGGGGCCCGCCGATATAGAGGCAGTGGCAGCTCACCGGATCCGCGTAGGTGTACGCCACGTCACGGCCCACGCCGCGCGCCACGAGCCTGAACGGCGGCATCGAGGCGAGGTTGCGCGCCTGCTCGGGGCTATCGGCGTTTCGCTTCTGGAACCCGGCCTTCGCGAGAAGCTGCTCTGTGTCCGCGTCCTGTCCGCGCAGCGTGGTGCAGCCGGACAAAGCCGCCAGTGCAGTAACGAAGAGCCCCGCCACCACGATGACACCCAAGCGGGCACGAATCGTATTGCTCATCTCCCTCTCCTGTTCTGCTGTCTTGGAGCCGCTAGCGGCGAATCGCAGATCTCGGGCACAGGATTTCCGCAATAACGCGCAGGAGGGCCCGCGGCGGGCCATCTGCGCCGCCGACGGCGCGCCCGTGCGTGCTCCAGCCCGTGTGCTTCGCGCCACTCGAGCGCGGCGAACGTGACGACGATGATGGCGACAGACACGAGCAGCAAGTGCGAGCCTCCCACCGTTTAGAGGCTGTCCGCGGGAGCGTCGTTACAGCGAAACGACGGTGATCTCCGCCTCGAAATCAGTGAATTCAGGGCTCAAGCGCAACTCATCGTCCCTGCCCGTCGTCCCAAGAGCGTTATGACTGCGCACGCGTTTTCTCTGCTCTTCGCCGCCGTCCTGGCGAACCAGGCTGGAGTGCCGCTTCCAGTCGTGCCATCGCTGGTGGCCGCTGGCGCGCTGTCAGCTCATGCCGGCACGGGCATGGTCCCCTCGATCCTGGTGACCGTGGTCGCGGCACTCGTGGCGGACGCCATCTGGTATGGCCTCGGTCGCTGGCGGGGGCGAGAAGCGCTCCGAACGGCGGCTCGGCTCCTGCGACGATCGGCAGAGTATGTCGACCACGCCGAGGGGCGCTTCCGTGATCATCAGTTAGCTTTTCTGTTCGGCGGCCGATTCGTTCCCGAACTGAACCCGATCGCGGCCGGCATGGCGGGGGCGGCGCGCTTGAGGCCGAGGCGCTACAGCGCTATCGCAATCGCGAGCGCGCTCGCATGGGCGGGGGGGTGGACGGGCGCCGGCTACGCGCTCGGTAACGTCGCCCGCGAGGCTCCGGTGCCGCTCCTGTCCCTGGCGACACCAGTCGTCGTCATCGGCGCGATCCTCGCGGTCGGCCTGGCGTTGAAGCGTCGACGGCGGCCGCGCCATGACCATCGTCTTCCTGGCGGTGATGATGGCCGCATGGTAAGTCGCCGGGCTGCGTCCTTCGGGTCATGAGTGCGCCTCCGGGGAGCCGGGCGGCGCTCTACGACCGCCTGTCGATGGGGCTCCTCGTGCTGACGGCGGTCAGCGGCATCGTCGATGCCGTCAGCTTCCTGGGGCTCGGCCACATCTTCACGGCCAACATGACGGGCAACGTTGCCTTCCTCGCGTTCGCCGCTGTTGGCGCGCCGGGCATATCGGTCGCGAGCTCGATCATCGCGCTGGCCGCATTCCTGAGCGGCGCGGTGCTCGGCGGTTACTTCGGTCGTGGCGTCGCCGGCCCATTTTGGCGCCGCTGGCTTCTCCTCTGCGCCACGTGTGAGGCTGCGCTGCTGGTCGCGGCAGCGATCGCGGGGATCGCAATCGACGGAGATTCGACCGCGCTCGTGGACCGTCAATATACCGTGATCGTGTTGACCGCGCTGGCGATGGGGCTTCGCAACGCGACGGTTCAGCAGCTCGCCGTTCCCGGTCTCACGACGACGACGGTGCTGACGACGTGTCCCGGTCAAGAACTCCATTCGGCCTATCGTGACTGACTTTGGACGACCCGGCGGCACGCTTGCAGCTAGAGTTGGGGCGTAGCCTCATCCCTCGCGACCGGGAGCTGTGATGATGCTCGTCCTCGGTGTCTGGGCCTTCGTCCGCGCCCTCCTCGTCAACTCAGCCGCCGTCTCGCTGGAGAATGTCGTCCTCCGTCATCAACTGGCGGTGCTGCAGCGATCAGTCGGCCGCCCCCGGCTCCGCCGGCGGGACCGGATCTTCTGGGTCGGGCTCTCACAGTTGTGGGCCGGCTGGCGGGCCAGCCTCCTCATTGTTCAGCCCGCGACCGTCCTTGCCTGGCACCGCCAAGGCTTCCAGCTCTACTGGCGCTGGAAGTCTCGGTGCCGCTCAGCGGGTCGCCCTCCGCTCGATCTTGAACTCCGCACGCTGATCCGCCGCATGGCCCGAGAGAACCCAACCTGGGGCCGGCGCCGGATCCAAGCTGAACTCCGGTTCCTCGGCTATGAGGTCGCCGGGCTCACCGTTGCCAAGTACATGCGGCGCCTCTTGACGCGGCCATCCGCGCCGTGGCGCACGTTCCTTGAGGCGCATATTCGCGACATTGTCGCCGTCGATTTCTTCGTCGTCCCGACCCTCACCTTCCACTTGCTCTTCGGATTCCTGATCCTTCGCCACGACCGTCGAGAACTCGTCCACGTCAACGTCACCGACCACCCCACCGCCGCCTGGGCCGCTCAACAGCTTGTCGAGAGCTTCCCAGAAGAGACAGCGCCCAAGTACCTGCTCCGCGATCGAGACGCCATCTACGACGACGTGTTCGCACGGCGGATGAAAGGCCTGGGGATGAGCGAGATCCTCATTGCCCCTCGAGCGCCCTGGCAGAATCCCTTCGCCGGCGCGTCATCGAGTCGATTCGACGGGAATGCCTCGATCAGGTCATCGTGATCAACGGCATCTCTGACGTCTGCTGCGCAGTTACCTCGCGTACTACAACGCCACCCGCCCGCATCAATCTCTCCATAACAACAGCCCCCATCCGCGCACCGTGCAAACACCAGCGGACGGGCGCATCGTTGCA
>QHSQ01000376.1 GCA_003221615.1 Candidatus Rokuibacteriota bacterium | reverse complement strand
CACGTCAACGAGTCGGAGTTCATCCTGGAGGTGATCGATCCGGTGACGGCCGAGCCGGCGACCGACGGCGAGCTGGTCCTGACAAACCTCGGCCGGGTGGGCTCACCGGTGATCCGCTACCGGACCGGGGATCGGGTGCGGCTGGCCGACGGCAACTGCCCGTGCGGCCGGAGCTTCCGGCGCCTTCCAGGCGGTATCCTCGGCCGTCTGGACGACATGCTCATCGTCCGTGGCGTCAACGTCTTCCCGGCGGCCATCGAGGGGGTCGTGAGGCGCTTCGCCACGATCGAGGAGTTCCAGATCGAGGTCTTCAGGGATGGCGAGCTCGACGAGATTCGGGTCCTGGTCGAGCTCGACGACGCCTCCGGAGTGCCGCGCGTGCGTGAAGCGCTCCGGGCGAGCCTCGGGATCCGGTTGGAGGTCGCTGCGGTGCCGGTCCGCAGCCTGCCCCGCTTCGATCTCAAGGCGCGCCGCGTCGTTCGAAGATAGCGCCGTAAAACGGCATTTTGAAAGGCGCCTCGTTTTCTCGGCGCATCGGCTACTATTTTTAGTGCCGCCTGAAACGCCGCCGGAATGAACGAAAACGCGCACGGCGAAAGTAGTGGTCCCCGGGCTACGCCCGAAGTGTCGGTGGCCGACACCATCACCATTTTCTTCAGTGATATCCGTGGATTCACGGACACCACCGAAGAGCTGGGCGACGAGGTTGCCAACGACCTCGTGCGCGAGCAGGACTTCATCGTCCGCAGCCACCTCGAGGCGTACGGAGGCGACGTCGTGAAGACCCAGGGCGACAGCTTCATGGTCGCCTTCAAGGCCACCCGCGGCGCCATCTTGTGCGCGATCGGGATCCAGAAGTCCGTGGCCGAGAAGTACAGTAACCAGGCGGGCCCCCGGATCGCGATCGGCATCGGGATCAACACCGGCGAGCCGATCCGTCAGAAGGACGGCGATTACATCGGCGGCACCGTGAACCTGGCCGCGCGCATCTGTGCCGCTGCCGGGCCCGGCCAGATCCTCGTCGCGGAGTCGACCCGCTACGTCGCCGGCCGTATCGAGCTCCGAAAATCGGACGGCGGCGGTGTCGTGGAGTATGTGGATCGGGGGCTCCACCCGCTGAAGGGTTTCCCCGAGCCCAAGCGCCTCTTCGAGGTCACGTGGCACGCGACCTCCGGCGAGCAGCCCGCCGCCGAACCCGCGTTGTCTTCGGGCGACGAGACGCAGATCGCCGCCCTCAAGGCGGCCGTGCAGCGAGCGATCGGCGTGCTGACGCGCGTGCTCGCCATCACTCACATGGACGATCCCGGATTTCCATCGCTCCTCGAGTGTCAGGAGAAGGCGAGCCAGCTTCGCGTGCGGTTCTCCCGCGCCGGCATCGAGGGCCGCGGCCTCACGGCGCAGAACGTGCTGGAGGAGATCCAGCCGTACGAGGATCTGCTAACCCTCATGCACGAGCGCGATACGTTGACCGACGAGCGCTGGGCGCAGCTCGATGCCGCGGTGGTCCGCGTGTTCGGACGGACTCTCATGAACGCCGCGGCGCGCGGCCGGCTTTCGATCACGATGGCCGAGAAGCCTGCGGCGCCCGCGCCCCCGTCGGAGCCCATCAAGGAGCGGCCGAAAGAGCCGGAGCCGGCCCCCGCCGTGACCCCGCGGAGCTCCGTTCCCAACGCGCTGGCCCCGCCGCCACTCGACGAGCGCGCAACCAGCGTTCGCTGGTGGGCCGCCGGGTATGCGGCGTGGAGCCAGTGGAAGCCGTCGGGGCTCGCCTGGGCTCACGCGCTGCGCGCGGAGATCGGGCGGTTCCCGTACCTTTTGAGCGTTCACATCCGGACCGCCGAGGACCACGACGAGGGACAGCTGGCGGGGGGCTACTTCCTCTTGCTCGAGCACGTCGAAAACGTTTGCCCCGGGTTCATGCGCACGGTCTTCGACCGCGCGGTCGCCGACGTCGGAGTGGACCCCGAGCGGCTCGGACGCAAGCTCTATGAGCTTCTGGTGGACGACGGCCGGTTGCGCGAGACCTACGCGTCGTTCGTGCGCGACGTGATCCAGGTGGCCGTTCCGACGCCCGGGATGTGGGCCGACGCCGGCATCGTCGAGCACGACGATTCCACCACCCTGGTGTCGCACCCGACGAGGGCCATCGGCGACGCGCAGGATGACTCGGTTCAGCTGACCGACCCTCAGGATCGCGGGGCGGAGCGGCGCTTCCTGGTGACCCTGGAGCCGATGACCACCCGGTTCTTCTACGCCAAGAGCGGCAAGCTGAAGACACCGCGCGACGTCGACATCCGGCTCACGTCGGCCGACGTGCCCTCGGACCGGGCCTGGTATCTGAGCGTGCGGGATAGCCTCAGTGGACGCTCCGATCCCAAGCTGATTCCGACCGCGGGGGTGACGATCCCGAACCTCGGCCGGGACAGCTTCGGCGTCTGGGTCGCGGTGTTCAACGCCCATCCCGTCGAGGTCGTGACCTACGAGCTGACCATGACCGTGAAGCAACCGCGGCAGCAGACGGCCGGCCGGTCGGTGTTCGCGCGGCCGGGCGGGCCGCGGTGAAGCAGCGGACCGGCGATCCCTGGATGCCGGCCGCCCGCTATGGGCGGGAGCTGCCGACCTTCACCGTGAACCTGCTCGTCCGCGACGTGCCACGCGCCGCCGGGTTCTACACGAAGATCTTCGCCGCGACGATCCATTACGCCGATCCCGACTTCGCGGCCATCAACGTCGGCGGCGTCGAGATGATGCTCCACGCCGATCACACGTACGACAAGCATCCCTGGTACGCGCCGCTCACGCGCGGCGAGCGCCGCGGGCTCGGCGCCGAGCTGCGCGTGCTCGGCATCGATCCCGACGCGGTCGAGCGGCGGGCGCGAGACGGCGGCGTCACCGTCATTCAGCCGGCCACGACCAAGGCGCACGGCTGGCGCGAGGTGATGGTCGAAGACCCCGACGGCTATCTGTGGGCCGTGGGCGTGCCGACACCCGAGAAGTGAGCTACATCGACGAGACCCTGCTCGCCGACGAGCGCGTCGTCTATCGGACCGCGCTGCACTGGATCATCTTCGCGCGGGCCATCTTCGTGCTGATCGTGGGAATCGCGGTCCTCATCGCGTTTCCCACGGTGCCGGTCGCCGGCCTCGTCGTCCTGCTCCTCGGCGCGCTCATGCTGATCCCGCCATTCATCGCGTACAAGACCACGGAGCTCGGCGTGACCAACAAGCGCATGATCGTCAAGGTCGGCTTCGTCCGGCGACGCACGCTCGAGCTGCTCCTGCGGCAAGTCGAGGCGCTCTCGGTCGACCAGAGCCTGAGCGGCCGGCTCCTGGACTACGGCTCGATCACGCTCACCGGCACCGGCGGCGTTCGGGAGATCTTCCACCGCGTGCGCGAGCCTCTCGAGCTGCGCCGCCGCATCCAGGGCCAGGTCGCGTAGGCTGCTGAAAAAGGCCCATCTGCTTCGTTGGCGTCCTCGGCTGCGCGCTCAACGTACAGCGAGTACGCCTCGCGCGCAGCCTTCGGGCGCCGCCTCGCAGCTGGACCTTTTTGAGCAGCCTACTGCTGTTGCTGGGTGCCGACGTCGGCGACGTTGGTGACGATACGATCGGGCGGGCGCGCCGGGATCTCGCGAAAGACCGGGAGATCGATGTGGCTGATCTCCTCGCGGAGCGTCGAGACGATGTTCCCCGGCACGACTTCGGTGACGACCTCGGCCTTCAAGCTCTCCTTGGCGATCCCGCGGTAGATCCCCTTGTTCGGCGGCACGTCGTCGTAGTGGCGGCCGTGACCCACGACGACGTAGCGCTCGTCCACGGGGCGGTTGTGGGTCGGATCGAAGGGCACCCAGCCGGCCGTCGGTGAGTGGAACTCGACCCACGCGTGGCTCTGCGAAGGCTCGCGCTTCTTGCGCTCGACGTGCAGGTAGCCGCTGACGTAGCGGCAGGGAATCTCGCGCAGCCGCAGCAGGCCGAGCATCAGGTGGGCGAAGTCCTGGCACACGCCGCCGCCGATCTTGAGGAAGTCCTCGGTCGTCGAGTCATAGGCGGTGACGTTCTTCCGGTACTCGAAGCGCTCGTGGATGTGGGCGCCGACCGCCAGCACCTGCTCGCCGATCGGCGCCGTCGAGGTCAGGCCGATCACGCGATGCGCGGCGCGTAACGTCGGCGTGAGCTTCACCGGGCCCCCGAACTCGAGGAAATCGCGCAACGTGTACGAGGGCGCGTCAGCGGCGGGACGCTCGGTGAGCGAGCCGATGGCCACGCCCGCCAGGCGGGTCTCGACGAGCGAGCGCGCCGACACCTCGATCCGGTCGTGGAATTTCGTGATCGTGAAGTGGTGGGTGAGGTTGTCGTTCCAGTCACGATAGCGGTGCACGCTGGTCGGCGGACCGACCGCCAGCTCGAACGACGCAACCGCCTGCTGCGGAGTCGTCTTCGGCTGTACGCGAAGCTCGAGGAACGACTCGCTGATGAACGTGTCGTACACGAACGCGAGGCGGTGCTCGACTTGGAGATGCATCAGGTCACGAAGTATTGGGTCGCGATCGCGTCGTGGGTCTTGGCGAGCTCGCCGACCACGCGGTCGAGCAGCCCGGCGAAGTCGCCGCGGCGCATCTGGGCCTCGTCGTCGTAGCGGAGGTCGGCGTGGAGCCGGCCGATGATGCGCGCCGGCGCGGTGAGCTCGGCGGGCCCGGAGATCGCGGCCAGGTAGTCGCGGACGGCCGCGGCGCCGTAGCGGAGCGAGCGCGGCGAATCCGCGTCGAACAAGAGGAAGCCGATCACCAGATTGGGCTCGAGTCTGGCGCCGTAGACCCGCCGGTAGTTTTCCAGCGACGACAGGCCGCGCAGGAGCATCCGCCACTGCGTATAGTAGAGCGGTGCGTCGCCCCGCGCCTCGGCGGCCAGCAGC
>QHSQ01000204.1 GCA_003221615.1 Candidatus Rokuibacteriota bacterium | reverse complement strand
TGGCCAGACCCACGATCAGGCCCTCCAGATGCTCCTTGCCCGCCACCTTCATCAGCTCGGGCACCGTCCAGTGGCCGCCGCCACCGACCAGCGGAACCGTGCTGGCGGTGATCCCGCGCTCCGCGAACTTGTCGAGCAGGAGCTTGTCGTCGCCGACGTTCGTGGATTGGAGGACGATGAAGTCTGGACGGCCGGAGCGGATCTTCTGAACGAGAGTCGTCGCGTCGGCCAGCGGCGGCGTGTACGTTTCATCGGCCACGATCGTCAAGCCGAGATCTTTCGCCACGTGCGAACGGATGGGCTTCATGAAGCTGACCACGGCGGCCGAGTTGTCGCCGACGAAGGCCACCTTCGTCGGGCGTCCGCTCCCAGCCTTGGCCGCCAGGTCGACGACCCGCGGTAGCAGCGCGGTGGCCTGGGCATCCGCGGTGGGGGCCGACTGGAAGATGTATTTGAAGCCGCGTCCGGTGATCAGGTCGGAGTAGGACAGCGTGAGCCACGGTAGCTCCGCGCGCTCGGTCACCTCGGTCACGGCCAGGGTGAAGCTCGAGAGCCAGCAGCCGATGCCGCCCACCACGTCGGGCTCCTGCGCCACCAGGCGCTGCGCGGCGTTCTTGGCCTTCTCCGCGCTATCCCCGGTGTCGTAGAGGACCAGCTTCAGCTTGGCGCCACCGAGAGCCTTGACGCCACCGCTCTTGTTCACGTCCTCGATCGCCAGCTCGGCGCCCATCTGCTCCAGAATGCCCTGACGGGCCCAGGGGCCGGACAGCGGCACGACCAGCGCGATCTTCACCTCTTTCGGGTTCTGCGCGCGCGCGCGACGGGGCGTGAGCGCGGTGGCGGCACCAGCGAGGCCCAGCTTGATCGCGGCTCTGCGTCCAAACGTCGAAGGCTTGCTCATGGCCATCGTTCTCCCGTGTGGGTGTCTTTCATAGACCGCTCTACGCTTCCGTCAGACCGAGGTACGAGCGGCGGACCCGATCGTCGGCCAGCAACGTCTCGTACGGCCCCTCGAGGACGATGTGGCCCGTCTCCAGGACGTAGCCATGATCCGAGCGCTCGAGAGCCTCGGCCACTCGCTGCTCGACCAGCAGGATCGTCAGCCCATCTTCCCGGTGGATCTGGGAGATTCGTTCGAAGATCATGTCGGCCACGCTCGGGGCCAGCCCCATCGACGGCTCGTCCAGCATCAAGAGGCGCGGCGCGCCGGCCAGGCCGCGGCCGATCGCCAGCATCTGCTGCTCGCCCCCCGAAAGTGTGCCCGCCATCTGGCCCGCTCGTTCGGCCAGGATCGGGAACAGCGTGTGGATCCGGTCGAGCGTCTTCGTCCATTGCGCGCGCCCGGTCTTGGGGTACGCGCCCATCTCCAAGTTTTCCCGGACGGTCAGCGTCTTGAACACCTGCCGGCCTTCCGGGACATGGGCGATGCCCAGATGCGCGCGGTCCGCGGCCCGATGCGACAATAAGTTCTCACCCCCAAAGGTGATCATCCCGGAAACGGGGGGAACAACGCCGCTGATCGTCTTGAACAGCGTCGATTTTCCGGCGCCGTTCGGTCCGACGAGGGTGACGAATCGGCCCTCGGCAACGGACAGGGTCACGTCGGTCAGCGCCCGCAGGCCGCCGTAGGCGACGGAGAGATCTGTTACTTCGAGCACGCCGCGCCTCCGATCCTATGCATTCTGGCGTGCCAGCCATTTCTTGCCGAGGTAGGCCTCGATCACCGAGGTGTTCTCGACGACGGCGCGCGGCAGGCCCGTGGCGAGAACGCGGCCGTGGTCGAGCACCACGAAGCGGTCGGCGAGCCGCATCATCGCGTGCATTGTATGCTCGATGATGCAGATCGTCATACCCTGCTCCCGCAACTGCGCGAGCACCTCGAGCACGTTGTCGCATTCCTCCCGGGCCAGGCCGGCCAGGGTCTCGTCGAGCAGCAGCAACCGCGGACTGCCGGCCAGCGCACGCGCCAGCTCCATCAGGCGCAGCTGCTTGTTCGTGAGCTGGCCGGCGGCCACACCCGACTGATCCTGTAACCCAACCTGATGCAGCGCCCGCACGGCCGACGCGATCGCGTCGCGATCCGACAGGCCGGCGCCGTAGGCGCCGACGATCACGTTGTCGAGCACGGGGAGGCGGGGGAAGCTGCGCACCACCTGGAACGTGCGGCCGACACCCATGCGACAGACCTCGAAGGTCTTGCGACCGAGCATCGGCTGGCCGGCGAGCTGGGCCGAGCCGTCGTCGGCCGACAGGACGCCATTCAACACGTTGAACAACGTCGTCTTGCCCGCGCCATTCGGACCGATGATGCCGAGGATCTCACCCTCGGCGATCGAGAAGCTGACTGCGCTGACGGCTTTCAGGCCACCGAAGGCGCGCGACAGGTTCTCGACCGTCAGCAGCGGCGCGCCCGCGCGAGCGGATGCGGGACGAGCCGGAGGCGTCATCACGGGCATCAGATCGGGGATCGGGGTGGACGCCTTCTGACGAAACCATCGGTCGCGGATGGTCCAGAACAGTCCGTCGGGCGACCGCAGCATGATCGCGATGATGGCGATGCCGTAGACGACGCCCTGAATGCCGGGCAAATAGGTGCCGAGCTCGGCCTGCAGCGTTTCGGCGAGCGGCACCAGGATGGCGGCACCGATCAGCGGCCCCCAGACCGAGGCCACGCCGCCGAACAGCGTGACCACCACCGCCTGAGCCGAGACGAGCATGCCGAACACTGAATCCGGCGTGACGACCACCAGCACACGGGCGTAGAAGCCGCCGGCAACGGCGGCCATCATGCCCGACACGACCAGGGAGCGCATCTTCCAAAGGCGGGCGTTGATACCGGCGGCCTCGGCCGCGAGCTCGTTCTGCCGGATGGCCAGCAAGGCCAGACCGAAGCGCGAGCTCTCGATGACCAGCGAGACGACCACGCCGCCGACCAGCAGGCACACCGCGATCAGCGTGTAGAGGCGCGGCTCGCTGAACTCCATGAACACCACCGGATGCTCCCGGTGCATGGGCATGGACACTTCCTGAAAGCCCAGATACTGCAGGACGTAGAGAATGGCGAGCGGGTAGGCCAGCATCGACAGCGCGAAGTAGTGCCCGCGCAAGCGGAACGTCGGCAGCCCGATCGCGATGGCCGCCAACCCGCCGAGCATCATCCCGAGGAGAATGCCGAGCCAGGGAGAGAGGCTCCAGTAGACGACGGCGAGCGTGACGGTGTACGCGCCGATGCCGAAGAACGAGGCGTGGCCGAAAGACAGCTGGCCGCCGTAGCCGGACAGGATGTTCCAGGAGACGCCGAACAGCGCCCAGACCGGTACCAGGGTGAGGATCAGCTGGTAGTAGCTGTTGGCCACGAAGAGCGTGACCACCAGGTAGGCGACCGACACGACCGCGAGCGCCGTCAGGTTTCGCCTCAGCTGGCGGCCGGTGCCCTGTCTCATGCGCGCTCCGCCGAACGCCCGAACAGACCTTGGGGCCGCAGCAGCACGATCATCAGGAACACGACGAAGATCGCCGCGTTCTGCAGCTGCGGGGGCAGGATCAACGCCGAGAACTGCTGCACGAAGCCAACCGTCAGCCCGCCCCAGAAGGCGCCGAGGATGCTCCCCATCCCACCCAGCACGACGCCGGAATACATGATGATGACGTAGTCGAAGCCGACGAACGGACCGAAGGAGATATAGGTGGCCATCAGCCCGCCGGCGATCGCCGTGATGCCGGCGCCGAGACCGAAGGCGATCCGGTAGGCCGTGTCGACCTCGATCCCCATGTACGTCGCGGCCGTCGGGTTGTCCGCCGCGGCGCGCAGCGCTTTCCCGAGGCGCGTGTATTCGAGGGTCAGGTACAGCACGATCGCGACCAGGATGGCGACGAAGAACGCGATCAGCTTGGCCTTGTTCAGGAACACCGTCGCGGCGCCGTAGACCGGACCGATCAGGTAGGCCTCGGAGGACAAGGGCGTGCGGACGGCGACGGGCGTGGAGCCGAACACGATCTGCCCGCCGTTCTGGAGAATCAGCGAGATGCCCAGGGTGACGACCAGCTGACCGAAATGGCCCTCATCGAGCGAACCAGCCGTGCGCAGGCCCGACACGCGGGAGATCAGGAATTTGTGCAGGACGGCGCCGCCGACGAAGACGGCCGGCGCGGCACAGATCGCACCGATGAATGGCCCCCAGTACGGACCAAGGAAGGCGAGCACCTTGCCCCCGGTGACCAGGTAGAAGCTTGCGAACATGCCCAGCATGAGGAACTCGCCCTGGGCGAAGTTGACGATCCGCATGATGCCGAAGATGAGCCCGAGGCCGATGCACATCAGACCGTAGATGCAGCCGATCGTGATGCCCGCGGTGACCGCGTTCAGCACGTTCTCGATCAGGATTTCCAGGTCCACCGAGCTTGCGCTGTCCTCCCGTTCGCCGGCCCGGGAGAGGTGGCGCCTTCGGTTGCTTCGCTACTTCCCTGGGGCTGAGCTCGCTCCCGACCGCAACGCCGCGACTCTAGCACGTCGCGGCACCACTTTGAAGAAAGGGCGATCACCGATCGCGATCTGATTCATTGTTCCTGGTCAGGCGGCCCCGAGGCGCCCCGGGACTCCGCGCCCTTCCGGGGAAGGCGGCGTCCGGCTCCGCAGATGTGCGATATTAAGCCTCGAACGCGCAGAGGAGGGACCGTCGTGACACCACCGCAAGAGAGGACCAACGGGCTCGAGAGCGGCGTGATTCCGAAGCTGAGCGGCGACATCCGGCCTCTGATCCCCAAGCTCGGTCTTCGCAACTACTGGTATCCCGCCTTGAAGGACCGCGCGGTGGGCCGGCGCAAGCCGGTGCAGGTCTCGCTGCTCGGCGAGGACATCTGCCTGTTCCGAGGCGCCGCCGGCAACGTCGTCGCGATCCAGGACGTGTGCCCGCACCGCGGCGCGCGCCTGAGCCAGGGCGACTGCCACTACCGGGGCACCGTGGCGTGTCCGTACCACGGCTGGGTGTTCGACGAATCGGGCAAGAACACGATGGTGCTGTCCGAGGGACCGCTCTCGGGAGTGTGCGGCAAGCCGGGCTCGGAGGCCAGAATCTACCCGACGCGCACGCTCAAGGGGCTCGTGTTCGTGTGGATGGGCGATGCTGAGCCCGCGCCGATCGAGGAGGACGTGCCCGAGGAGTTCTTCGACGACGCACTCGTCCTGATCGGCCAGGTCGTCTGGCACTGCAACTGGGAAGTCGCGCTCGAGAACTCGATGGACTCCCACGTCAACTACGTGCACCGCAACGCCCTCGTCGTCGCCCGCTCCGGCTTCATCGCGCGCGGGGCGCAGGGCGAGCACCCGATCTTCGTCGGCAACGGCTTCGCCGGCGACGTGGGGGAAAGCAACTACCTCCGCAAGAGCCCGAAGTACGACGTGTACCCCGACGGACGCCGGTGGCCGAAGACGAACTATCGCCGCTACTGGACCTGGCTCTTCCGGCCGCTCGCTGAGCGCGCGCGCCGCCACATCCCGTCGCCGCGGACCGCGCGGTGGGCCGGCGGCCACCGTCTGCCCGGCATGTTCCGCACCGAGTTCTCCTGGGACCTCTACACCCGCATGTGCGTGCCGATCGGAGAGAACCTCACGCGGGTCTGGTACTACCACTGCCTGCGGCCCAAGGGAACGCTCCAGCGGCTCTGGCAGCGCTTCCTTTACGGGGCGGTGCACCGGTGGATCATCGAGTACAACTTCTCGCGCCAGGACGAGCGCGTGATGCTCGATCAGCGCTACGACGCGCCGGAGAAGCTCTCGGGCACCGACGCCGAGGTCATCCAGTGGCGGCGCCTGGTGGTGACCAAGCACTTCGGCGGCCGCGACGCGCCTTACGAGTACCGGAACCCCGACGGCCTCGCGCCGGAGCAGGTGCCGCTCAGCCGCGTCTCCGTGCGCTACCTGCAGGAACAGGCGCGGAAGTCCTGACCGCGAGCTCGACGATGAAGCTCGCGGGGAAGGTCGCGATCGTCACCGGGACCAGCCCCAACATCGGCGGCGGCATCGCCGAGGGGCTGGCCGACGAGGGGGCCTCGGTCGTGTGCGTCGATCAGGTCGCCGAGAACGCCCAGCAGTGCGCCGAATCGATCAAGCGCCGCGGCGGCCAGGCGCTCGGCGTCACCTGCGACGTCACCGACGAAGCGCAGGTGGCGGCGATGGTCGCGCGCGCCCGCGAGAGCTTCGGCGGCGTCGACGTGCTCGTCAACAACGCCGGGATCCTCGGCGGCCTGAGCGTGCTCGAGATGGAGCTCGAGCGCTGGAATCGCCAGCTCGCCGTGAATCTCACCGGGACGTTCCTGTGCACCAAGCACGCGGCGCGGCTCATGGTCGCCGACGGGCGTCGCGGCAGCATCATCGTGATCGTGTCGACGGCGGGCCATCAGGGGCAGGA
>QHSQ01000203.1 GCA_003221615.1 Candidatus Rokuibacteriota bacterium | reverse complement strand
CGCGAGGGCCGCCGCTTCTGCGGCGAATGCGGCCTACCGCTGCCCACACGGTGCCCGTTCTGCGGCTTCTCCAACGAGGGCAACGAGAAGTTCTGCGGCGGATGCGGCCGGGTGCTGACCGCGGGGGCCGACGAGCCGAAGTTCCGTTCTCCTGAGGCGTACACACCGCCGTATCTGGCCGAGAAGATTCTCGGCTCGCGAAGCGCGCTCGAAGGCGAGCGCAAGCAAGTCACGGTGCTCTTCGCCGATCTGAAGGGCTCGATGGAGCTCTTGGCCGATCGCGACCCAGAAGAGGCACGCAAGCTTCTCGACCCGGTTCTCGAGCGAATGATGGAATCGGTCCACCGCTACGAGGGCACGGTCAATCAGGTGATGGGCGACGGGATCATGGCACTGTTCGGGGCGCCCGTAGCCCACGAAGACCATGCGGTCCGCGCCTGCTATGCGGCCTTGCAGATGCAGGAGCTCGTAAAAGCCTACGCCGATCAGGCGTTCCGCACCCACGGCATTGCAGTCAGGATTCGAGTGGGACTGAACTCGGGAGAAGTGGTGGTCCGCTCGATCCGCTCGGACCTCCGCCTCGACTACTCGGCGGTCGGTCAGACCACCCATCTGGCAGCGCGGATGGAGCAGCTCGCGTCGCCGGGGACCGTCTGGATGACCGCCCAGACCCTCCGTCTGGTCGAGAGCTTCGTACAGGTCCAGCCGCTCGGCCCCGTACCGGTTCATGGTCTGGACACGCCGATCGAAGTCTTCGAGTTGATTGGCGCGGGCCAGGCCAGGACTCGCTTTCAGGCTTCCACCCTTCGAGGCTTGAGCCGCTTCGTTGGCCGCGACTCCGAGATGGAGCAGCTTCAGACAGCACTAGAAGGGGTGAGACGGGGTCGCGGCGAAGTCGTGGCCGTCATGGGCGAACCGGGTGTGGGCAAGTCGCGCCTGTTTCACGAACTGACCCACTCCCACCGTGCCGTTGGTTGTCGAATCCTCCAGGCCAGCGCCGCTTCCTATGGCCGAGCAACCGCCTATCTACCGGTGATTGATCTTCTGAAAGCTCTGTTCCGCATCGACGAGCGTGACGACGTCCGCTCGATTCGCTCCAAGGCCACTGGACATTTGCTGACCCTCGACGAGGCACTCAAGAATCTGCTTCCTCCTGTTCTCTGGCTTATGGACGCCTTGCCTGAGGGGGATCGCCTCTGGGACCTGGAGCCGCCACAACGCCGCCAGCTCACCCTTGATGCGATCAAGCGCCTGCTGTGCCGCGAGAGCCAGGTCCAGCCGCTCATCGTCGTGTTGGAGGACCTTCACTGGATCGACCCGGAGACGCAAGCTGTGCTGGACAGCCTCGTGGAGAGCTTGCCGGGAGCGCCGGTGCTGCTTCTCGTCAACTACCGACCCGAGTACGGTCACGCCTGGACTGGTAAGACTTACTATCGTCAGCTCAGGATCGACCCGCTGCCCCCGGAGAGCGCCGAGGAGCTCTTACAGGCTCTGATGGGTGACGGTGCCGAGCTTGCACCGCTCAAGCGTTTGCTGATCGATCAGACCGAGGGCAACCCGTTTTTCCTGGAAGAGGCCGTGCGGACCTTGGTGGAGACGGGAGCCCTCGCCGGCGAACGCGGCGCGTACCGCCTGATGACGGATGTCCCGGCGATCCGAGTGCCGGCAACGGTGCAGTCGCTGCTGACCGGGCGAATCGATCGACTCTCGCCCGAGGCAAAGCGTTTGTTGCAGGCGGCCGCCGTGGTCGGGAAGGACGTACCGGTTGTCCTGCTTCAGACCCTCGAGGACTGGGGAGGTGATCTCCGCCGAGCTCTCGCATATCTCCAGGCCGCTGAATTCCTCTATGAGGCCCGCCTGTTCCCAGAGCTCGAGTACACGTTCAAACATGCGCTCACACACGAGGTCGCTTACGCGAGCCTCCTGCACGAGCGGCGCCGGGCGCTGCACCGGCGAGTTCTGGAAGCGCTGGAGCGCCGGCAGTCGAACCAACCCGGCGACGAGGCTGAGAGTCTAGCTCGTCACGCTGTCGGCGCCGAGGCGTGGGACAAGGCGGCCAGATACCTTCGGCAGGCTGCACGACGGACAACCGCTCGATCTTCGTACGGATCGGCGGCGGAGCTATTCCATCAAGCGCTTCGTGCACTCGAGCGGCTGCCGGAGACACCCGAAACGCTCGCACAGGCTATCGACACACGCCTCGACCTGCGTGTCGCACTCATACCCCTCGGGCGCTACGACGACGTCCTCACGGTCATGCGCGAAGCGGAAGTTCTGGCGACTCGGCTCGGTGATCGCGCGCGTTTGGGGCGAGTCCTCGCGGATATCTGCGCGCGCCTGAGAAATGTTGCCGGTGAGCACCGTCAAGCGATCGAGGTCGGGAATCGCGCGCTTGCGATCGCCGCCGAGAGCGGTGACCGAGAGCTGGAGATCGAGGCTCAGTACCGCACGGGCCAGGCCCACTTCGCCATCGGCGACTATGGTCGCGCGCTCGACTTGCTGTCGCGGTGCGCCGAGGGATCCGCTGAGGGCGTCGCCAGCATGTCCCCACTCTTCCGACCGTGGTCGCTGACCTGGCTCGCGCTGACCCTCACGAGCCTGGGGCGATTCGGTGACGCGCGATCGCAAGCCTTGCAGGCTCTCAGCGTGGCGGAAGGCGCTGATCATCCGTTTACGCTCAGTGAAGCCCTGACGGGCCTGGGCGCCGTGTCGCTAGGCCGGGGTGAGTACGACGCAGCCATCGAACTCCTTGAGCGGGCGCGAGCTGTGGTCGACACCTGGAAGCTTCAGCCCTGGGCCGTGCTCGGGCGTCTCGGATACGCGTTGGCACTCTCTGGACGCCCGCAAGAGGGCCGAAGCCTTCTCGAGGAAGTCGTGCGATCGGCGACGACCATGAGCGCCATGGGCATGGGTCGCGCGATGCAACTGGCGTGGCTCGGCGAAGCCTGCCTGATCGAGGGGCGCTTCGACGAAGCGGCGCGTCATGGACTCGAGGCCCTGACCCTGGCACAGCGTCACCAGGAACGAGGCCACGAGGCCTGGAGTCTCCGCCTGCTCGGCGAAGTCGCTTCGCGCGGTGATCGGCGCGATGTCGAAAGAGCAGAGGCGCACTACCGCAAAGCGTTGGCCTTGGCCGACGAGCTCGACATGCGGCCGCTCGCCGCGCACTGCCACTTCCATCTTGGCAAGCTGTTGCGGACGGCACCTCGGCCCGAGGGAGCCCGACAGCGTCCCAACCAGGATCAACAGTGCGACCGGATCTGGGACGGCCGCCGGAGATAGTCGAACCAATGAAACGGTCAGCACGCCGATCACGGCCGGAGCCATCCCTCGCATCATCGCCTTGATCCAGGCCAGCTGTCTGACTCGATTGAGCACGGGCAGTATGGCGAGCATGATCACGAATGACGGCAGGAACGCCGCCGTTGCGGCGACGACGGCTCCGCCGATCCCGGCGAGCTTGTAGCCGACGTAGGCAGCGATCATCAGGACGGGACCGGGCGTCAGCTGCCCGAGAGCCATCCCGTCGACAAACTCCCGTGCCGTCAGCCATCCGAACTGTCCGACGACCTGCTCCTGGATGAATGCGATCATCGTCAGCCCGCCGCCGATCGTGAACGCGCCCACTTTGAGGAAGAAGAGCCCGATGTGCACGAGGTTCTTCGGATTCGGCGTCCACTCCGAGCCCGTCACGACGGACGGGGATGTGGACGCCCAGACGGCGATGGACAGCACGGCGACAAATAGTAGGCCAGCGACGAAGCGAGTGCGCCGCGCGGACGGCGGCTGGAAGACGAACAGCCCAGCACAGCCCGCGAGGACGAGGATCGCCACGATCCCGATACCGGTCGTCGCCGATGCAGCCACTGCGGCGATGCCGATGATCATCTCGAGTGTGGTGCTGGCCGCAATCCTGGCGAGCCGGTAGAGCGCCACCGCGAACAGACCGATGACCACCGGGCCGAGACCATAGAGAGCGCCGCGCGCCAGTGGCGTCACGCCGAAATTGGCGTAAGCGATCGTCAGCGCCAGCATGACGACGAACGCCGGGAGTACGAAGCAGAGCCCCCCGAGCAGGGCATTCCACCAACCGCCGCGGGCATACGCGAGGAAGATCCCGAGCTGCGTCGCCGTCGCGCCGGGCACCATGTTCGCCACCGCGAGGCCTTCGAGGAAACGCTCCTTCGACACCCACTTCCTTCGCTCCTGAAGCTCGTGTTGCATCAAGCCCATGATGGCGGGGCCACCGTATGACGTGGCGCCGAGCTGGAGCAGGGTGGTCGCGATCTCCCTCGGCTCGCCTGTCCTGGTCGCGTCGATCGTCTGGGTTGTCATGGCCATCTCCTTCTGGGTGCGGAGTCTAGCCATGCGCCGGCTTTCTGGATCCTGACGTTTTTGTCAGGAACGGGGAAGAACAACCCGGAACAGCGTGCCGCGCCCCTCGAGGCTTTCCAACTCGATGCGCCCGCCGTTTGCCTCCACCGCCCAGCGAGCGATGGCCAGACCGAGTCCCGTGCCGCCGGTTTGCCGCGACCGGGCATGATCGGCACGATAGAAGCGCTCGAAGACCCGCTGGTGGTCCGCGGCGGGGATGCCGGGACCGGTGTCTTGCACTTCGATCACTGCATCGCCGCCCACCGTCGATGTGGCAGCGACACGGATCACGCCGTGCTGCGGCGTGTACTTGATGGCGTTGTAGAGCAGATTGGTGATGCCCAAGCGGAGGACGCCGGCGTCACAATGCGCTGTCACACCGCCGGCGAGCTGTACGGTCAAGTCCTGGTCCTTCTCCTCGGCGAGCACCCGGAGACCGTCCGAAACGGCGGCGACGAGCTCACGCAGATCCACGGTGACTCGAGTCAACGGAATACGCCCGGCCTCCGCCCGCGTGAGCAGCAGGAGATTCTCGACGAGCCGCGTGAGTCGATCGACCTCCTCGAGCATGCTGCCGACGACCTCACGATAGCCCTCGGCACTCAGCGATCGCTGAAGCGCGACCTCTCCGACACTGCGAATGGCGGTGAGCGGGGTGCGCAGCTCGTGCGAAGCGTCGGCTGTGAAGCGGCGTAGCTGCTCGAAGGCCGCATCGAGGCGCGCCAACGTGTCGTTGAAGACAGCCGCGAGCCGGCCGAATTCGTCCCCCGGATTCGCCACCGGCAGGCGCGCACTCAGGGACTCCGCGGTGATCTTGCGCGCGGTATCGGCCAGAGTCCCGACGGGCGCCAGCATACGGCCCGCGAGGAGATATCCGCCGGCGACCGCTAGCCCGACGGCACAGGGAATCGCGGTAGCCATGATGACTGCGAGGGTCCACAGCGTCTGGCGAACCGGTCCCTCATCGCGGGCGACCGCGATGCGGTGCGTGGCGTCGGCCATGGTGCCCTGGCGAAACGGTGCCGTCCCCACCGGCGGCCAGCCGGTCGTCCGGTAGATCACGGTGGCCCCTTCGGTGACCTCGAAGCGGGTTCCCATGCGAACGGCGAGCTCTCCAAGATCGCCGGTCTCCTCGCGATAGACCCTGTCGATGGTCGCCAGATCCGCGCGGATCTGGTCGTCGAGCGCGCGATACAAGCGGGCCCTGACGAAGAGAAGGACACCGCCTGCGAAAACGCAAATCACGAGCGTCAGGACCCCAGCGTGCCAGAGGGTCAAGCGGGCTCTCACGCTCAGCGCGCCGATCCTCATCCGCGCTCCCGTCTCAGGACGAATCCGACTCCGCGAACCGTCTGAAGCAACTTCACCGGGAAGGCGTCGTCGATCTTGCGGCGAAGGCGCGCGATCGACACGTCGATGACGTTGTCCAGCGGGGTCGCACGCGCGGCGACGTGCCAGACGTCGCGCGTGAGCATTTCACGCGAAACTACACGACTCACATGGCGAAGCAGGTACTCGAGAATTTCGAACTCTTTCACAGTGAGCTCAATCGCCTGCCCAGCGCGGGCGACCTTGCGGGTCACGAGATCCATCTCGAGATCCTCGTGCTGCAGCTTGAGCACCTGATCCGTTCGGCCGCGGCGGAGGAGCGCGCGGATGCGCGCGAGCAGCTCCGGGATCGCGAACGGCTTCACCAGGTAGTCGTCGGCTCCGCTATCGAGCCCGCGCACGCGGTCGTGGATCGTGTCCTTGGCCGTGAGGATCAGGACGGGCGTTTGAAGACCGCGCTTGCGGACGGTCGCCAGGATCTCGAGCCCATCCCTGTGGGGCAGCATGAGATCCAGGACAACGCAGTCGAACAGCTCGTTGTTGACGAGGAAGAAGCCTTCCTCGCCTGAGGAGGCCACCCGGACGTCGTAGTGCTCCGCCTCGAGGCCCTCGCGCAGGGCCCTCGCGACTTTCTTCTCGTCCTCCACGACAAGCACGCGCATCTCGCTAGGACTATATCGAGGCCGCGTCGCGACCGCACCTGACAGGAATGTCAGGAACTCTTCAGTAGCACCCGCGTCAAACCGTGACGATCATCGGCTCGTGATCGAATCTCGAATGCGAGGAGGCGGCATGAAATGAGAAGTAGCACTACGATCGCAGCCGTTGTGTCCACACTCTTGATGGCAACCGCCGTTGCCGTCCAGGCAGAGACGGGCTCGGTCAACGGTCGCAGTAACTTGACGCAAGCATTGCAGGGCGCGTGGCTGCCGCTCGAAAGTGGCCTGGCGGTGAGCGCGCGTGAGGGAACGCCGCTATCGGCCAAGTACGAGATCGACGATGGCGCCTTTCAGCTGTCGGTCTATACGTCGAAGGCAGGGCCTTCTTCGGCGGACGCCTTCATGGAAGTCATCGTCGACTACAGCTCCGGTGTGGTGCTCAAGGTCGAGACCATCAGCGATAGCGGCGATCTGGCAGCCGCGCAGGCTCAGAAAGCCGCAATGAATCGGGCGAGACGCTCGCTCGCCGAGGCGACCGCCGATGCGGTGAAGGCCAATGCCGGATACCGCGCCGTGAGCGCGATGCCCAGCCTCGACAAGGGCCATCCCGTCGCTGAAGTGACACTGGTGCACGGCGACGACTGGAAAGTCGTCATCGAGCGCCTGGACTGAATCCGGGAGAGGAGGAAAGACCGATGCGGCTCATGATCGCGATACTGCTGCTCATGGTGGCGACAACATTGGGAGCGAGGGCCGAGGAGAAGACGTCCATGAAATACGATCTGGGGGTCGAGAATCCAAAGTGGAAGTTCGTGGCCGGGCAGTGGGGACGCCGCGCGTCGGGCGGGCGACAGGTCCTGGCCCAGACCACAGAGACCCAGCCGTGGGCCGTTGCCATTCTCGAAGATCAGAAATTCTCTGATGTCGACGTGTCGGTGCGCTTCCGGCCAATCTCTGGCAAGGAGGATGCTAGCGGTGGCATCATCTTTCGAGCGAAGGACGGACGAAACTATTTTCTCGTCCGCGCCAACGCGCTCGAGAACAACTTTCGCCTCTATATGCTCGTGAACGGGAAGCGGAGCACGATCGCCTCGGCGCGAGTGACGGAGCCAAGCCTGGGAGCGTGGCACTCGATTCGCGTCGTCGCGCTCGGGCCGAAGATCCAGGCTTACCTGAACGGCACATTGCTCCTCGATCATTCGGACAAGACGTTCACGGATGGCTGGCTCGGCTTGTGGACCAAGGCCGACTCCGTAACCGAGTTCGCCGACCTGGAGGTCACCGGCACTGTCGTGAAGTGACAGCCGTCCCGGCGGCGTCCTACTTTACGAAGACCCACTCGGGCTTGAGAAGTGGAAACGCGATGAGGCCGATGATCGCCGTGGCGGCGACGAGCAAGGGATTGCTGACCTTCCAGCGAAACAGCACGACCAGGCTGCCCAGTGCCACCAGGGCCGTCAGCCAATCGCCGATCGCGATCTTGCCCAGCAGAACGCAGGCCCCAAGAATGGTGCCGATAGCGGCGGCGTATGCGCCTTTGATAAAGCCCTGCACATTGGGGTTCTGGCGGTACCGAACGAGGATCGGCGCCACGATGAGTACGAGCAAGAACGACGGAAGGAAGATGCCGATCGTCGAAGCCAGTGAACCCCAGAGGCCGCCGAGGAGGGAGCCGCCTCGTTGCGCCGCCACGAGATAGCCGACGAACGTCGCCGTGATCACGACGGGACCAGGGCTGATCATGCCCATCGCGACGGC
>QHSQ01000202.1 GCA_003221615.1 Candidatus Rokuibacteriota bacterium | reverse complement strand
TTCATCCCCAGCTTGGTCAACCGGTAGCACGAATGAAGGATCAACGCGATGACGGCAGGACTCACTCCGTAGAAAATGGCGGCCACGGCCGGCAGCCCTTCGAACCGAACGTAGAGTGCGCCAAGCACGGTGACGATGATGAAATTCGGCAGGATGAATGCCCAGCCTCCGGCCCATGCCCCCCCGAAGCCACCACGGATGTACGAGATCCAGATGCCCACTTGGATTGCGAGCGGCCCGGGCAGGGACTGGCAGACCGCGATGCCTTCCCGCATTTCTTCCTTCGTCAGCCATTTCTTC
>QHSQ01000201.1 GCA_003221615.1 Candidatus Rokuibacteriota bacterium | reverse complement strand
GCCGCCTCGGCACCGACTACGTCGACCTCTACCAGCTCCACCATCCCGATCCGTCGACGCCGATGGACGAGAGCCTGCGGGCGCTCGACGACATCGTGCGCGCCGGCAAGGCGCGCTACGTCGGCTGCTCGAACTACTTCGCGTATCAGATCGCCCGCGCGCTCGGGCGCAGCGAGCACCTCGGTCTGGCGCGCTTCGACTGCGTGCAGCCCCGCTACAACCTGCTCTTCCGCCAGGTCGAGCGCGAGCTCTTCCCGCTGTGCGCCGAGGAAGGTCTGGGCGTGATCCCGTACAACCCGATCGCGGGCGGCCTGCTCTCGGGCAAGCATCGCCGCGAGGCCGGCCCGATGGCGGGCACGCGCTTCACACACCCCACGGCCGGCGCGCGCTACCGCGATCGCTACTGGCGCGAGCGCGAGCTCGAGACCGTCGAGGCGCTCCGGCCGCTCGCCACCGAAGCGGGCATGTCGATGACGCAGATGGCGGTCGCGTGGGTGCTGGAGAATCCCGTCGTCACGGCGCCGATCGTGGGCGCCAGCCGCCCCGAGCAGCTCGACGACGCGCTCGCCGCCGTCGACAAGGGTCTCGACGAGAGCCTGAAGGCCCATCTGGACGAGCTCACGCGCGAGTACCGCTGGGGCGACGACATCCGGTGACAGCCGCAGACTACTACGCGAAGACCGCAGGCAACTACGCGAAGACTGCCGGCAACGAGCGAAGACTGCCGGCAACAACGCCAAGACTGCCGGCAACAACGCCAAGACTGCCGGCAACAACGCCAAGACTGCTGGGGGAGTTTGAGGGGGGTCGCCCCACTCAACAACAAGGAGCTCCATATGGCTCGAGTCGCAATCCTCGATGACTACCAGAACGTTGCGCGTCGCATGGCCGACTGGACGACTCTCCCCGCCGGCACCGAAGTCGTCGTCTTCGCCGACCACCTGAGCGACACGGACGCGGTGGCCAAGCGACTCGTCGACTTCGACGCGGTGGTGGCGATGCGCGAGCGCACACCGTTTTCTCGGGCACTGCTCGAGCGGCTGCCGCGGCTCAAGCTCCTGGTGACGACCGGCATGCGCAACGCGTCGATCGACGTCGCGGCGGCCGTCGAGCGCAAGATCGTCGTCTGTGGCACCGCGGGGCTCCCCTACCCGACGGCCGAGCTGTCGTGGGGGCTCATCCTCGCGCTCTTCCGTCACATCCCGACCGAGGATCGCGCGACTCGCGAGGGCCGCTGGCAGGTGAGCTGCGGCCTGGGCCTGAACGGCAAGACGCTCGGCGTCGTCGGGCTCGGCGGGCTCGGCTCGCGGGTCGCCAGGATCGGCCGCGCGTTCGAGATGAACGTGATCGCCTGGAGCCAAAACCTCACGGCCGCGCGCGCGGCCGAGAGCGGCGCGACGCTGGTGACCAAGGACGAGCTCCTGTCGCGCTCGGACGTCGTCAGCATCCATCTCGTGCTGAGCGACCGCACGCGCAGGCTCTTCGGCGCCCGCGAGCTCGCGCTGATGAAGCCGACCGCCTACCTGATCAACACCTCGCGCGGCCCGATCGTCGACGAAGCCGCGCTGGTCGCCGCGATCCGGCAGGGCACGATCGCCGGCGCGGGCCTGGACGTCTATGACGAGGAGCCGCTGCCGCTCGACCATCCCCTGCGCAACCTTCCCAACACGGTGATCACGCCGCATCTGGGCTACGTCACCGAGGAGGGCTACCGGATCTTCTACGGACAGGCGCTGGAGGACGTAAAGGCCTGGCTCGCCGGACAGCCGGTTCGCGTGCTGCGTCCATAGCCCAAGCCGGAGGAACGCCGATGATCTCGAGCTTGCTCCACCGTTCGTGGTCGAGGATGTTGCCGATCGCTGCGCTCGTCGCCCTGTACGCGCCCGTCCTAGCCGGCGCGCAGCAGGTGGCGTCTCCGGCGGCGACAGCGCTCTCTGCAGCGCCGCTCGCGGCCGCGCCGCCCGAGGCCGGCGGCATGTCGGCGGCGCGACTGGGCCGCCTCACCAACGCCTTCAAGAAGGAGATCGAGGAGAAGAAAGTCCCGGGCGCCGTCATGATGATCGCCCGCAAGGGCAAGCTCGTCTACACCAGCGCGCAGGGCGTGCGCGATCCCAAGGGCGCCGATCCCATGCGGCTCGACACGATCTTCCGGATCTACTCGATGACCAAGCCCATGGCCTCGGTCGCCGCGATGATCCTGGTCGAAGACGGCGCACTCCAGCTCACCGACCCGGTCTCCAAATGGCTTCCGGCGTTCAAGGACATGAAGGTCTCGACCACCGGCGGCGAGGTCCCGGCCCAGCGCGCCATGACGGTTCAGGATCTCCTGCGCCACACCGCCGGCCTCGCCTACGGAGAGCTGACGCAGAACGCAGCCGTCAAGGACGCGCTGGCTCAGGCCGGGCTCTACAAGCCCGGCGTCATCGACTTCGACATCCGCGACCTGACCGGCGCCGAGGAGGTCGAGCGGCTTGCCAAGATTCCGCTGATCCATCAGCCCGGAACAACGTGGGAGTACAGCCTCGCGTCCGACCTCCTTGGGCGGGTCGTGGAAGCCGCCTCGGGCAAGCGCCTGGGCGACTTCATGAGCGAGCGCCTGTTCAAGCCCCTCCGCATGGGCGGCACAGCCTTCTGGGTATCGGAGGCCAAGATCGCTCGCGTGGCTGAGCCCTTCGACAAGGATCCGCTGGCGGGCACGCCGATCAAGCTGATCGAGGTATCCAAGCAGCCGGGAAACGACTCCGGCGGCGCCGGCGCCATGTCGACCGCTGGCGACTACCTGCGCTTCGCACAGATGCTGGCGAACGGCGGCGTCCTCGACGGCCAGCGCGTGCTGAGCCGCACCACGGTCAGGCTCATGACCTCCGACCATCTCGGCACGCGCGTGCCGCTGGCGGCGAACCCCGGCGGGGCGGTGCTGGGTGGCTCGACCTATACATTTGGCCTCGGATTCGCCGTGCGACCTTCAGATGGCATTGCCCCGGTCTCGGGATCGGCCGGCGATTTCAACTGGGGCGGCTATGCGGGCACGGCCTTCTGGGTCGATCCCAGGGAGCAGCTGGTGGCGGTCTTCATGGTGCAATCGGCGGGCGCGTTGCGCCTTTACCACCGGAATCTCTTCAGACAGCTCGTCTATCAGGCGATCGTCGACTAGGGCGCCACGCGCGCGCGGCGGCGAGGATCTCGCCGCCGCGCGTTTCCGCGCGTGAAGCGCGAGCGTCTCTGCTTCAGCCGATCGGGTTCACCACGAACCCGTAGCGGAGATTGGTCCGCCCCGGCCCTTCGCGCTCGTAGTCCGCCCGCGCCACCGCGATGCGATCGGTCGTGAGCTCGGCGCGGCGCTTGGCGTCGTACTTGTAGAGCCGCGCCGAGTTCTCGCCGAAGATCGCCCGTTTAATCGGGCTGTCGGCGGGGCCGAGCGGCGCCCAGCTGTACTTCTTCTGCATATCCTCAGGGATCTCGAGCCGCCGCAGCGCCTCGATCTGCCACTGTGGCGCCCCGGTCCAGATTGCGTCGGTGCCCCAGACCACGTGGTCGGCACCCAGCCCCTTCACGAGCGTGCCCATCATGGCCGCGCACAGGCGCGGCTCGGCCACCGTGCTCTGCGCGAAGATCTGGCCCAGATCGCCGTAGACGTTCTTGACGCCGTACTTGGCCGGGATCTCGGCGAGGTCGCTGACCCAGTCGACGCGGCCGGTTTGCTCGAACTGCGCCCAGCCGTTGTTCCACTCACCGCCGGTGAAGCGAAACGCCGAGTGGTAGATGATGAAGTTGAGCTGCGGCCAGTCCTTCGCGGCCTTGCCCACGTCGCGCACGTCGGCGTACTCGACCAGCTGCGGGAAGCTCTTCGTGGTCGAGAACGGATAGAGCCCCTTGTGCACGCAGACGTTGACGAGCCCGGCCTTGGCGAGCTTCTCGTAGAACGGATAAAGCAGCTTCTCGTCGTCCATGCGCCAGGGGTGCTTCGCGAGCTGTTTGTTGGTGTTGTCGCCCACCGTGTAGCCCTTGAACGCGTCGGGCTTGAGCTGCGCGATCGCCTGGTCGACCGACTCCATCCAGCCGGGTATCCCGGGCATGAAGATCGCGTGCGACAACATGCGCCGCGAGCCGGTGAGCTGGTTCACCTTGGCGCGCGCGTCGGCCTTCATCTCGTTCGTGAGAAACCAGTCGCGCGGCTCCTCGGAGCCCGAGCCCGAGATCAGCGCCACCTTGGTATCGCTGTCGAAGTAGATCTCCTTGAAGTAGTTCGCGAATTTTAGATCTTCGAGGGTCTGAGGCTTGCCGGCGAGCGCCGGGTTCCAGCCCGACTTGCCGACGGCCTCGCGCGAGCGCACGAAACCCTCGAGCCGGGTGTCGTCGCGCAGGAAGTGCGTGTGCATGTCCATGATGAACTGGCCGGCCAGGCCCTTCGCGCGCTCGTTCGCGACGTCCGGATTCTGGGCGTGAACTCGTCGCTGGAGACGAATTGCGTCGGGATCGGCGACGGAAAGGACGATGTTTCCGCTGGCAGCAGATCCATGACGATCTCCTCGTTGTGTGGTCGTCTCACTGCAGACGCGCGCACTGCCTTACTTCATCGGTGAGAAAGCCGTGGGACGCAGGATCGTGTTGCGCACTTGCTGGACGATCGGACCGTTCTTCTCGCTCTCGGCGAACACCCGTACGCGCTCGGGATCTTTGGCGAACGTGTCGAACCTGGACATGCGCTCGTCCAGGCTCTCCCACGCCAGCACATAGATGAGCTCGTTGCTGTTGCCGCCGAACACGTTGTGCCAGTAGCCGACCTGACGGAAGCCGTGCTTCTTGAACGCGCCGCACGTGAAGTTGCCGAACCGGTCCGTGATGTTCTGGATCTTGCCGGGCATCGCCTGGTACTCGCGCAGCTCGAAGAGGTACGGGCTACGGCTCGACGCGTCCGGCCCGTACGGCTCGCCGCGGTCGATCTGCGAGTACGAGGTGGGCTCCATGAGCTGGTTTTCGACGCGGTTCACGAGCGGCCCGTCCTTCTCGGTCTCCGCCCACTTCTTGGCCCGCTCGGGGTCGGCGCGCCAGGCGGCGTTCTTCTTGGTCCGCTCTTCGAGACTCTCCCAGCCCCAGATGTAAACGAGCTGGTTGCTCTTGTCCGCCACGACCGGAGTCCAGAAGCCGATCAGGCGGAAGCCGTACTCCTTCCACTTGGGAACGGTGAAGCTTCCGAACCGGTCGACGAGCGCAGGAAGCTTACCGGCGGCGACATCGTAGCGGCGAAGCTCGTAGAGCATGAGGCACCTCGCGATTGGGGGATTCGAACGGCGCCTAGGATACCACCGTCGATCCCCCACTCGGAGGACGGGCGGGCTAGCTGCGCCGGCGGGCTCCGGCTTTCTCGACCAGCTGCGCCAGCATCTCGTAGGGCTGGGCGCCGACGACACCGTAGCCGCCGGCCACGAACGTCGGGACACCGGTCACGCCCAGGCGGCGCGACTTCGCCCAGTCGGCGTCGACCGCGTCCTTGAACCGGCGTTCCTTCAAGACTTCGCGCGCGGCCTCGGTGTCGAGCCCGACCGACTTCACCACGTCGATCATCACCTCGGTATCGCCGATGTTCACGGCGCCGACGAAGTAGGCGCGATAGAACGCGTCGTGGAGCGCCGCGCCGCCGGGCTGCGTGTCCGCCCACTTGCCGAGCTCCTGGGCCAGGCGGCTATTGTAGGTGTGTGTGCGCCGGCTGTAAGGCAACCCTTCCCGGTCCATCAGGCCCTTCATCCGCGCATAGGCCGCTTCGGGATCGATGTTGCGCTCGGCATAGAAGGTCGCCATGTCTCGGCCCTCGGCGGGCGTCTCCGGGTGCAGCGGGAAATGCACGAGCACGGGCTCGATGTCGTACGCCTGCTCGAGCTTCTCAATACGCACGGTACTGAGATAGCACCAGGGTCAGACGTAGTCGGTGAAGATCTCGAATTTCGTCGGCTCGCTCATGGGCGTTCCTCCCGCTCTCGTGGTCTCGGGCTTCCTAGAGCATCTTACGCCCGAGCTCCGCTTCCAGACACCGCTCTCGACCGCGCGTCCCGGATCGCGCGCCACACGCGCTCGGACGTCGCCGGCATCTCGACGTGCTCCACACCCAGCTCGGCGAGCGCGTCGACGATCGCGTTCACCACGGCGCCGAGGGCCGGCGTGGTTCCGCCCTCGCCACCGCCCCGAAGACCGAGCGGATGGGCCGTCGAGGGCACCTCGCTGATCTCCGTCGCGAACGGCGGCAGCATATCCGCGCGCGGCATCGCGTAGTCCATCATCGTCGACGAGAGGAGCTGACCGGTCGACGCCTCGTAGGCGCACGCCTCCCAGAGCGCCTGCCCGACCCCTTGCGCGATGCCGCCGTGCGTCTGCCCGTGGAGGATCATCGGATTGACGGCGCGCCCGCAGTCGTCGACGGTCGTGTAGCGCACCAGCGCGACCTCGCCGGTATCGGGATCGACCTCGACTTCACACACCGCGGTGCCGTATGGGTACGAGGGCAGCGGCATCGTCTCGTCGCTCAGGCCGTCGAGCGGCCCGTGCGCGTCGGCCGGCGCGTCGGCGCGCGCCGCGGCGCGGGCCACGTCGAAGAGGTCGACCGACCGATCGGTTCCCTTCACCCTGAACCGGCGCGCGGAGAACTCGACGTCGTCGACGGCCGCTTCGAGCATCCACGCGGCGACACGGCGCCCCTTGTCGACGATCTGGTCCGACGCCTTGGCCATCACGACCGCCGCGAGCCGCAGCGCGCGCGCCGAGTGGGCGCCGCCGCCGACTACCGTGACGTCGGTGTCGCCCGTGATCAGCCGCACCTCGGCGAGCTCGACGCCCAGCCACTCGACCAGCAGTTGAGCGAAGCTGGTCGCGTGGCCCTGACCGGACGACAGGGTACCCAACACCAGGTCGACATATCCATCAGGCCGCACGGTGATGTGCGCGCGCTCGCGCGGGAAGCCGGTGTTGAGCTCGATGTAGCTGGCCACGCCGATGCCGCGATAGCGCCCGCGCCGGCGCGCCTCGGCCCGCCGGCCCTCGAAGCCCTTCCAGTCGGCGAGCTCGACGGCCCGATCGAGCGCGGCCTGATAATCGCCGCTGTCGTAGACCAGGCCCATCGGATTCTTGTACGGCATCGCCGTCGACGGCACGAGGTTTCGCCGCCGCAGCTCGAGGCGATCGAACCCGTGACGGCGAGCGGCGAGATCGATCAGCCGCTCCATGACGAACATGACCTCGGGGCGACCGGCGCTGCGATACGGCGTCGTCGGCGACGTGTTGGTGAGGACCGCGCGTCCGTGCATCGACGCCACCGGCACGCGATACACCGTCGCGGTCAGCGCCATGCCCTTGTTCAGCGGGTGAAACGACACGGCGTGGGCGCCGACGTTGCTCGTGTTGGCGCCGCGGAAGGCGAGGAAATTGCCCTCGCGGTCGAGGGCCAGCTCGGCCCGGGCCGTGAGGTCGCGCCCCCCGTAGTCGGCCATGAACGCCTCGCGCCGCTCGGCCGTCCACTTCACCGGGCGTCCGATTCGCCGCGCCGCCCACGCGACCAGCGCGAACTCGGGATAGCAGCTGTTGCGGGTCCCGAAGTTTCCGCCGACGTCGCGCGCCATCACGCGCACCGCGCTCTCGGGGACACCGAGCGAGCCGGCCACGGCGGTCTGCGTGCGGCCGAGACCGCCCGCGCCGGCGTGCACGGTGTAACGGCCGGTCGCGGCGTCCCAGACGCCGATGGCCGCGCGCGGCTCCATCGGCACGCCGGTGACCCGGTGCACCCACGTGTCCAGCCGCACCACGTGCGCGGCGCGCGCGAACGCGCGATCGACGCCGGCGGCATCGCCGATGTCGGTGTCGAGACACACGTTCGACGCGGTCCCGTCGTAGAGGAGGGGCGCATCGGGCCGAGCGGCCGTCGTGCTGGCGGTCACGGCGGGCAGCGCCGTCCACGCGACCTCGACACGCTCGGCGCCGTCTCGCGCCGCGGAGGGCGTCTCGGCGATGACCATGGCCACCACCTCGCCGACGAAGCGCACGCGGTCAGCCGGCATCGGCGGATGGGGCGCGACGAAGGCCACGTCGCGGCTCCGCAGCATGTCCTCGTGCGGGTTGCCGGGCATCGGACTGTGCGTGAGCGGCTTGACCCCGTCGGCAGCGGCATCGGCGCCGGTCAGCACCGCGATCACGCCCGCGGTTGCGAGAGCCGCGGCAATGTCCACGCGGCCGACGCGGGCGTGGGCGTGCGGGGAGCGCACGAAGCACGCGTAAGCCTGACCCGGCACGTTGACGTCGTCGCTGTAGCAGCCTCCGCCGACGAGCAGGCGCGCGTCCTCCTTGCGCAAGATCGGCTTGCCGAAGCCCTCGCGCGCCGAACGGGTTCGAGACTGGAGAAAAGACATGTCGCGCTGGATCGTTGCTCGGCGCCGCGGCGGTGTCAAGGCTTGACAGTGCCGCCGTTCAGGCGGATCGTGCGCGCGTCGGGCAAGCGCATGGCATCCCGGATGTCCCCAAACGCTGGAGCCGCGAGGTAGACCGACATGATGAGATCACGATTGATCTGCTCGGGCGCAGTGCTCGTCGGCCTCGTCGTCACCGCGTTCGTCTGGCCCACGGCCCGGCCGGCGGCACAGCCGAGCCCAGGCGTGCAGATCGACAACGACGACATCGGCGGTGTGGTCACCGGCAAGAATGGCCCGGAAGCCGGTGTCTGGGTCGTCGCCGAGACGACCGACCTCGGGACCAGGTTCGCGAAGATCGTGGTCACGGACGACCACGGACGGTACGTGATCCCGGATCTTCCGCAGGCAACCTACAACGTGTGGGTGCGCGGGTACGGACTGGTCGACTCGCCGAAGGTCAGGGCCGCGCGCGGACAGATCGTGAACCTGACGGCCGTCGCGGCGCCCAGCGCCGCGGCGGCCGCCGAGTACTATCCCGCTATCTATTGGTTTGCCCTGCTCAAGATCCCGGACAGGAGCCTGTTCCCGGGCACGGGACCCGAGGGCAACGGCATGCCGGTCGCCTTCAGGAGCCAGGAGCAGTGGCTCAACGCGATCCAGCTGAACGGCTGTGGCAACTGTCACCAGCTCGGCGACAAGGCGACGCGCGAGTTCCCCGCGGCGCTCGAAGCGTCGAAGAGCTCGTCGGTCGACGCGTGGACGCGACGGCTCCAGTCGGGTCCTGGCGGCGGCACCATGGTCAGGACGATCGGCACTCTCAACACGTCGGACGGCGGCCACATCCGCCGCCTGGCGGAGTGGACTGATCGCATCCGCGTCGGCGAGCTGCCGAGCTCGGTACCGCCGCGGCCGAACGGCGTGGAGCGCAATCTCGTCGTGACCGTATACGACTGGCTCTCCGCGAAGTACTACATTCACGACCTGGCCCTCACCGACCGGCGCAAGCCTACCGTCAACGCCTTCGGTCCGATCTACGGCGCCGCCGAGCTGAGCACCGACGACCTGCCGATCCTGGACCCGGTCAAGATCACGAAGACCACCATGAAGGTTCCGACCCGCGATCAGGACGCGCCCAGCTCGGCGCTGGCCAATCCCGTCGTGGCGCCGTCGCCGTACTTCGGCACCGAGCAGGTGTGGGACTCGAAGGTCAACGCCCACAACCCGATGATGGATCAGGAGGGCCGCGTCTACTACACGGCTCAGGCCCGCTCGCCCAAGAATCCGCCGCGCTACTGCGCGGCCGCGTCAGGGCATCCGTCGGCGAAGGTCTATCCGCTCACGGGCACGCCCGACGGCTTCGTGCAGAACTCCCGGCAGGTCACGGTGTACGAGCCGAAGAGCCGGCAGTTCACGTTCATCGATACGTGCTTCGGGACACACCATCTGAATTTCGCCGAGGACGCCTACCACACGCTGTGGCTCAGCAACAATCTCCAGAACGAGCTCGCCATCGTCGGCTGGGTCAACACGAAGATGTTCTGGCAGACGCGTGACGCGGGAAAGTCGCAGGGGTGGACGCCGCTCATCGTGGACACGAACGGTAACGGCAAGCGGGATGCGTGGGTCGAGCCGAATCAGCCGGAAGATCCCATCAAGGACAAGCGCATTGGGCTCGGCTTCTA
>QHSQ01000200.1 GCA_003221615.1 Candidatus Rokuibacteriota bacterium | reverse complement strand
CCAGGGCCGAGAGCGCCGCCGCCGTGACGACCGAGAGCGCAGGCTGGCCCGGCACGGCGGAGGCGAGCAGGAACAGGAAGTAGCCGCCGAGCGTCATCATGTCGCCCTGCGCCAGATTCAGCACGCGGGTCGCGCGATAGACGAGCACGTAACCCGCGGCCAAGAGCGCGTAGAGGCTCGCGACGACGACGGTCGTGGCGAGGACCTGCGTCACCGCGTCACTGTAGCGGGGTCCGTGAGGCCGGCTTGGACCGCGGGTGGCCTGCTGTAGGCGCGAGCGGCTTCACTTGATCTCGAGCCGCGTCCAGCTGCCGACCGGCGCGATCGCGTTCTTGGTCGGGTCCCACCGGTAGACCTTGTAGTACGTGTTCTTCCGGTAGTGATTGTCCGCGGTCCACTCGATCGGGCCGCCGCGCAGCCCGCGCGTGTCGACGCTCACTCCGGCCATCGCGACCGCGAGCTTGTCCCTGGGGCACGGCCAGCCGCACTTCCTCAGCGAGGCCTCGAGCACCATCGCTGACACCCAGCCCTCCGCCATGTAGTGCGCCGGATGCGTGGTCTGGCCCTTGACGTTGTTGATCTCGGAGTGGATCGGCAGGTTCTCCAGGAAGAGCGTGTTGCCGCCGAACGCGTAGAGGTTCCCCGCCTTCAGGCGCCCCAGCTCGTCCTGCGTCTGCTGGTGGCCGTACAGGAGATAGTTGCCCTGCCACCCGATCCGCTGGAGCGCCTCGAACACGCCGACCTCGACGTGCCACAAGGCCCACGAGAGCACCCAGTCGGCGCCCGCGTCCTTCAGCTTCTGCGCGAACGGCGTGAAGTCCGGCGTGTTGCCCGGCACCACCACGACCGGGATCGCCTCGAGCCCCATTTCCTTCGCGAGCTGCTCGGCGAACTCGAGCTCGATTCGCGAGAGCGGGATGTCCTGCGCGGCGAAGCCGACCTTCACCTTCTTGCCGCCCGCCTGCTCCTTGATGAAGCCGAGCGCGAACCGGCTGTCCCACTTCGAGCCGAACGACGTCGAGCAGAAGATCAGCGGGCTCGCGGGCGGAAAGGCCTCGCGCGGGCAGACGCCGCCGCCGAACAGCAGCGGGATCTTCTCGGTCTCCGACTCGGTCATGAACGGTTTGTAGGTTGCCGAGGTCGAGGCGTTGACCATGAGGATCGAGCCTTCGGCGAGCTTCTTGGCGTTGGCGGCCGCGCGCTGGGGCTCGCCGCGGTCGTCCTCGTAGGCGATCTCGACCTTCTGGCCGTTGATGCCTCCGGCGTCGTTGACGCGCTTGAAGTACGCCTTGTACGCCTCGTAGGTCGGCGCGTACGTGGACGACGCCGGGCCCGTGATGGCGGCGCTCATCCCGATGCGGTACTGGGCGAGGGCCGGCGTCGTTACCGACCCGACGACGAGCAGCGCTGCCAGCACTGTGAGAGCAAGCCTTCGCATCTAGTCCTCCGTCTGGAGAGAAAGGCCCGTTGCCACCTCGGCCGCGATCCTGCGTTCCTCGTCGCCCGCGTACATCGATTCCACCAGGGTGCCGTAGCGCTGGGCCATGACCCGTCGCTTCACCTTTCGCGTCGGCGTCACGGGCTCGCCCTCGAGCTCGGGATCGAGCTCGCGCGGCAGCAGGCGAAAGGCCTTCACCTGCTCGACGCGCGTGAGCTCGTCGTTCGCGCGCTTCACCTCGGTCTCGATCAACCCGACGACCTCCGGGTGGGCCACCAGCGACGCATAACCCGTGTGGACCACGCCGCGCTCGCGCGCCCATTCGGCGAGGGTCTCACCATCGGCCTCGAGCAGCGCGACCAGATACTTTCGCCCCTCGCCGAACACGGCGGCCTCGCTGATGTACGGGCTGGCGCGCAGCCGGTTCTCGACGTGGGAGGGGCTCACGTTCTTGCCGCCGGCGGTGATCAGGATGTCCTTCTTCCGATCGACCAGCTTGAGCGCGCGCGCTCCCGTCCACTCGCCGACGTCGCCGGTCGCCAGCTTGCCCTGGCGGTACAGCGCCCGGGTCGCGTCAGGATCACGCCAGTATCCTCCGAAAAACTCCGCCGCGGTCACGAGAATCTCGCCGTCTCCGTCGAGCTCGACCGCCATGTTCGGCGCGACGACGCCGACGTCGCCGGGCGGCGGATACGGGCCTCGTTGGCCCGACACGAGCGCGCCACCGGTCTCCGTCTGGCCGTACGCCTCGCAGAGATTGACGCCCCACGCCTGCCAGAGCGCGGCGACGGCCGACGGCAGCGGCGCGCCGCTCGAGATCACCAGCTCGACGCGCGCGAAGCCGACCTTCTCGAGGAGCCAGCGGAACACGACCGCGCGCGCGAGCGCCGCCGCCAGCGACACGGCTCGCCCGGCGCGGCGCGTCCATCGCCGATCGAGCGCGCGACGGCCGACGGTCATCGCCGCGCGATAGGCCGCGCGCTTGATCCACGAGCTCTGGTCCAGACCGACCAGCAGATGCGCCGCGAACTTCTGGAGGTAGCGCGGCACCGTGAAGATGAACGTCGGCTGGATCTCGTAGAGTGCGGCGGCGAAGGTGTCCACCGACTCGGGATAGTGCGGCACGATCTCGGCGATGAGCGGCATCGTGATCGCGAGGTTGCGACCCATTGCATGGCAGAGCGGCAGCATCGCGACGGCACGGTGCTCGCGGCCCGACAGAATCGGATAGTGCTCGATGATGTTGGCGCACGCGGCCAGGTGCGGCCCGTGGCGGTAGACGGCGCCCTTCGGATGGCCCGTGGTTCCCGACGTGTAGATGATCGTCGCGGGAGAGTCGGGCGAGAGCGCCCGCGCGAAGCGCTCGAGCTTGTCGGGCTCAGCGGCGAGCGCCTCGCCGCCTCGGCGCTCCACCTCGGCCAGCGGCCGCACGCGCGGATGGCGGTACATGAAGAGCGCGCGGGTGTCGACCACCAGGACCGCGCGGACGCTCGGGCACTGGTCGAGCACCTCGAGCGCCTTGTCGAGGTGCTCCTGGTCCTCGGCGACGATCAGGGAGGCGCCGCCGTGCTGGAGCAGATGGCGCACCTCGCCCGGCGCGCTCGTCGGATAGATGCCGTAGGTGATCGCGCCGAGCGCCTGCGTCGCCAGATCGGCGATGGTCCACTCCGGGCACGGGTTGCCGATGATGGCGACGGTCTCGCCCGCCGCGATCCGATACTCGCGCGCGAGCCCGCACGCGAGCGCGGCCACACGTGCGGCGAGCTCGCGCCACGTCGTCTCGCGCCAGATGCCCAGCTCCTTCGCGCGAAACGCGACGCGCTCGGGTCGCGTCCGCGCGCGCTCGGCGAGCAAGCCCGGCATTGTGCTCGCGCGCAACGCCTCGAAATTCATGCCGGGCGGATTATACCGGAGGGGATTATCCTGGGGCCGTCATGACACCCGAGGAACAGCTGAAAGCCGTCGGTCTCAAGGCCGGCGCGCGCGTGGTCGGCATCGCGACGGTCGAGGCCTTCCGGGAGAAGGTGCCCGAGGGCTATCGCCCGGAAGACATCCTGCCCGGCGCCCGAAGCGTCGTCGTCGCCGGCGGCGACGGGCCGACCGCCGGGGCCTGGCGGTGCCCCGACCATCGCGTGATGGAGATCACCGGCTACGACCTGCGCGAGAACGTGGCCGTCCACGCGATGTGCGACTTCATCGAGGGCACCTTGGCCCACCACGCGATCCAGGCGCCGTCCCTGCCCGTCCACGGCCACGAGCCGCCGATGTCGATGATGCACGCCGCGGAGCTGGCCGGGCTCGGCACGCGCTCGCTCGCCGCGCACATCATCCTGAACCCCGAGTACGGGCTGCTCTACTACGCGGCGCTGATCACCACCTTGCCGCTCGAGGCCGATCAGCCGCTGGCTGAGCCGGCGTGCCCGCATCCGGGTTGCGCGGCGATGTACAAGCGCATCGGGACGACGCCGTGCCTGCGCGTGTGCCCGGCGTGTCTGACCGGGACGGTGCAAGACGGGCGCATCCAGCAGTCGACGTACGACCGAGAGAAGTGCCACTCGCGGGCGCAGACCTACGGCATCGGCTCGTTCCAGAAGGGCCTCCTGCAGATCGTGAACGAGGACGACCGCGACCGGCGCCGGACGATGATCTATAGCGACTTCTTCACGAAGAGCATCCAGTCGCTCGGCTTCTTCCGCGACTCGATCGCTCAGTGCTTCGAGTGCATGCGCGTCTGTCCGGTCGGGCGGAAGTACCGGAAGCTTCAGTAATGGCCGGTCTCCAACCGGGCGCCACGGCGAAGCTGAAGTCGGTCGCGCTCAAGTCGGGCGCGACGGTCTGCGGCGTCGCCGACGCCGCGGCGTTCGACGCACACGCCCCGGAGAAGCACCGCCCGAGCGATCTGCTGCCGGGCGCGCGAGCGGTCATCGTGGTCGGCGGCGCGCAGCCGCGCGAAGGCGACTGGGCGGCGACCTCGCCGTGGGTGATGCAGACGATGGGCACGACCGAACGCATCCAGGGCGTCGGCCGCCGGCTCGCTCAGTACATCGAGGGCGAGTTCGGCTACTACGCGCTCTACGTTCCGCCGGGCACCGCGAGCGGCGACGCGCCCTTTCTCTCGCTCATGCTCGCGGCGCAGCTCGCCGGCCTCGGCTCGAGATCGCTCGCCGGCCCGGTGCTGAACAGCGACCACGGCTTCATGTACTGGAGCGCGGTGATCACGACGGCGCCCTTCGACGCCGACGGCGTCGAAGCGAACCCCGCGTGCCCCGCGCCCCCGTGCCGGGAGATGTGGGATCGCGAGCGCACGACGCCGTGCCTCGCGATCTGCCCCGGCTCGAATGGCGGATGCCTCTCGGGCAAGCTCGAGAACGGCCGGGCCGTGCGGACGTTCTACGACGCCGCGCGCTGCAACACGCGCGTGCACACGCACTGGGTCGGCGGGTTCCAGAAGGTGCTCGAGGAGACGCTCAACGAGCCCGACCGCGACAAGCGCAAGATGCTCCTCTACGGCGACTTCTTCACGCGCAGTCTCTGGGCCATCACCTACTCGTCGACGAACATCGCGCAGTGCTTCGAATGCATGCGCGTGTGCCCGGCCGCCCACGGGCTCAGGGAGATGAAGTAAACATGACGGTCTTCAAGCTCGATCCCGAGGTCTACAAGCGCTACAAGGACGAGGTGTTGAA
>QHSQ01000199.1 GCA_003221615.1 Candidatus Rokuibacteriota bacterium | reverse complement strand
GTTCCTGTCGCGGACCTTCTACGGCCGGGCCGTCATGGGAGTCTCCCAGGATCAGGTCGCGCTCCGACTCATGGGCGCCAACCCCGTCCGCATCAAGACGATCGCGTTCGGGATCGGGATCGCGGCAGCCGGCCTCGCGGGCGCCTTGCTGATCACGATCTCGCCGGTCGTGCCGTCGACCGATCGCGATTATATCGGTCGCGTCTTCGCGATCACGGTCCTGGGCGGACTCGGGAGCATCGGCGGGACCCTGGTCGCCTCGATCATCCTCGGAATCGCCGAGAGCCTGATGGCGACCTTTTTCGGGCCATCCTGGTCGCTCGCGGTCTCGTTCGGAATTCTCCTGCTGGCCCTGGCCGTACGGCCGGCCGGGCTCTTCGGGAGATAGCCGGTGAAGACGGCCAGGGCGCTCGTGGTGGGTGGCGCTGTCATCGGGCTCGGGATTCTCCTGGCCGAGCTTCGCATCAACCCGTACATCTACTTCGCCGGGTACGTCGTCTTGCAATACGTCGTCATCGCCACCGCGTGGAACGTCCTCGGCGGCTACGCCGGCTACGTGAACTTCGGCACCCCGGCGTTTTTCGCCCTCGGGGCGTATACCGCGATCTTCCTCATCGAGGCGTTCAAGGCTCCGCTGCCGGTGCTGATCGTCGCCGGGGGGCTGGTCTCGGCGCTCCTGGGGCTCGGCATCGGGTACCTCACGCTCCGCTTGAAGGGGGTCTTCTTCTCGATCGCGACGTTCGCGCTCTCGGTCGTGCTGCAGACGCTCATCATCAACTGGGAATACGTCGGCGGCGCGAAGGGGTTCACGTTGATCCGCCCGCCCGCGCCCTTCTTCGGCAACTGGGGCGTGCTGCTCTTCACGGTGATGGTCGCTCTGGCGGTCGTGACGGTGCTGGTCGCGCGGTCGATCGAGCGCTCCTGGATCGGCCGCGGGCTGGCGGCGCTCCGGGACAACGAGGAGGCCGCCGAGTGCATGGGCGTGCCCACGCTTCGGCTGAAGCTCTTCGCCACGACGGTCAGCGGCTTCTTCCTCGGCGTCGCCGGCGCGCCCTTTCCGTACTACGTGACCTACGTCGAGCCGTCATCGGCCTTCGATCTGAACTACGCGGTGAACGCGCTCGCGATGCCGATGATCGGGGGCACGACGACGTGGCTCGGCCCCATGATCGGCGCAATATTACTGGGCACGGCGCAGCAGGTCGCGACCGTGACGATCTCGTCGGAGCTCAATCTGCTGATCGTCGGCGTCGTGCTGGTGCTCTTCGTGGTGCTGGCGCCCGAAGGGCTGACCGGCCTGGCCCGGAGGCTTCGCGGGCGATGAGCCGGCCGACCGCCGCGCCGCTGCTCGAGGTCGACGCGGTCACCAAGCGCTTCGGCGGCTTCCTCGCGCTCGATCGAGTCAGCCTTCACGTGAGAGCCGGCGAACGGCTCGGGCTCATCGGCCCGAACGGGTCGGGCAAGACCACCTTGATCAACTGCGTGTCGGGCGCGCTCGCGACCGATGGCGGGCGGATCCTCTTCGACGGCCGGGACATCACGGGCTTCCCGGCTCACCAGCGGACCCGCCTCGGCATCGTGCGGAGCTTTCAGATCCCGAAGCCGTTCACCAGCATGACCGTCCTCGAGAACCTCGGCATTCCGATGGAATACGCGGCCCGCACGCGATCGGCCGGCTCGCCCGGCCCCGCCACGGCTCTGGACATCTTGCAGATGATCGGGCTCGAGGCGAAGGCGCACCTGCGGCCGGCCGGGCTCACGCAGATCGAGATGCGAAAGCTCGAGCTGGCCCGCGCGATGGCGGCTCGGCCGAAGCTGCTCATCTCCGACGAGGCCATGGCGGGACTCTCCAGCGCCGAGGTCGACGACATCCTCGCGCTCCTGCTGCGCCTGAACGCGCAGGGGATCACGATCATCATGATCGAGCACATCATGCGCGCGGTGATGCGCTTCTCCGAGCGCGTCGTCGTCCTCGACGCGGGCACGCGCATCGCCGAGGGCACGCCGGACGAGATCGTGCGCAACCCGGCCGTCGAGAAGGCCTACCTTGGCGAGTAGGATCGTCGTCCGCGATGTCGAGGCCGGCTACGGCGCCGTCCGCGTGCTGCACCGTGTGTCGATCGAGGTGAATGAGGGCGAGACGGTCGCCTTGCTCGGCACCAACGGCAACGGCAAGAGCACGCTTATCAAGTGCATCATGGGCATGCTGGTGCCCGACGCCGGCGAGATCTACCTCGAATCGGACGGCGCGCGGATCGATCTGACGACGCGGTCCACCGAAGAGATCGTGGAGCTCGGCATCGCCCTGGTCCCCGAGGGCCGGCGGCTCTTTCCCCGGCTCACCGTCGAAGAGAACCTGCTGCTCGGCGCCTATCGCACGGGCGCCCGCGCGGACGTCGATCGCAACCTGCCGTTCTGCTTCGAGGCGTTTCCGGTTCTTCGCGAGCGGCGCCGTCAGCTCGCCGGCAGCATGAGCGGCGGCGAGCAGCAGATGCTCGCGGTCGCTCGCGCCCTGATGTCGTCCCCGAAAATTCTGCTGGTCGACGAGCCGTCCGTGGGGCTGGCGCCGATTCTGGTCACCCGTGTGATCGCGAAGATCCGCGAGCTGAAAGAGCGCTATCGCCTGACCGTGTTGATGGCCGAGCAGAACTTCAATCAAGCGACCAAGATCGCCGATCGCGGCTACATCATCGTCCACGGGCGCATCGAGTTCGAGGGGCGAAGCACGCAGGAGCTGCGGGAGAACGAGCTCGTCAAGAAGTACTACCTCGGCGTCTAGGTGCTCTTCCGCGCGTGGCGCCGTCGGGGACGGGGGCGTGCGGGAGGGGGCGTCGCGACCACGCGGCACGCGTTCGCTGCTCCGCGACGGCTGGGCTCCATCTCGGCGCGCGACTTCCGTGGCCCCTTGGCGGGAACGGGTCCGACGCCCCCTCCCGCACGCCCCCGTCCCCGACGGCGCCCGGGTCGGTAGAGCCACGTCTGGCTTAGGAGGCCGATGTTGGCTGGACTGGGAGTCCGGAGTCACGGTCGAGCTGCGTGGGCGTCAGCGCCTGCGACGGGCGTCGGATCGGCTAGTTGCGGTCGCAGACTCCGTGGGGCGTGGGCGCTGCGGGCGCGGGCCGGGCCGGTGGTCTGCGGAGTGTCTTCGCTTGTTGTATGGTCTGGGGGTGAGTTCGGGTTCGGCGGGGGCGCGGTTTCGGGCTGCGGTGAAGCATGAGCGGCCGTTGCAGGTGGTCGGGTGCATCTACGCGTACGCCGCGCGGATGGCGGAGCGCGTTGGGTTCAAGGCGATCTATCTCTCCGGAGGCGGCGTCGCGGCGGGATCGCTCGGCCTGCCCGATCGACCGCATCAAGGCCGCGGTCGACGCGAGGACCGATCCCGAGTTCGTCATCATGGCCCGGACCGACGCGCTGGCGGTGGCGGGGATCGAGTCCGCGATCGACCGCGCCGCGGCCTGCGTGGAAGCGGGCGCCGACATGGTCTTCCCCGAGGCGGTCTCCGAGCTCTCGGCATACCGGCGGTTCGCCGACGCGGTCCGCGTCCCGATCCTCGCCAACATCACCGAGTTCGGCGTGACGCCGATGTTCACCGTCGACGAGCTGGCCGGCGCCGGCGTCGAGATCGTGCTCTATCCGCTCTCGGCGTTCCGTGCCATGAACGCGGCGGCCCTCGCCGTCTACGAGACGCTCCGGCGAGACGGCACCCAGAAGCGCCTCGTCTCGACGATGCAGACGCGCGCCGAGCTCTACGACTTCCTCGACTACCACGCGTACGAGGGCAAGCTCGATGAGCTCTTCTCGAAGGACAAGGAGGTCTGACGCCGTGCCGAAGGTCCTGACCGACACCCAGGTGCAGTCGTTCCAGCGCGACGGGTTCCTATCGCCGGTGCGCGCGATGAGCGCCGAGCGCGCCCGCCACTGCCGTGAACGGTTCGAGTCGCTGGAGGCGCGCGTGGCCGACATCAAGAAGATGAAGACGAAATCCCATCTTCTGTGTCCGTGGGTGCTCGACATCGCCGAGGATCCCTACATCCTCGACGTCTTCGAGGACCTGATCGGGCCGAACCTCCGCTGCTGGAGCATGGCGTGGCGGGTGAAGAAGGCCGACGGCGAGACCTTCGCGGGGTGGCACCAGGATTCGTTCTACGGCTCGGCCGTCCCGGTCGTCCTCGGTGCCCTCGCGCTCTCCGAGTGCGGCAGTCAGCAGGGGTGTCTGCGCGGCATTCCCGGCTCGCACAGGTGGGGGATCCTTCGCCACGAGGAGACCGACGATCCCAAGAGCATCCTCGCCCGCGGCCAGTACATCACCGAGCCGTTCGACGAGTCGGCCGCTGTCGACTTCGCGCTGCGTCCGGGCGAGATGGCGATGTTCGACAACTCGCTCGTCCACGGGTCAGCGGGAAACTTCGGGCCTGACCGGCGCTTCCTCCTGCTCGTCGAGATGCTGCCGACCTGGGCGAAGCCGCCGCGAGTTCGCCAGCCGGCCATGCTCATGCGCGGGGTCGACACCTACGGCAACTTCGATGACGAGCCCAGACCCGACGGCGAGTACACGGAGACCGCGCTCGCCAACTGGGGGCACGTGGTCGGCTCGCGCGCGAAGCTCCTCTTCGAGGACAGCCGCTACGGCCCGAGCGAGGCCTACGGGGGCAAGCGTCCCGCGACGTAGTAGAAGAGGCAGCGGCCCACGGGTATCGCCGCCGCGTTTGCCAGGCCGACGCGCTGGGCGCTTCGCCCGTGCCCTGAGAGGAAAGTCGCCGATCTGATCAGAAACTGACCGGCGCTGACCGGTCAGCACCCTCCGACAGGCCAAGTTTTACCGGAATTTCAGTAGTTTCCAATACGGGCGACCCTGGCATTCCGCGTGCTCTCTCCTCACGGTCATGGACATCCCGGGAACGGGCATCGGAGATCCGAGGTTCCTGGGGCTCATCAACGCAGCCACCGCCGACCACGGTGTCCAGATGGTCGAAGACCTCCTTCAGCTTGGAATCGCGATCAGCAGCGAGGGCGAGCTCGCCCCGGTGCTCGAGCGAATCGTGACACAGGCGCGCCGGTTCACCGGCGCCGAGGCGGCGACGCTCTTCTTGCGTGAGGGCGGTCATCTCCGCTTCGCCGTGGTCCAGACCGAGATCAAGAATCGGCGGCTCGGCGACTACGAGATGCAGCAGCGGCTGGAGGTCGAGCGGCTTGCCCTGGACGTGCCGAGCCTCGCCGGCTACGTCGCGAACTCCGGCGAGGTCGTCAACGTGCCGGAAGCCTACGACATACCGAGCGACGCGCCGTACACGTTCAACTGGCGGGTCGACCTGGCCACTGGATATCGCACTCATTCGGTGCTGGCGGTGCCGCTGCGCGACGCCTCGCAACGAAACCTGGGCGTGCTGCAGCTGATCAACGCGATGGGCGCCGACGGCCAGGCGGTTCCGTTCCATCCCCGCCTCGAAGACGTCGCGCGAGCGTTCGCGGCCTACGCGGCGATCGCGGTGCGCAGTGCACGGCTCGAGGAGCTCTCGTTCAAGGATCCGCTGACAGACGGCTACAACCGACGCTATCTGATGCTGCGGCTCTACGAAGAGGTGAGCCGCGCCGCCCGTTACCAGCAGCCGCTGTCGCTCATCCTGCTCGACCTCGACGGCTTCAAGGCCATCAACGATCGCTGGGGCCACGGCGCCGGCGACGACGTGCTCAAGCAAGTCGTGCAGCTCCTGGCGAGCCAGTCGCGGCGGGACTCGGTCGTGGCTCGATACGGCGGCGACGAGTTCATCGCGCTCTTGCCGAGCACCACCAAGGCGGCCGCGGTCGTCTACGCCGAGCGCATGCGCGCGATCATCGAGCGCTATCCGTTTCAGCACGGACCGCTGACGGCGAGCTTCGGCGTCGCCGGTTACCCCGACGACCCCGGAAACGTCGCCGACCTGATCAAGCGCGCCGACCACGCCCTGTACGATGCCAAGCGTCAGGGACGAAACCTCGTGGGAGGTCTCTGAGATGGCCATCGACGACGCCCCGGGTGACACGCGTTCGACCAAGCGCATCCTGATCGTCGACGACGATCCGGCGACCGTGCGGATACTGCGGACGTTCTCGGCGGGTTCCAGCACGACCACGAGTACCAGATCGCGTTCGCGGTCGACGGCGACGAGGCCCTCGCGGCGCTCGAGCGCGATCGGTTCGATCTGGTGTTGCTCGACATCTACATGCCGGGCATGAGTGGTCTCGAGCTCCTCGCGGAGATGCGCCGCCTGGGTCTGCAGACGCGCGTTCTCATGCTGACCGGCAACAACGACGGCCGGGTAGCGGGCCAAGCGCTCGCGAGTGACATTCTCGCCTACGTTCCCAAGCCGTTCGACTTCGAGCGCCTCGAGCTGCTGATCTCGCTCGCGACCTCCGCGCGTTAGACACGGCTCGCCGCCCGATATCGTGGGGCCCTCCCGGCAAGGTTGACCACGACCGCACGATCGCGTAGATCTTGAGTCCATGAGCGATCCAGTGACGGTGTCGGTCCTGACGCATCGGCTCGAGGCCATCGTGCAGGAGATGGGCGAGGCGATGCTGCGCACGGCCTACTCTCAGATCCTGAACTCGAGCCGAGACTTCTCCACGGCGCTCTGTGATGCGGGGGCACGGCTCATCGCGCAGGCCGAGCACGTGCCGATCCACGTGGGCGCGATCCCGTGGGCCGTGGAGTCGGTGCGCGATTCGTTCAAGGGCCGGATCAAGCCCGGCGACGTCTATCTCCTGAACGACCCCTACCACGGCAACAACCATCTACCGGATCTGACGGCGTTCGTGCCGGTGTTCGTGGGCGATGAGGTCGCGTTCTGGTCGGTCAACCGGGCCCACCAGAGCGACATCGGCGGCTCGACCCACGGCGCCTACAACCCGGGCGCGACCGAGATCTGGCAGGAGGGGCTACGGATCACGCCGCTGAAGCTCTACGACGGCGGCGAGCTGCGTGACGACGTGCTGCGGATGATCACGACCAATGTTCGCCATCCGCACGACTTCATGGGCGACCTTCGCGCCATGATCGGCTCCGCACGGGTCGGCGAGCGCCGCCTGCTCGCGCTGACCGCCGACTACGGCGCCGCGACGGTCCTGGAGTCCGTGGACGAGATCCTGGACGGCGCCGAGCGCCAGGCCCGCGCGTGCGTCGCCACCTGGAAGGACGGCGTCTATCGCGGCGAGACGATCCTGGACGACGACGGCCACGAGTTCACCGACATCTGGATCCGCGCGACCGTGACGAAGAAGGGCGACTCGCTGACGGTGGACCTCAGCGACTCGCATCCGCAAGTCTCCGGATTCGTGAACTCGTCGTTCCCGAACACGATGTCGGCGGTGCACATGGCCTTCGCGTACCTGATCGACCCGCGGACGCCGAAGAACTCGGGAACGTTCCGCCCGGTGCGGGTCATCGCCAAGCAGGGCACGATCGTGTGGCCATTTTCGCCCGCGCCCGTGACGCTCTCGACCAATCACTGCGCCCAGGAGATCGCCGAGGCGATGATCCGGGCGCTGGCGCCGGCGTGCCCCGAGCGCGTGCTCGCGGGATGGGGTCGGCGCTTCCGCATCGCGATCAAGGGCGTGAACCCGCGAACCCGCAAGCCGTTCATCTGGCACATGTTCCACGCTCGCCCCGGCGGCGGCGCGACGGCCGTCGGCGACGGGTGGGAGACGGCGGGTGAGGGGCAGGCGGCCGGCGGGATCAAGTTCGGCAGCGTCGAGGTCGCGGAGGCGCGGTTTCCGCTGACCTTCGAGCGGCACGAATTCCGCCCCGATTCCGCCGGCGACGGGATGCACCGCGGCGGCGTCGGCGCGGTCCTTCGGTTGCGGGTCGACATCGAGGACCCGGCCGTGGCCAACACGGCGGGCGACGGCATTCGCCACGCTCCGTACGGTCTACTCGGCGGCAAGGACGGCCTTCCCCATCGCTACCGGCTCGAGTCGCGCGGACGACCGAGCCGAGTCTTGAAGACCAAGGAAGTCGGAGTGCCCGTCCGGAAGGGCGACGTGTTCCTGATCGAGTCTTCCGGCGGCGGCGGCTACGGACTGCCGTCCAAGCGCGCGCGGCACGCGCGGGCCAGCGATCGCGAGAACGGCTTCGTGAAGAAGTAGTCGGGGGAGCGTGGAGGCTCCCCCGACTCGATCAGAGATTAGAAGGCGGCGGACGTTCCGGCCGGCGGAGCCCCGGTGCCGGCGGCGTTTCCCCGAAGGCGCTGCCCGAGGCTGATCAGCGCCAGCCCGACCGTGACGCGCAGCGGCGGCCGGTCACGCAGCGCCTCTGCCAGCTGCTCTCGCGTCAGCGCGGCCCGAAGCTCGTCGAGACGTTCTTTGGCCCACCACTCGACCAGATACAGGTTCATGTCCATGACACCGACTCTCCTCTCGCCGCGTCCGCCGCGACCAGCGCGTAGCGTGGCCGCGGGACCGGTCGCTCCTGTGGGGTCAACACGATCTCGAAGCGTCCCGGCCTCGTCCGCTCGGCCGCGCCGAAGGCGCCGTATGCGACCTGGACGACCTGCATCACCGTGTCGGGCCGGTCGAGCGGGACGGGGATCGTGAGCTGCCAGCCGCGCCAGAGCCTGCGGCGCACGACCGGCGAGACGACCGCGCCCAGCACGGCATGGATCGCGTCCGTCACCGCGATCTGCCGCGAGACCGCCGCGAGCCGCGCGCGCTGGCGCCACGTCGATAGCTGCAGCAGTGCGGCGATCAGCGCGATCGGGAACAGCGCGATCAGTACGGACAGCGTGCTCTGCACCACGGATTGCATGTCGACCTCCTCCTCTGCTCCTGTGACACCGCGAGGAGGCCCGCGTGAAACGGCGAGCGAGAATCAGGCCGCGAGCGGGTGGAGGTCCGGGCGACAGGCCGAGCACGGCACCAGCCCCATCGCGCCG
>QHSQ01000198.1 GCA_003221615.1 Candidatus Rokuibacteriota bacterium | reverse complement strand
AAAGGTGTGTGCGTCTGCGGCAGCGGCCTCTACGGCAACGCGGCCACGCGGATGTCGGAGATCGTGCCGAGCGACGGCACCTACGCGTACGGCGGCTATCCCGACATCGACGCCCTGTACCGGCAACAGGCCGTCGAGACCGATCGCAAGAAGCGCGAGGCCCTGCTGTACCAGATCCAGCAGACCCTCCACGAGCGCGTGCGCTTCGGGCCCATCTTCGAGTTCCTCTGGCCGAGCGGAATCGGGCCGCGCGTGGAGGAGCCCGGGCTGATGCTGATCAATCCCTACCCCTGGTCGGCGCCACTCGAGGAGGTACGGCTGAAGAAGAAGTAGGCGGCAGCGCGTCCTCGCCCGACAGGTGTGAGGCGCGCGGCAGGTGCATGCTGAACGTCGCGCCCTTTTGGGTCCGCGCGTCCAGGGAAATGCGCCCGCCCTGGCGCTGGACGAGCACGCGCGCGATCGCGAGCCCGAGGCCCACGCCGGGCACGTCGCTCGAGCGTGAAGCTTTGCCGCGGTAGAAGGGCTGGAAGAGGCGCTCGGCGTCCTCCGGCGAGACCCCGGGGCCCGTGTCGGAGACCGCGATAACCGCCTCGTCGTCAGCCGCGATGACCGCAACCCTGACCTGGCCCCCGGGCGGAGAGAACTTGACGGCGTTGTCGAGAATGTTGGCGAGCGCCACCTTCGCCGCGACCGGCGCGGCGTTCACGAGCACTTCCGGGAGCCGGTCGGCGACGACGGCCACGCCCTGCTGCTGAGCTCGGGGCCGAACGGCGAGCACCGCGGCTTCGACGAGATCGGTGACCGAGATCGGCTCCGGGAGCTCTTGATCTTCGTTGGCGTCGATGCGCGCCAGCTCGAGCAGCTCCTCGATCATGCCCTGGATCCGCTCGACCTCGTCGAGACACGAGCGCAGCGTGTCCTCGTACTCCGCCACAGGACGCGGCCGGCGGAGCGCGACCTCCAGCTCCGCGCGCAGGCGCGAGAGCGGCGAGCGCAGCTCGTGCGACGCATCGGCGGAGAACATCCGCCGGACCTCGAAGCTCCGTTCGAGGCGCCCGAGCATTTCGTTGAGCGTCTCGACGAGTCGGCCGATCTCGTCGGCGGTCCCGGGGTGTGGCAGGCGGTCGGTGAGGTTCGCCTCGCTAATGCCGCGGGCGCGGCTCACCATCTGGTCGATCGAACGAAGCGCCTTGCGCGCGAGCAGCGCGCCGGTGAGGCCGATCACCGCGAGGATCACCACGGACATGCTGAGAAAGAGCCAGCGCCCGATCCGCATCGCGGCGTGCGCATCGTCCAGGGACATCGCCACCTGGATGGCGTAGTGGTCCCGGCCGATGTCTACGGGTAACGAGACCATCCGAATCGGCTCCTCGCCGAAATCGGCGACGGTGCCGAACACCGTTTCACCGTCGCGCAGGCGCGCGAGCAGATCCGGCGACGTCGGAAGGCGGGCCGAGCCAAGCGTCATGCTTCGCGCGACGACATGGCCGTCGAGATTCGTGATCTGAACCAGCTTGTCGAGCCGGACGAACGAAGGCGGCCCTGGCGCGATCTCGAGGACCCGGACCGGCGTGGCTGGATTGGCCTGCAGCGCAGACTGTTCCGTCGTCGCGAGCGAGAGAATCTCGTCGTCGACGCGCCCGAGCACCACTCGGCCGAGCGCCCAGTCAGCGCCGAACGCCGCGAGCGCCAGCATCGCCGCGAGCACCGCCACGTGCCCCAGCCAGAGGCGGGTCCCGAAGCTGAGCGGCCTCATGAGTCCATCGGGTCGGCGAGCCCGAGCCGGTAGCCAAAGCCGCGGACGGTGTGGATCAGCGGCGGCCCAGGACCGTGATCGATCTTTTTTCGGAGATGGCTCACGTGCACGTCGACGAGGTTGTCGAGCACCTCGGACGCCTCGTCCCACACGCGCTCGACCAGCCGCGTCCGGCTCACGGTCTCACCGGCGTTCTGCATCAGCACCTCGAGGATCGTGTATTCCTTCGAGGTGAGACCGATCCGCACGCCGCCACGGGTCACCCGGCGGCTCGCCGGGTCGAGCGCCAGGTCGGTCACGCGGATCACGGCCGGCCTGGCGAGGCGAGACCGGCGGAGCAGCGCTCTGATCCGTGCGAGGAGCTCGGCGAAGGCGAACGGCTTCGTGAGGTAGTCGTCGGCTCCCGTGCTGAGGCCGCTGACCCGATCGGCAAGGCTATCCCGCGCGGTGAGCATGAGGATCGGGGTGGAGAGATCGCGCGCCCTGAGCGCCTGGCACACGGCGATGCCGTCCTTGCCCGGGAGGAGCCAGTCGAGCACGATCACGTCGTACTCGTTCACGGCGGCCTGCTCTTCCCCCGCCTCGCCCGTCTGGGCGACGTCAACAACGAATCCTTCCTCCTGGAAGCCCTTGGCGAGGAGCTTCGCCGCCTTACGGTCGTCCTCGATCAAAAGGAGGCGCATCGCATCTATCGTAGCGAAGCGCGCAACCTTCGGCACCGCATGAAGAAAAATTCAGGTGCCTTCGCGGGCTGCAGGCTGACGGATCGCCCCCGCTGCTGGGCGCCGGCCGATCCTAGCTGACGACCTTACTCCAGTGCTCTGGGTAACGGCGGGCGAGAAACTCGAACGCGTGCTTCGGGTCGGACGCCACCCCTGACATGATTGCCTTCAAGGCGGCTAGGGTCGCATAGGTCACGGCCTCGTCGAAGTACCGCTGGAAGATCAGGAACGCCTCGTGATCCTTCCGCCTGAGCCAGCTCTTCAGCGTGTTCGGGGTCACGCCGCCGGCCATCGCGCAGACGGGGATGCTCGCCCCGGTGCACGCCACCGCGATGATCTTTCCAGCCCGCGTATTCGTCAGCCCCGCCGGCCGCCCTCGACCCTCCCGCGGGATCGGCGGCAGCGCGATGGGTCCTGGCTCCGTCAGCTCCAGCGGGAAGTGGAACGGTGACGGCGACGAGCCGTTCGTCTCGCGATCGGCCGGTTCGGCCGTTCGGGCGTGGGTGCCGTTGAGATCTCGCGGGCCGAGCCGCCCTGCCAGCAACGCCTGGCGATTCTGCTCGAGGACTTCGACGAAGTCACCGAGACTCATCGACAAGGTCACCGCGCACGGAGTCTTGGTGAGTCGATCCGGCCAGCTCGCGCACACCGGCGTTCGACCGCGCATGGCAGCATCGTACGGAGGTGCGGCTGAAGCTCGCCTGAAGCGAGACTGAATTAGGCTTCACCTCGCGCGCATCCGCGAAACGCCGGCCTCGACGGGGTCGCGTCGCGATGCGCAGATCATGAATGAATATTCACCTCCAATTCATGAATTCTTCAGGCGCTGCTCGCTAGACTCGCGCTGTTGTTTCCACGGGTCTGGAGAGGAGTCCTGGTGCTCCGTCCCGTCGCCGACCGATTCGAGAAGCTCTTCGCGAAGCGGGCCGCCGCCCGACGGCGTCGCGCGCTCGCTCGTGCGTGATCGCTCTGGGATGCGGGTGCACGTTCCGGAGTTGTTGGTGATGTCGGCGTTGAGTGCTGGCAGGAGATTCGATGCTTCTCACCACCACTTGAGGAGGCGGTCATGAGGAGAAGTGTTCTCACCGCAGTACTCGCCTTCGTCATCCTCGCGATGCTGGCTCCGCCGGTATTCGCGCAGGCGCCCGCAGGCCCGCCGGCGCCGAAGGTGACGATCACCGGGACCTTCGACCAGATCACGGCGGCAGGCCGGAATTTCTACGACGGCAACTTCAGCCGCGACAACGATCGTGAATGGTACGCCCGGACTCGCTTCCGTCCCGACTTCGAGTTCGCGGTTGGCCGGACCAAGGCCGTGCTCGGCATCGAGCTCGACCTCAACTACGGTCAGACCGGCTCGAACGACGGCGGCTTCCCGGGCAATAACAGCGGCACGGCTTGCGGCTTTGTGGGAGGCTGCAAAGGCGCAGGCTCTGCCGGCGGCGGCCTGGACCTGAACACCGACGTCGCCGGGCTGTTCGAGATCAAGTGGATCTACACGGAATTCGACCTGACCGGTAAAGACAGCATCCTGCCGTTCATCCCGATCCTGACGGTGGCCCGCGCGGGCGGTCAGCCGTTCGCGACCATCGCCAACTACAAGGTCTACTACGCCAACGGCGACTTCGCGGGCGTGGACCTCTACTCGACGTTCACGCCGGACATCAAGAATCACCTTGCCTGGGTCGACGTGGAGGATCAGCTCGCCGGCGGTAACCGTGCCCCTGCGCTCCTCAGAACGAATCGCGGCAAAGACTTCGCGTTCATCGAAAGCCTCGAGGTCACGCCGTTCAAGGGGCTGGACCTGAAGCCGATGTACTCGTATTTCCACGCCGACGGCTTGACGGCGGGCGCGGCCCGGCGCAACGCGAGCAACCCCCGCACGGTCGGCGGCGCGATGAACGTCGCGGCCGCGGTCGGTGGCGGCGCCCCGGCCGGCGATGCGGCGGATCACGAAAACCGGCACACCGTCGGTCTCGACGCGCGCTGGCGCCTCGGACCCTTCGGCCTCGACCCCACGATCTCCTACCAGTGGGGGAACTACGAAACCCAGGCGATCAGGACGAACGGTACAGTCGGCCAAGTCAAGGGTGATGCCTCGGCCTGGCTCTTCGACGTCATCGGCAGTTTCCAGCTGGGTCCGCTGCTCCTCGAGGGCCGCGGCGTGTACACCACCGGCAACAAGGCTCGGGACAACCTGTCTCTGAGCAAGCGCTACTACGAGCCGCTCGACCTGGACACCGGCTACTGGAGCGGCGGTTGGCTCGGGATCCTCGGCCTCGGCGTCGACTACTTCAACGGCGGCGGCCCGTCCAACCAGGGTATGGACACGAACGTCGGCTACGATCGCTACGGGCGCATGCAGGTCGCGCTTCGGGCGACGTACAGCATCACGCCGGCCCTGAGCCTGTACGGGGTGGTCGCCCCGACGTGGACGGCAGAGAAGGTCGACACGGACACCGGATGCCCGCAGCCCTTGAACGTCGCGAACAGCGCCACTGGCTGCCCGGCCCGAGTCGTGGTGAGCGACAAGAGCTTTGTCACGGGTGATTCCCGCTACATCGGTACTGAGGTCAATGGAGGGTTCACCTGGCGCTTCGCTGCGAACACGGCATTCGACCTCGCCGGTTACTACCTGGCGGCAGGTCCGGCGTTGAAAACGTCGGAGCTTCTGAACGGCGTTCCAGTGAAGCGTGATCAGCATGACGGTTACTACGCGGCCGCACGCGTGAGGTTGTCCTTCTAGGTCGTCGCGGACCGGACGGGGCATGGGTGGTGGCATGACCCATGCCCCGTTCGCCTTCCCCGCCCAGTCGACTGCGTCGACGCCGCCGACCGAAACACGCCCGTGCGACACACAGTGACCTCGCGCTCGTCGCCTTGACACGTCGCTCGATGCGATGCTAGTCATGACTGATGTCCCCGCAGCGCTCGCTCGCACTTCTCGTCGCCGCCGCGATGATGTCGCTGGCGGTCCTCGCACACGCGAGTCCGCCCGACCCGGACTGGATCGGGGGATTCTGGGACGACGGCGACTTCGACGACGTCGTCCTCCTGGTGACGTCCGGCGTGGGCGTCGCGGAGTCGCACGTGAGGGCCGAAGCGCGCCCGGTCGTGCTCGTCGGCGCGCTCGTGTCCGCCGCCGACGAGAATCGGCTGCCCGCTGGCCCGCGCTCGTCCTCACCCACGCGGGCCCCACCCGCCCTCTAGAGTTCCGTCGCCGCTGCCGCGGGACCGCCCGCGGTTCTGGGTCGTCGGTTCCGCGTCATGCACAGGGTGCGTTCGCAGTCCGCGCGCCGGCACGGCGACCCCGTCACCTTTCTCGAACGTGAAATGAGAAGGAGTCGTGATCCGTTCCATCGGCGCTTGCGCGCGCGTGTGGTCCGCGCTGCAGGCGGTCGCGGGGCTGGGGCCCCGCCGGCCGAGGCGCGCCTCTAGATGGTCGACAGCGGTCGTACTGTCGATCGGCCTCGCTGGATGCGCGCCCCTCGTCGACATGGACGAGCCGTCGGTCCAGGGACCGCGGATCTCGCATCTGCGATTCGTGCCGTCGGGGACGCGGGCCGGCTGTCCGGTCAGCGCGCGATTTCGGCTCGAGACCGCCACGGAGGAGATCGTGAGCGCAAAATGCGCGTGGGTTCGACGGTACGGCCGGAGCGCCTGGCACGGCTCTCGGACGCTCCCGTTCGATCTCCTCGCGGTTCGTGACCAGCACGCGGGAGAGATCGAGGCCCGATTCACCCCGGACGATTCCGGGACGTACTACTACTACGTCCAGGTCGGGGATCGCTCGGGCCGCATGAGCAACGTGCTCCGCGGCACCTTGGCCGTCGACCGCTCGTGGACGGATCCAGCGCCGCCGTGTCCGGCCGAGAAGCCATGAGCATGGCCTCCCGGGGGCGCGGCGGGTACCGATGTCTCGGTCTCCTCGTGTGTCTCGGCATCGCCCTGATCGCCCGCGTCTCCGGCGCGCAAGAGCGTCTGGACCGCCTCACCCTGGAGGATGCGGTCAATACCGCGATCCGCCACAACGCGACGCTCCGCGCGAAGGGGGCGGAGCTCGCGACGGTCCGCGCCAACGAGATCACGGCCTCGCTTCGGCCCAACCCGACCGCGTTGTACAGCGCCGAGCAGTTCGGGGGCGGCAGCGCGGCCCTACCGCAGCACACGGTGATCCTCGCCCAGCCCATCGAGACCGGTGGCAAGCGCCAGCGCAGGATCGACAGCGCTCGGGCGGCGACACGGACCACGGGCCACGAGCTGAACGACGTCCGGCGACTGGTGATCGCCCAGGTCAAGAGCGCCTTCGCCGGTGTGCTCGTCGCCCAGGCGACCCTGGCCCTCGCCGAGCAGAACCTCAAGACGCTCGACGAGATCGAGCGCCTGCAGCGGGTCCGGGCCGAGAAGGGCGACATTTCCCAGCTCGAGCTGCTTCGCCTGCAGGTCCAGCGCTTCGCCTTCGAGCGCGACGCCGGCGACGCGCGGCAGGCGATCGAGGCCGCGACGATCGCCCTGCGGGCCGCCGTCGGGCCGGACGCGCTGGCCGACTCGTTCGACGTCGTGGGCGAGCTCGACTACCGCGACGTCCCTCTGGAGCGCGACGAGCTGCGCCGGCTCGCCCTGGCCAACCGCCCCGACCTCCAGGCCGCGCGGGCCGCGCGGGACAAGGCGCGCGCCGACGTGAACCTGGCGCGCGCGAACGCATGGTGGGACGTGACACCACAGATCGAGTACCAGCGGATCGGACCCGACAGCACGATCGGCTTCGGGTTCAGCTTCCCTCTCAAGATCTTCGATCGCAATCAGGGTGAGATCGCGCGTACGCGCGCCGAGGCGGAGCGGTCGGACGCGCTGACGCGGTCGGCGGCTGTCCAGGCGCTCGCCGAGGTCGATACCGCGCTGTCCGCGGTGACGGTCCAGCGCGACCGGATCGTCATGCTGCGCGATACCTACTTGCCGAAGGCGCAGCAGGCCCGTACGACCGTCGAGTTCGCGTACCGTCGGGGGGGCGCCAGCCTCCTCGACTTCCTCGACGCCCAGCGGACCTACCGCGAGACGGCGCTCGAGCATCTCCGTGCGATGGGCAACTTCTGGGCCGCGCTGTACCAGCTCGAAGCTGCCGTCGGCGGCTCGTTGGGGAACTAGGGTGACGATGCGGCTCGCCGTCCTCGCGCTCTTCATGCTGGCGGGCGCCGCCTGTGAGTCGCCCGCGCCGGCGGCTTCGCCCAAACGCTCCCCCGAGTCGCCGGCGGCGTCCGAGGTGACGCCGGCGGTCGTCGCCCCCGAGTACCGCACGCGCCAGCGCATGATCGACACGACCGGGAAAGTGCAGTTCAACGAGGAGTCGCTCGTGCGCGTGCACGCCCCGGCGACCGGGCGGGTCCTCGAGGTCTTCGCGCGTCCCGGCGATGTCGTCGAGCTCGGGGCGCGCCTGTTCGTGGTCGACAGCGCGGATCTTGGTGCGGCCAAGGCGGACTACGCGAAGGCCGTGGCCGATGTCGAGCGCTCGGCCGCCGCGGCCCGGCTGAGCCGCGAGCTCTTCGATGCCCAGGCCGTCGCGCAGAAGGAGCTCCGGGAAGCGGAGAACGACGCGCGAAAGGCGGTCGCCGAGCGGGAACGGGCCGCCTCGCGCCTGCAGACGCTCGGCGTCTCCGCGGAACAGCTCGCGGAGATCGCGGCACGGGCTGACTCGGCGACGACGATCGTCGTCAAGGCGCCGCGCGGCGGCGTCGTCGTGGAGCGCAACGTGACCCCCGGGCAGGTGGTCGCGTACGGCCAGTCGGACACGCCGGTCAACCTCTTCGTCATCGCGGACCTCGGCACGATGTGGGTCGTGGCGGACGTGTACGAGCCGGACGTGCCGCGCCTGCGGCGCGACCAGCCGATGGTCGCCACGCTCCGCTGCTGCCCCGGCGAGCGCTACGAGGGGCGGGTCAGCTACATCAGTGACGCGGTCGACAAGGAGACGCGCACCGTGAAGGTTCGGTCCATCGTCGTCAACCGCGGCCGGACGCTCAAGGCCGAAATGTTCGTCAACGTCGCCATCGCGACCGGCGCCACGCGGGCCCTCACCATCCCACAAAGCGCGGTCCATCGCGAGGGGAGCGCGACTTTTGTCCTGGTCGTGAAAGGGAAGGACCGGCTCGAGCGCCGACCCGTCGTGCTGGGCGACGACCTCGGCGACGCCGTCGAGGTGACGACGGGGCTCGGGCTCGATGACCGCGTCGTCGGCGCCGGCAGCATCCTGTTGAAGGCCACGACGCGGTGATCGACCGGCTCGTCGCGTTCGCGCTCAACCAGCGTTTCATTACACTGGCCCTCGCCCTGGTGCTGACGGCGGCGGGCATCGTCTCCTACCACCGATTGCCGATCGAGGCGTATCCGGACGTCGGCGACGTCAAGGTCGAGGTGATCACGCTCTGGCCCGGGCACGCGGCCGAGGAGGTCGAGCGCCTCATCACCGTTCCGCTCGAGAACGAGCTCAACGGCATCGCCGACGTGACGTTCCTGCGCTCGGACACGCTCTTCGGGCTCTCGAACATCAAGGTCCTCTTCGCCGACGGTACCGACAACTATTGGGCTCGCCAGCAGGCGCAGGAACGCATCACCCAGGCCGACCTCCCCGCCGACGCCAAGCCGGCCCTGGGGCCGCTCTCGAGCGTCATCGGCGAGATCTTTCGGTACACGCTGGAGTCGAAGACGGTGCCGCTCGTCGAGCTGAAGGCGGTCCAGAACTGGGTCCTCGAGCGCGAGTTCCGCAAGATTCCCGGTGTCGCCGACGTCGTCTCCTGGGGCGGTGGCACCAAGCAGTATCAGGTGAACGTCGATCCGTCTCGCCTGCGCGGGTACAACCTCACCCTCAAGCAGGTGTTCGACGCGGTGGCCGCCAACAACTCGAACGCCGGCGGCAGCTACGTCCCGCAGGGCCAGTACGCGCTGACGGTGCGCGGCATCGGGCTCTTCCGCGGCCCGCGCGACGTCGAGAACGTCGTGGTCGCCTCGCAGAGGGGGACGCCGGTCCGTGTTCGCGATATCGGGCAGGTGGGAATCGGCCACGCCATCCGGCTCGGCGTTCTCGGGCGCGACCACGACGACGACCTGGTGCAGGGGATCGTCCTCATGCGGAAGGGCGAGAATCCGGGGCGGGTCATCGACGCGTTGAAGGCCAAGCTCCCGGAGATCGGAAAGCTCCTGCCCCCGGACGTCGAGCTTCGCCCCTACTACAGCCGCGACATCCTGGTGAAGCGCACGGTCACGACCGTGCTGCGGAATCTGGTCGAGGGCGCCGGCCTCGTGATGGTCCTTCTCTCGCTGTTCCTCTACAACGTGCGGGCGGCGCTCATCGTGGCCCTGACGATCCCCCTCTCGCTCCTCTTCGCCTTCGTGTTCATGGATCTGCGCGGCGTGCCGTCGAACCTGCTCTCGCTCGGCGCGATCGACTTCGGGATCATCGTCGACGGCGCCGTCATCATGGCCGAGAACATCTTGCGCCGCCTGAGTGAGCGAAAGGTCACCGGGCCGCAGATCGTCCGCGAGGTGCACGGAGCCGCCGTCGAGGTCGCCCGGCCGCTGACCTTCGCCGTCCTGATCATCATGACGGTGTACGTGCCCATCCTCACCTTTCAGCGCATCGAGGGGAAGCTCTTCCGGCCGATGGCCCTGACGATCTCGCTGGCCGTCATCGGCTCGCTGCTGCTCACGCTCACGGTCATCCCGGTGCTCTCGAGCCTCGTCTTCCGGCGCCCGCCGTCGGAGCGCGAGAGCCCGCTGCTGCGCTGGCTGCGCCGGCCCTACCAGGCGGCGCTCGCCTGGTGCCTGCGGCGGCCGCTGATCCCGGTGCTGTGCGCGAGTGGTTGCCTGGTGGTGGCGGTATTCGTCTTCGCGCTCCTCGGCAAAGAATTCCTGCCGGAGCTCGACGAAGGCGACCTGTGGGTTCGCGCCCAGTTCCCGACCGGGATCTCGGTCGAGGGCGTTCGCCCCTATACGCGGGAAATCCGCGAACGGCTGCTGAAGTTTCCCGAGGTCCGGGTGATCGTCTCGCAGCTCGGCGCGCCGGACGACGGGACCGATCCGGAGGGCCCCGACAACGTCGAGTTCTACGTGGGCCTGAAGGCGCGCGAAGAGTGGGCCAACCCGGACAAGGACAAGCTCATCGAGGCGATGCGGGCGGCGCTGGCCGACATGCCCGGGTTCACCACGAACTTCTCCCAGCCGATCAAGGACAACGTCGACGAGGCGCTGGCCGGCGTCAAGGGCGAGCTGGCCATCAAGCTCTACGGGCCCGACATCTTCGTGATGGACGCCGCGGCGCGGGAGATCGTGAAGGTGCTGCGCGACGTGCCGGGTGTCACCGATCTCGACTGGGACCATCTGGCCGGCCTCCCGCAGCTGCAGATCATCGTGGACCGCGCCGCGGCCGCCCGCTACGGCATCAACGTCCGGGACATCCAGGACGTGATCGAGGCCGCAACCAAGGGCCGGGTGGTCACCCAGCTCTACGAGGGCGAGCGGCGATTCGACGTCGCGGTGCGGCTGGTCCAGGACGGCGACCCGATCACCGGGCTCCGGAACCTCACCATCAGCGCGCCCAGCGGCGAACGCATCCCGGTCACACAGCTGGCGGAGTTCATCAAGACGGACGGCGTCTCCGAGATCTTGCGCGAGGGCAACGTCCGCCGGTTGGCCGTCAAGTGGAGCGTGCGGGACCGCGACATGGGAAGCCTGGTGACCGAGGCGATGCAGAAGGTCGGCGCGAGCGTACGCCTGCCCGACGGCTATCGGATGGTGTGGAGCGGGCGGTTCGAGGACCAGCAGCGGGCGCTGGCGCGGCTCTACATCATCGTGCCGCTGGTGCTGTTCATCATCTTCGTGCTGCTGTTCGGCGCCTTTCAGTCGGTCGGCGACACCCTGTTGATCATGCTGAACCTGCCGTTCGCGCTGATCGGCGGCACGCTCGCACTCTACTTCTGGCGGACCAACTTCAACATCTCGGCGGCCGTCGGCTACATCGCGGTCTTCGGCGTGAGCGTTCTCAACGGCGTGGTCCTGCTGTCGTCGATCCGCCAGGCGCGGCAGGAGGGATGTTCCCCGCGCGACGCGATCGCCCGC
>QHSQ01000018.1 GCA_003221615.1 Candidatus Rokuibacteriota bacterium | reverse complement strand
CGGCTCCGCGCCGCCGCCGTACTCGATCGCGTTCAGGACGATCTCGAGCCGCGCGCCGGCTTTCGTGCGGATCCCCTCGGGGCCGGGCTGCCAGCCGGCTTCCGCGAGCAGCGCCTGAGCCTTCGCCGCGTCGAACGGATACGCCTGGCGCAGCGTTGGATCGTCGAGCATGGCCGCGGTGAGCGGCGCGAAGGCCTTCAGCGCGATGCCCTTGAAGACGGTGGCGAGGAGCGCGTCCTTGTCGACCGCGTAGTTGAGCGCGCGACGGACCTTCACGTCGTCGAGTGGCGGCTTGGTCGTGTTCAGGAGCCAGATGCGCGGCGCGCCGGGATAGGGGATCTTGTCGACCCGCATCGCGGTGTTCTTCTCGATGCGCGGCAGCGACTGCGCCGGGACCAGATAGACGCCCTGCGCCTCGCCGCTCTCGAGCGTCGTCACGCGCGTGCCGGCCTCGGGCACGAACTTCCACACGATCGAGTCCAGCAGCGCCCCGCCCGCCCGGTCGCTCCACGGCGCCTTCCGCGTGTACGCGGGGTTGCGGACCATCGTGGTGTGGTCCTTCGCCACGTAGTCCTTGATCATGAAGGGCCCGCTGCCGACCGGACGCGTGTGGACCAGGTCGCCCGTCTCGCGCACGGCCTTGGGCGAGACGAGGCTGAGTGTGCCGCCCGCCGCGTACGCGAGGAACGGCGCGTACGGGTTCTCGAAGCTGACCTGCACGGTGAACTCGTCGAGCACCTTCGATCCGGCGTAGCCGGCCAGGGCAGATCGCGAGCCCCCGGCCTTGAACTTCGGATCGACGATCCGGTCGAAGTTGAGCTTCACCGCCTCGGCGTTGAACGGGGTGCCGTCGTGGAACTTGACGTCGCGGCGCAGCTTGAAGGTGACGCTGCGGCCGTCGCGCGCGCTCTGCCACGACTCGGCGAGCCAGGGCGCGAGCTTTCCGTCGGATCCCCGGTAGAGCAGGTTCTCCGTGACCGATCCGATGATCTGGTAGGTCACGGCCGAGGGCGAAGCGTGGGGATCGAGCGTCGGCGGCTCCTGATCGAGGCCGATCACCAACGTGCCTCCCGACTGGGCCAGCGCGTCGGGAGCGAAGACGCCGGCCGCGGTGAAGCTCACGAGCGCGGCGAGCGCGAGTGCAGCCGAGCGGGAGCGATGTCCTGGGCGCATGGTGGCCAATCCTGTCTTGCGAGCCCGGTCGGCGTCAAGCCCCGGTTCTCCTTGACGTAGGGAGAGGGGGCGCATACTGAAACGCACGGGGGAGCCCCACAATGGACGAGCAGGAGCTGGCCGAGTCGCTGCGGCGTGTTCGAGAGGGCTCGCTCGACCGACGTCAGTTCGCCCGGACGCTCCTCGGGCTCGGGCTGACGGCACCGATGGTCGCCGAGCTGCTGGGGCCGCGTCCGGGTCATGCGCAGGCACGCCGGTCGGCCTTCACGCCAGCGCGTCGCGGCGGCGGCGGCGAGCTGAAGACACTCTGGTGGCAGGCCCCGACGATCCTGAACCCGCACCTGGCCACCGGCGCCAAGGACGCCGACGCCTCTCGAATCTTCTACGAGGGGCTCGTGTCGTTCGACCCCGACGGCACCTTCGTCCCGAACCTGACCGCGGAGATCCCGACGATCGAGAACGGCGGCGTGGCCCGCGACGGGCTCTCGGTCATCGTCAAGCTCAAGAAGGGCGTCCAGTGGCACGACGGCAAGCCATTCACGGCGGAGGACGTCGTCTTCACGTGGGAGTACGTGATGGACCCGGCGACGGCCGCGACGACGAGCGGGGCGTACCGGGACATCGCGCGCATCGACACGCTCGATCCTCACACCGTCAAGATCGTCTACAAGAGCCCGAACCCGTTCTGGGCCAAGGCCTTCGGCAATGTCATTCCCAAGCACGTGTTCGCACCGTTCAAGGGCGCGCGCTCACGCGAGGCGCCGGCCAACCTCAAGCCGGTCGGCACCGGGCCCTATCGCTTCGTGGACTTCAGGCCCGGCGACCTCGTCCGCGCCGAGGTCTTTCCCGGATATCACGAGACGCACTGGCCCTTCTTCGATCGGCTCGAGATGAAGGGCGGCGGTGACGCCGTGGGCGCGGCACGCGCGGTGATCCAGACCGGCGAGTACGACTTCGCCTGGAACATGCAGGTCGAGGACGATGTGCTCAGGCGGATGGAGCAGGGCGGCAAGGGCCGGCTCGACATCGCCTGGGGCGGGAGCATCGAGCAGATCCTGTTCAACTTCTCCGATCCGCTGAAGGAGGTGGACGGCGAACGCTCCAGCGTGAAGGCGCCGCATCCGTTCATGACCGATCCCGCCGTGCGCACCGCGCTGAGCCTGCTGGTCGACCGCGCCGCGATCCAGGAGCAGATCTACGGCCGGCACGGACAGGCCAGCGCGAACTATCTCAACGCGCCGCCCGCGTTCCGATCCCGGAATACGCGATGGGAGTTCAGTCCCGAGAAGGCGGCGAAGGTGCTGGACGACGCCGGATGGCGGCGGTCGGGCGACGGCCTCCGCGCGAAGGGCGACAAGCGCCTGCGCATGGTCTTCCAGACCTCGATCAACGCGCCACGCCAGAAGACCCAGGCCATCGTCAAGCAGGCGGCGGCCAAGATCGGGATCGAGCTCGAGGTGAAGGCGATCGTTCCCGCGGTGTACTTCTCGACCGATCCGGCCAACGCGGATACCCTGGCGCACTTCTCGGCCGACCTGCAGATGTACAGCCTGGTCAACGGCTCGCCCGACCCCCAGCTGTTCATGCAGCCGTTCGTGTCGTGGGAGATCGCCCAGAAGGACAACAAGTGGGCGGGCCGGAACTCGACCCGCTGGCGCAACGACGAGTACGACCGGATGTACAAGGCCGCCGAGACCGAGATGGATCCTGTGAAGCGCGCGGCGCTGTTCATCCGCATGAACGACATGCTGGTCCAGAATGTCGTGATCGTGCCGTTCCTCTGGCGCGGCACGGCCTCGGCGGTGTCCAACAAGCTGCGCGGCACGGATATCAGCGGCTGGGACTTGACGTTCTGGAATCTCGCCCACTGGTACAGGGAGCCCTAGAGTCGGTGACTGTCATCGCCCTGCTCGTTGCTCTCAGCCTCACGCTCGTGCCGTTCCCAGCCCACGCGCAGCCGTCCAGGAAGGTTCAGCGGCTCGGATATTTGTCGCTGCAGCGACCGGAAGGGGACAAGAGCTGGGTCGCGACCTTTCGCCAGGGGCTTCGAGACCTGGGCTACGTGGAAGGTGAAAATATCGTCATCCAGCAGCGCCATGCGGCAGGACGGCCAAAGAGGCTTCCCGAGCTGGCATCGGAGCTCCTCGGTCTGAAGGTCGATGTCCTGGTGCTGTACGGTCGTTCCTTCGATAGGACGTGTTGGAGTGCTGTTGAATCCGGACAGTCCTATGGCTCCTTCCCAGCTCAAAACCGCCCAGGCAGCGGCACCGGCGTTGGGTCTGACGGTTCTTCCCGTGGAAGTCAAGGGAACGTGGGCGCGATGACCTGGACCTGGCCTTCGCCAGGATGGGACAGCATCGCCTCGGCGGTCTTCTGATCATCGGAGATCCGACGGTCAGCATTCACCGGACCCGAATCGTCGAGCGAACGATTCAAGCCCGGTTACCGACGATCTCAACAGTCGGGGAGTGGGCCGATCTCCCCGTCGAGCAACCCACGAAGTTCGAGCTCGTGATCAATCTCAAGACCGCGAAAGCGCTCGGCCTCACGATCCCGCAAACGCTGCTACTGCAGGCGGACCAAGTCATCGAATAGACCGACGGCGACGGCAGAGACGGCGCAGGGCCTCTCGGGGTATGCTCGGCGCACATGGACGTCGGAATCGTCACCGCGAAGATCGACGAGATCGGCTACATCACGCATGCCGAGAACCTCGGCTACAGCCACGCGTGGATCACCGACAGCCCGATGATCCGATCGAACTGCTGGGCGGTCCTCGCGCTCGCCGCCCACCAGACGCGGACGATCCGACTGGGCACCGGCGTGAACGTCCCCGGGCTGCGCTTGGCTCCCGCCGCCGCCAACGGCATCGCGACCATCAACCGTCTGGCGCCGGGCCGCTGCTTCATCAGCCTCGGCACCGGCCATACCGGCATGCGCCTGCTCGGGCAGCGGCCCATGAAGCTCGAGCCCTTTCAGGAGTACATCAAGGCCGTCCGGGGTCTCTTGAGGGGCGAGGAGATCGACTACACGCTCGGCGGCGAGACGCATCGCATCCGTTTCCAGATGCGGGAGCACCGGTTCATCGACCTCACGCATCCGATCCCGCTCTACGTTGCCGGCTTCGGCCCGAAGGCTCAGGCGCTCGCGGGCCAGCTCGGCGACGGGCTCGTGTCCGGCCTGCCGCGCGGCGGAACGGTGGCGGACATGCTGGCCAACGCCGGTCGCGGCGCGACTCGCGCCGGGCGGCCGCTGCCCGACGACTTCTACGTGGCGACGATGGTGACCCTGGCGATGCGCGAGCCCGGTGAAGCGATCGACTCGCCGCGCATCGTCGCCGAGTGCGGCGCGGCAGTTCTTTCCGGCTTGCACTATCTGGTTGCGCGTCACCTGGAGACGGGCGCCGATCCGCCCGAGTACGCGCGGCCCGTCTGGAAAGCGTACCTCGAGTGGCTCGCCGAGTTCCCACCGGCGATCCGACACCAGCGGCTTCACGCGAGCCACTACAGCTTCCTGGACCCGCAAGAGGTGCGCTTCGTCACGGCGGAGCTAATCGACGCCACCTGCCTGAGCGGAGCACCCGAAGAGCTGGCCGAGAAGGTGCGCGCACTCGAGCGCGCTGGGCTCTCACAGATCATGCTCTATCCTCCGCTGAATCGTCAGTACCGCGTCATCGAGGACTTCGCCGACAAGGTGATGGCGCGGCTCTAGCGTGGTGGACAGAGCGACGGAGGCGTGACGCCATGAAGCTCAGCACCGACCGCATCCTGACCACGCACACCGGAAGCCTTCCGCGGGCCCACGACCTGACGACGACGCTCGAGGAGCTGGACTCGGGCCGCATGCCCGACCCGGGTGCGTTCGAGGCGCGCGTGCGGCGCGCCGTCGGCGACATCGTCCGCCAGCAGCTCGAGGCCGGCGTGGACATCGTCAACGACGGCGAGCAGGGAAAGGTCGGCTACTCGACCTACGTGCGCCACCGGCTGACCGGGTTCGACGGACAGGCCGCGGTTCCGGTCAGGGCGGACTGGGCCGACTTTCCCGAGGCGGCCGCGCGCGGCGAGCGGCGCTCGACGATCATGCGACCGGCGTGCAACGGCCCGATCGACTGGAAGGACCGGACAGCGGTCCAGAAGGATGTGACCAACTTCAAGGCGGCGCTGGCTTCCGCCAAGCCGGTGGACGCCTTCATGACGGCGGCGTCCCCCGGTGTCATCGCCCATTTTCTGAAGAACGACCACTATCCGAGCCGCGACGCCTACCTGGCGCGACTCGCCGACGTGATGAAGGAAGAATACGACGCGATCCATCGGGCGGGCTTCGTGCTGCAGATCGATTGCCCGGACCTCGCGATGGGACGACACCTCGCGTTCCCCGAGGTGAGCAACGCGGAGTTCCTGAAGATCGCCGCGGCCAACATCGAGGCACTCAACCACGCGCTCCGCGACATCCCGGCCGACCGCATGCGGCTCCACCTCTGCTGGGGCAACTACGAGGGGCCGCATCACCGGGATATCCCGCTGCGCGAGCTCCTGCCGGTCGCGCTGAAGGCCAAGCCCCAGGCCCTGTCCTTCGAGGGCGCCAATCCGCGACACGAGCACGAGTGGGTCGTGTTCCGCGAGATCCGCCTGCCCGACGACCGCGTGATCATCCCGGGCGTGCTCGACTCGACGACCAACTTCATCGAGCATCCCGAGCTGGTCGCCCAGCGGCTCGTGCGCTACGCCGAGATCGTCGGGCGCGAGCGCGTGATCGCCGGCACCGACTGCGGGTTCGCGACCTTCGCGCGATCGGTCAACCAGGTCGAGCCCGAGATCGCCTGGGCCAAGTTCAAGTCGATGGCCGAAGGCGCGCGGCTGGCATCGAAACAGCTCTGGAGATGACGGGAGACCAACCATGATCCCCGACGAGATCGACGTTCCCCACGCACTCGTCCGCGTCCTCGAGGAGGCGGGCATCCAGTTCGTCTTCGGCATGCCCGGCGGCGACACCGGGCGCATCTTCGACGCGCTCCACGACTCGCGCGAGATCCAGACGATCCTGGTCCGTCACGAGCAGGTGGGCTCGATCATGGCCGAGATGTACGGCCGCCTCACCGGCAAGCCCGGCGTGGTCATGGGCCAGGGGATCTTCCTCGCGTGCAACGCGCTGTTCGGCTCGCTCGAGGCGGTGAAGGGCGCCTCGCCCATGCTGCTGCTCGGCGACTTCACGGACATGGCGCCCTTCATGCACCACGCCCCGTATCAGGCTGGTACCGGCGAGCACGGCAATCACGACCTCAGGAACTTGCTCGCGGGAGCGACCAAGTACACCGCGGCGGTCACCGAGCCCAAGCAGGCCGTCCAGACGCTCCAGCTGGCGATCAAGCACGCGACGACCGGCACGCCGGGACCCGTCGCGATCATATTCGGCAGCCGCTCATTCGGTGGGACCGTGAAGACCCGTCGCCCACCCCGCCTCCACGCGACCGCGCGCCACCTGGCCCACGGGATCGCCCGCGCCGCGTCGGCCGACGTGACGCGCGTCGCCGAAGCGCTGCTCGCGGCCTCGAGCCCGGTGATCATCGCCGGCAACGGTGTCCACGCCTCGCGCGCCTGGGCCGAGCTCGCCGAGCTGGCCGAGCTCCTCGCGATCCCCGTGGCGACGACGGCCACCGGCAAGAGCGCGATCGCCGACGTGCATCGCCTCGCGCTGGGCGTATTCGGGAACTGGGGCCAGACCGTGGCCAACGAGGTGGTCTCGGCGGCCGACACGGTGCTCGTGGTCGGCTCTCGCCTGGCCCCGACCGACACCTGTTTCGAGAATCCCGAGCTGCTCGACGCCGACCGGCAAGCGTTCCTCCAGATCGACGTCGAGCCGCTCAACGTCGGCCGCCATTTCCCCGTGAAAGACGCGATCGTCGCCGACGCGCGCGAGGCGCTCGCGGCGCTGGTCGCCGAGCTCAGGCCACGGATCGCGCCGGCGATCAGGGCCGCGGCGCAGCGCCGCTCGGAGCATCTGGCCGAGCTCAAGACTCTGCATCGCTACTTCGCGGAGCCCGAGCAGCGCTCCGACAGCGTCCCGCTCCGCCCCGAGCGCGTCATCACCGAGCTCTCCCGCCGCCTCGACGCCCGCACGATCGTCACGATGGACGCGGGCGCCAACCGGCTCTACATGACGCACTACTTCCAGTGCAAGGGCGCGGGCACCGTGTATCAGCCCTCGTCGATCGGCGGCATGGGCTACGCGCTGCCGGCGGCGATGGGCGCCAAGCTGACGAGCCCGGAGCGCGACTGCGTGGCGGTCTGCGGCGACGGCGGCTTCGCGATGACGATGAACGCGCTGTTCACCGCCGCCCAGTACCGGATCCCGGTCGTCACCGTCGTGCTCAACAACAGCGTGCTCGGCTGGGTGAAGGACGGCCAGCGGCGCCGCGGCAACCGGTTCATCGCCTCCGAGCTCGGCCGCAACGACTACGCCCGGATCGCTCAGGCCATGGGCTGCATGGGCGTGCGCGTCGAGACCGTCAAGGATCTCGTCGGCGAGCTCGATCGGGTGAGCGGCGCGAAGGAGCCGATCGTCCTCGACGTGGTCACGACCGAGGATGCGCCGTTCTGGCAGGTCCAGTCGCCGCTCGCCAAGGAAGGCCCGGGCGGCGAGTGAGATGCGGCACAGCAAGAAGGACGTCATTGCACGGACCCGTCGCGAGTTCGCGATCCTCGATCGTCTCGTACATCGCCTGCGCGCCGCTGACTGGAAGCGCCGGGTGCCGCGGCCGCCGACTCGCGACCCGTGGACCGTGAAGGACGCTCTCGCCCACATCGTCTACTGGAAGGAGCACAGCGCGCGGGTGTTCCGCGGCGAGCGCCGGCTACCGGAGATGCGCGGCCTCGACGTCAACGCGATCAACCGCCTGATCTACCGGCGCTGGCGGCGACGGCAGCCGCGCGACCTCGTGGCGTGGCACCGTCAGGTCCAGAGGGACGTCCTGAGGACGCTCGCGGCGAATCCGCCGGAGTGGTTCTCGCGGCGCCAGCGCTCGCCCAAGTGGCCGCTCGACTTCGACGGCCATTCGGCGGACCACCGGCGGGACGACATCGAGGCGGCGCTGCCCGCCCGGCGCGCTACGGGTCGCCCGCGCCGGTGAGGCTCGTGACGAACCGATCCAGGACCAGGTGGAATGCAACGGCGGTCGGGATCGCCACGAGGAGCGCGGCGGCCATCAGGGCTCCCCAGAAGAAGACATCGCCGCGGATCAGCATCGTCGGCAACCCGACCGTGATGACCTTCTGGTCCACGGGGGACGCGAAGACCACCGCGTAGAGATACTCCTGGAGCGATAGGCTCCCGGCGAAGAGCGCCGTCGTCGCGATCCCGGGCAGGCAGAGCGGCAGCACGATCCGCGAGAGACCACCCACCACACCACAGCCGTCGAGCCAGGCCGCCTCCTCGATCTCGCGCGGCACGGCCCGGAAGAAGCCCATCATGAGCCACGTCGAGAGCGGAATCGTGAACGTCGGGTAGAGCACCACCAGCGCCCACCACGAGTCCGTCAGGCCCAGCCTCGCCAGGACGGGGGCCAGCGGCAGGAAGAGGACGATCGGCGGCACCAGATAGGTCGTGAACATGGCGACGCCGACCCGGTCAGCCCAGGGCAGACGCAGTCGCGCCAGCGCATAGGCCGCCGGAACCGAGGTCAGCAAGGTGATGCCGATCGCTCCGACCGACACGAGCGCGGTGTTGACGACCCAGGCGCCGAACGAGGTCTGCGTGAACAGAAGGTCGAAGTGCTTGAGCGTGGGTGGCAGGTGAAACCACAGCGGAAATTTCATGCTGTAGAGATCGCGCTCGTGCTTGAACGCCGTGATCGCCATCCACGCCACGGGAAAGAGCGCAAAGACCACGAACGGGATCAGCCCCGCGTAGACCCCGGTGTACCGGAGGAGGCGCCGTCGCCGGGACATCATCGCGGCGTGAGGCGCCGTCACCCCAGGCCGCCGCGCAGCCCGAGCACGCGGGCGACGAGCGCCCCGACCAGTGAGATGGCCATGATGATGCACGCGACCACCATCGCCTCCTCGAACTTGCGCTGGGCGATGTAGTCGAGCTGCAGGATCGACAGCGGGCGATTGGCGCTGGTGGCGAGCAGCGCGATGTTGCCGATGTTCCGCGCCGCCCCCACGAAGGTGATCATCCCCACCGCCACCAGGGTCGGCGCCATCAGCCGGAGCACGATCCGTCGGTACGTCGCCCACCACGACGCTCCGGCGACGCGCGAGGCTTCCTCGAGATCGCCGCCCAGCTGCATCAGGCCGCTCTTCACGATCTGCACGCCGAGCGGCATGCCGGAGACGAGCCCGGCGATGACCAGCACCGCCATCGTGCCGTACATCGGCCGCAAGAAGCCCACGTCGAGGAACAGCCACAGGAGCGCCAGCCCGAGGATGATGCCGGGCACCGTGAACGGGAGCCAGGAGATGACGTCGAGCGCCTGGCGCGCCCGATAGCGCGTCCGCACGACGATGTACGCGATCAGCGAATGGATGAGGACCGCGGCGACGGCCGTGCTGGTCGCCAGGACGACGGTGTTGACGAGCGAGCGCAGGAAGAGATCGTCGGTCAGGACGGTCTTCCAGTTCTTGAGGGTCCACGGATCGGGGATGTTGAAAAAGCCGAAGAGCTTCATGAAGGTGCCCAGCACCGCGAAGACCAGGGGCACGCCGAGCACCACCAAGGTCAGCAAGAGCGCCAGCACGAACGCGGGCCAGCGCCAGCGGCCGAGGCGCTGGCGCCGGCTCTGGAACTGGCCGGTGATCGTCGTGTAGCGACGGCCGCGCGTGAGCCACTGCTGCGTGACGATCAGCGGCAGCATCGCCGCGAGCACGACCACCGACAAGGCCGTGGCCGCGTCGTAGCGGGGCACCCGCGTCACGATGAGGTCGTAGACCATCGTGCTGAACACGAAGAACCGAAACGGCACCCCCAGCACCTGCTCCACCTCGAAGGTCTGCAGCGAGACCATCGTGCCCAGCAGGAGCACGGACAGGACCACCGGCGCCATGACCGGCACCGTGATCGACAGGGCCGTCCGCGCGGTGGAGGCGCCCGCGACGCGCGAAGCTTCCTCGAAGGCGGCGTTCATGTTGCGGAACGCCGGCGTGAGCAAGATCACCTTGACCGTGAGCGATCCGGTGATGACGTGGATCCAGACGATGCCCCAGAACGAGTAGATGTCGAACGGGCCCCGGCCGACCAGGCCGAGGCCGACGAGTGCCAGGTTGATCAGGCCGTAGTCCGGATCGAGCAGCAGGATCCAGCTCAAGGTGACGGTGAGGGTCGGCAGGAAGAACGCCGCCCAGAAGGCGAACTCGATCCAGTTGCGGCCGGGCAGGTCCGTTCGCGCGATCAGCCAGGCGACCAGGATCGCCAGTGCCAGTGACAGGGCCTGGCGGGTCACGGTGACCTTGAGCGTGTTGATCAGCGCCGCCCGCAGGAGCGGCTCGGCGAACGCGGCGCGCCAGCCGTCCAGTCCGCATTTCGCCGGCTGCCCGGGTGGCGCGACCTGGAAGCTCTCGAGGACCACCAGGAGCAAGGGGTAGACGACACAGAACGCGACGGCCAGCAGCACGACCGTGCAGGCCACCGCTGGCAGCTCGAGTACGAAGGGACGGCGCCGCGCGCCGGCGCCGGCGACCGTCGTCATCGATGGGCCGCGCCTGGGCGCGGGCTGCTCAGTGCATCACACCGCCGCCGGTCACGTTGATCGACTGACCGGTGATGTACTCGGCGGCGTCGCCCGCCAGGAACGCCGCGACCTCGGCCACGTCGCTCGGCCGGGCGATGCGCCCCAGTGGAGTCGCGGCGGCCGTCTGCTTGATCCGCTCCGCGCGCTGCTGGGCGTCGAAGCTCCCGTCGGCGCGCAGGCCCATGTGATCCAGCCGCTCGGTCTCGGCGGCGCTCGGGCAGATGGCGTTGACCGTGATCCCCGCGGAGGCCAGCTCCTGGGCCAGCGACTGCGTGAAGCCGATGATGCCGAACTTGGAGGCGCAGTACGCCGCGCGGCGGGCGCCGCCCTTCTTGCCCCACTGGGACGACACGCTGATGATGCGCCCGCGCACCCCACGCTCGAGCATCGAGCGCGCGACGGCCTGCGAGGTGATGAAGGTGCCCTTGAGGTTGGTGTCGAGCACGGTGTCCCACGATTCTTCGGGGAGGTCGACGACGAGCGTCCGGTCGAGGCTCCCGGGCGCGCCGGCGTTGTTGACGAGGATGTCGATGCGGCCGAACTCCTCGAGCGCGCGCGAGACGACCTTCGCCATCTCCGCGGCCGACCGGACGTCCGCGATCTCCGTGATCACCCGTCGTCCGCGCTTGCGGATCTCGTCCGCGACGGCCTCGATGCCGCCCCAGGCGCCCGGCTTCAACGCGGATGACACGCGCAACCCGGTCGGGATCACGTCGGTCAGGACGAGATCGGCGCCCTCCTCGGCGAATCGTCGAGCGATTGCTCGTCCAAGCCCGTGCTCGCCGCCGGCGCCCGTGACCATCGCCACCTTGTTGTCCAGCCGTCCCATCGTCGTCGCCTCCTCGAACTCAGTCGCGCGTGCCCGCCGCCTAGGCCGCCGCGAAGCGCTCCGGCCGGAAGGGCGCGAGCGCCGGGCTCGGCTTGCCCCGGACGATCTCGTCGGACATCAGGCGGCCGAGCAGAGGCCCGAGCGTGACCCCGCTGTGAGTCGCGATCATCCAGCCGTTGATGAAGCCGGGAATCCGTCCCGCGATGGTATGGCGATCGCCGGGCATCGGCCGCACGCCGACCCGAGCGTCGACGATCTTCAGGCTCCGCGCCGCGGGGAACACGCGCGCCGCCCGCTCGAGCAGCTGCGCGGCCGGCGCCGTCAAATCCCCGGGCGAATCCGCTCGCGCGACCACCGCGTCGAGGTCCTCGGCACCGAGCAAAAGGCCGCCGCCGGCGTCGGGCCTGAGATGAACGGCGGGCGCGTGCACCACGCGACGCAGCGGCTGCGCCGGGCGCGAGGTCACCGCCAGCAAGCCCGGGACCGTGCCGATCGGCAGGGTCACGCCCAGGGACTCGAGGAATGTCTGCGTCGCCGGTCCCACGCAGACGAGAACCGACTCCGCCGTGATCGCCGGGCTGTCGCCGGCGAGCATCTCGAGCCGGTCACCTCGCGCGCGCAACGCCACCGTCGTTCGCTCACGAACCTCGGCGCCGCGCGCCGCCGCCGCCGCCAGCAAGCGGCCGATCAGTCGCGGCGCGTCGAGCCACGCGTCGGCGGCGTAGAACGCGACCTCCTGAACGTGGTCCGCGATGGCCAGGCCGGGCTCCATGGCCGCCGCGCGCTCCCGACTGATCCACTCGGCGGGGTAGCCGCGGCCCGCAAGCCGGTGGACGCGCTCGCGAAGCTCGCGCTCCTCGTCTTCGGCCTCGGCCCACTCGAGCGAGCCGCCATCGTGATAGCCGGCATCGCCGCCGAGCTCACGCGAGAGCTCGCGATGGGCGGTCATCCCTGCGGCATTGAGTCGATGGTAGACGTCCGGCTCCTTCCTGACCGAGTTCAGCCAGGCGAAGGACGTGCCGCTCGTACCGCCGCCGGGCGTCCCGGCGTCGAGCGCCAGCACGCGCGCTCCCGCCCACGCGGCGGCGTAGGCCGCGGAGACGCCCACGATGCCGAGCCCGATTACGGCCACGTCGTAGTGCTTCATCGGCGACCTCCTGGAGCGACCATCCTCGAGCGTCGATCCGCCCGCGAGTCGAGCCGGCGCGCTACGCGGCGGCCTGCTTGAGCTCGCCGGCGAGACGCTCCATGGCGCGCGCCATGGCCGGCACACCGGCTCGCGGAAGATCGAACGTCATCCACTCGGCGCCGAGACCACGCACGCGCCGGATGTCCGAGGCGACCTCGGCCACCGAGCCCTGAAATGCCGCGCGGCCGCTGCCGCGGGGCGCATCGGTCAGGTCGAGCAGATTGCGAGGCGCCAGGCCGAGCGCGGCGCGCCGGCCGCTGCGCGACGCGAGGTCGCGCAGGGTCGCGTAACCCTTCTCGATGTCGTCGAGGCTCAGCGCCAGGGGGTGCCAGGCGTCGCCGAGCTCGGCGCAGCGGCGGACGGCCGGGCCGGACACGGCGCCGGGCGAGCCGCCGACCCAGATCGGCGGATGCGGTCGCTGCGCTGGCCGCGGCGCGAACGTCGCGCCGCCGAAGCTCACGTAGCTGCCCTTGTACTCGGGGACGTCGCTGGCGAAGGCGGCCTTGATGGCGCGGATGTAATCGTCGCTCAACCGGCCGCGCTCGCGAAACGGCAAGCGCAGGTCAGTGAACTCGGCCTCGTCCCAGCCCACGCCGACGCCGAAGATGAATCGCCCGCCGGATGCCTGGTCGACCGTGGCCGCCGCCTTGGCCGCCACGAGCGCGTTGCGATAGGGCAGCACGATCACGCTGGCGCCGAGGCGGATGCGCTGCGTGCGCCCGGCGAGAAACGCGAGGAGCGAGAACGGGTCCGGCCAGTGACCGCCGTAGTGTTGCGTCGTGGCCGGCTTGGCCAGGATGTGATCGGGGACGAAGACGCCGTCGAGGCCCAGCGACTCGGCGCGAGTCGCCAGCGATTCGGCCTCGGCGATCGTGAGCTGCCAGATGGGGAGCACGACTCCGTAGTTCATGTGATCCTCCACTTCGCGGCGGACCGCTTCGCGGCCGACAGCGTAGCACGGTCTCGCCGGCCGTCGCTCGCTCGGATCACGCCGGCCACACGCTGAGGACCTCGGGTGGCAGTCGCAAGGTGAGACGCTGTCCCTCTCGCCACTCGCGACCACGACCGAGGAAGAGCAGAATACGCTGCTCGCCGCCCAGCGCCACGCGGGCCTCGTACCGGTCGCCCACGAACAGGAGCGCCTCGACGAGGCCCGGCAACGTGTTGCCGTCCGACCCTGATCCGTCGCTCGAGGTGACCTCGATGTCCTCAGGACGGATGGCGACGTGAGCCTTGACGCCGCGAGCCAGCGGGGAACCCGGCGCCGCCCGGCCGACCAGCCGGTGGCCGTCGAGAGCTCCGTCCATCCTCACCGCGACCATCTCGGTCCCTGGGGATTCGACCTCACCCGTCAGGATCACCGTCTGGCCGAGAAAGTCCCTCACGAAGGCGGAGGCCGGCGCCTCGTAAAGGCTTCGGGGCGAGCCGATCTGCTCGGCACGGCCTCGATCCATGACCGCGATCCGGTTGGAGAGGCTGAGCGCCTCGATCTGGTCGTGGGTCACGAAGAGCACGGTGATGCCGAGCCGGCGCTGGAGGAGCTTCAGCTCGACCCGCATCTGCTCGCGCAGCTTGGCGTCGAGGTTGCTGAACGGCTCGTCGAGCAGGAGCAGATCCGGCTCGTAGACGAGGGCGCGGCAGAGCGCCAGACGCTGCATCTGCCCGCCGCTCAGAAGCGTCGCCGATCGGCGCTCGAGGCCGCCGAGCCCCACGAGCTCGAGCACGCGCTCGACCCTTTCTCGCATCGCGCGGCCGCGCACGCCGCGGAGCCTCAGCGGGTAGGCGACGTTGTCGAACACGGTCATGTGCGGCCAGATCGCGTAGGACTGGAAGACCATGCCGAGGTTGCGCTTGTGCGGGGGCACGAAGAGCCGGCGCGAGACCGAGGCCACGACCCGGCCGCGCAGGGTGATCTCGCCGGCGTCGGGATCGTCGAGGCCTGCGACGAGGCGCAGAGTCGTGGTCTTGCCGCAGCCGCTCGGGCCCAGCAACGTGAACACCTCGCCCCGCCTGACCTCGAGCGACGCGCGATCGACGGCCTGAACCGTCCCATACGACTTGCTCACGCCGTCGAGTCGAAGAACCGTGTTGTCGCTCATGGATTCGTGGCGAAGGCCTCAGCGGCCCCGGAGCTTCCGGCTCGCGAACGCGGCCCGATCGTACGGGCGTCCGGTGTCTGGCGCGACCAGGAGGTCGCGCAGGTCGTCGGGCCGCGCCAGGCTGCCAGCGTGCGTGGTCAGGATGCGCTCGGTGCTGCGTCTCACCGTCGCGTAAGATAGTCGCGCCCGGGGGCCGGGTCAATCGAGCGAGCGTCCTCGAAGGAGGATTTCATGGCGAGTGAGGGTCGGATTTCGCGGCGCGATCTCCTGTGCACCGTCGCGCGAGGCGCCGCCGCCGCGGCTCTCGTCTCGACCAGCCGCATCGCGCTCGCCGCGCCCACGTCACCGGAGTGGGAGCCGATGGTCGCCGCCGCCAGGAAGGAAGGCAAGGTCTCGGTCAACACGTTCACCGGCCAGGGCTACGCGCGTGTCCTCAAGCTGTTTTCGCAGACCTACCCCGACCTCAAGCTCGAGCACACGAACCTCGAGCCGGTGGAGTTCTCGCCGCGAGTCATCCAGGAGCGCAAGGCGTCCGTGTACACCTGGGACGTCGCGACCATGCCGATGAGCACCGCCCTGCAGGTTCTCAAGCCGGCGGGGGTCTGGGACCCGATCAAGCCGGTGATCGTGGCGAGCGAGGCCCGCAACAACGCGACCTGGCGCGGCGGCTTCGACGCCGGCTTCCTCGACCGCGACAAGAATCTGGCCTACGCGTTCTCGCTCGTCCGCGCGCCCGGGGTCTTCGTCAACGTCGATCAGGTGAAGGAGAGCGAGCTCAAGAGCGTGAAGGATCTGCTGGCGTCAAAATGGAAAGGGCGCGTCGCGATCTCGGATCCGCGCACGATCGGCTCGACGTTCTGGCCGCTGACGGCGGCGCGCCTGAGACTCGGCGACGGGATCATGAAACAGATCCTCGTCGATCAGGAGCCGGTGCTGAGCCGCGACCGCAACCAGCTCACCGAGTTCATGGTGCGCGGCCGCTATCCGATCGCCATCGGGTTGAACGGGCTCGCGCTCCAGGACTTCCAGGCTCACGGCGTCGGGAAGAACGTGAAGACCTGGCTCCTGCCCGAGCTCGACTACCAGTCGTCGGGTAGCGGGGTGTGGCTCCTCAATCGGGCGCCGCACCCGAACGCCGCAAAGCTCCTGATCAACTGGCTCCTGACGAAAGAGGCGCAGATCGCGTGGGCCAAGGAGCTGCAGACCAACAGCCGCTTCGTGGGCGTGGAGCCGGGTGACCCTCGGGCGGTCGTTCCGCCCGGGCTCACCTTGCTGCAAATCGATGCCGAGGAGCAGCTGCCGGAGCTCGTGAAGACCCAGGACATCGCGCGCCAGCTGATCCGGTAGGCCGCCTCAGGAAGACGACATCGCCGCCTCGATCTTGGTGCCTCCGCGCAGGAACGACGCGAAGAGGGCGATAGCCATGAGCGCCAGGCACGCGCAATAGGCGACGTTCATCGAGGCGACGAAGGCCCGCGGATGCGCGGCGCTCGGCGTGGCGTCGGCGATTCCGGCGTAGTAGCGAAATGCGAGCGTCAGCAGGACGCCGCCCAGCGAGATCCCGAGCAGGGCCGAGATCCCGAAGACCGTCTGGACCATGCCGGTCGCGAAGCCCCGATACTCTCTCGGCACCGAGCCGATGATCGCCGCCTGGTTCGGCGTGTTGAAAAACCCCGAGCCGACCCCGAGGAGCGCCATCATGAGCGTCGGCAGGATCCAGTGGGAGTCGACGCGCAGGAAGAGCCCGATGGCGAAGGCGCTCATCGTGGCCAGGACTCCGATCGACGCCGGGACACGCGGACCGATCCGATCGGTGAGTCGGCCGCTGACCGTTGCCAGGCCGATCGTGAACACGGGCGCCGCCAGGAAGATGAGTCCCATGAACGACGCCGAGAAGTGCAGCACGTCCTGGATGTAGAACGGCATCAGGAAGCTCATCACACTGATGGTGGTGGCGATGGCCAACAGGCTCAAAACGCTGAACGTGAACATCCGAATCTTGAAGAGCGCGAGGTTCACGACCGGGCTGACGGCCCGGCGTTCATGGGCGAGGAATCCCACGAGGGTGGCGGCGAAGAGCAAGGTCATGACGGTCGCGCGCTCGGCGCCGACCGCCTCGACGCTCCGCCGATCGAGCAGGAGGGTCAGCATGACGGTGAGCGCGATGAGGAGCGCGGCGCCGAGATAGTCGATCGACGGCGCCCGGCCGGCGGCCGCCACCGCGCGAGGCTTTCGGGCGCGCAGCACGGTCAGGACGACTCCGAACAGCCCCATCGGCACCATGAGGAAGAAGATCCAGCGCCAGCTCAGCAGGTCGATCACGAGCCCGCCGAGCGGGGGCCCGATCAACAGGCCCGAGTGAAACCCCATCGTCATGTAGCCGTTGGCCCGCCCCTGCGCATCCTCCGGCATCGACTCCATGGCCAGCACGCGCGTCGCCGAGGAGATCATGGCCGCGCCGAGCCCCTGAACGAGCCGAAACACGATCAGCAGGAACGCGTTGGGCGCAAATCCACAGAGCACGAAGCTGACGGTCATGATGGCGAACCCGAGCCCGTAGATCGTGTAGCGCCCGTGGATGTCGCCGAGCCGGCCGAACACGACCGAGAGGCTGATCCCGGCCAGCTGATACACGATGAGCGCCCACGAGATCGCGATGATGTCGGTGTTCAGTGCCATGGCGAGCGTCGGAAGCGAGACGATGAAGATCCGCGTGGCCACACCGGTGAGGAACTGGCCCATGATCGCGTTGGCGAGGAGGAGCCGGTCCGTACGAGCGGTCACGCGGCACATTATCTATAGACGCGCCTCGGCCGGCGAGGGCTCCAGCCCCGCCACGGCCTGCAGCGCGCACCACATTATCAGCCTCGGGCACGAGTGGTTGGCGTAAGATTGCCGGCCATGAGCGAGGAGACGCTCCGCAAGCTCGCGATGCAGGTGCGCAACTGGGGCCGGTGGGGACCGACCGACGAGATCGGCACCCTGAACTTCATCACGCCAGACGCCGTCGCGGCGGCTTGCCGCCTGGCGACGGCCGGCAAGGTGTTTGCCCTCGGGATTCCGCTCCAGCGCGAGGGACCGCAGAGCGGGACGCGCCAGCGCTTCAACCCGATCCACACGATGTTCCGCGATGGCGGCGACGCGCCGCGGACTCCGGCGGAAGTCACGGCGATGCAGGGCCCTCCGAGCTTCCGCCGTTCCGCAGCCCGTTTCACATCTGTGCGATCCCGAACATGGGGCTGACCCTGGGCGAGATCTTCTATCTGGAAGACCTGGCGGCGGACTGCGCCGCCGACGGGCGCTACGAGTTCCTGCTGGTGGCGCCGCCGCTCCCGGTCACGCGCGGCGTCGGCACGCCGATCAACCCGTACGCGATCAAGTGAGGCGAGCGGAGCTTTGCTGATCCGCGAGCTCGTCGCGAATCACTACGCGATCCCGCTGCCGGTCGCCCTCTCCGACAGCACGCACGGGACCATCAAGGGCTTCGAGCTGGTCACCGCGCGCGTGCGAGACGCGGAGGGCGCCGAGGGCACGGGCTACACGTACACGGTGGGCGCCGGCGGCGCCGCCGTTCACGCTCTCGTGGCTCGTGACCTGGCGCCGCTCCTGGTCGGGCGCGACGCCGAGCTGATCGAGAGCCACTGGCAGGCGATGTGGTGGGCGCTCCACTACGGCGGGCGCGGCGGCGCCCAGGCGCTCGCGATGTCGGCCGTCGACATCGCGCTGTGGGATCTTCGGGCTCGCCGCCAGGGCGCGCCGCTCTGGCGCGTGCTCGGCGGATTCGATCCGTGCGTGCCGTGCTACGCCGGCGGCATCGACCTCGACTTCCCGCTCGACGCGCTGCTCCGTCAGACCGACGACAACCTGGCGCGAGGCTTCCGCGCGATCAAGATGAAGGTCGGACGCCCGTCGCTCCGCGACGACGTCGAGCGCGTGCGAGCCATGCGCCGCCACCTCGGCCCCGACTTTCCGCTGATGGTCGACGCCAACATGCGCTGGAGCGTCGACGAGGCTATCCGCGCCGCGCGCGCGCTGACCGAGCTCGCCCCGGTGTGGCTCGAGGAGCCGACCATTCCCGACGACGTCCCCGGGCACACGAGGATCGTGCGTGAGGGCGGGCTGCCGATCGCCGCCGGCGAGAACCTCCACACGCTCTACGAGTTTCGCCAGCTGATCGCGGCGGGTGGCGTCACGTTCCCGGAGCCCGACGTGACGAGCTGCGGCGGCGTCACCGCATTCATGAAGATCTGCCACCTCGCGGAGTCGTTCAACCTGCCGGTCACGTCGCATGGCGCGCACGATCTCACGGTGCACCTGCTGGCGGCGGTGCCCAATCGCTCGTACCTGGAAGCTCACGGCTTCGGCCTCGATCGCTTCATCGCCGCGCCGCTCCGGATCGAGGATGGGCTCGCCATCGCGCCCGATCGGGCGGGGCACGGCATCGAGCTCGACTGGAAGGCGCTCGATGCGGTCCGGGCGATCTGAGTCGTGAGCCCGAGAGTCGTGCTGCCGCTGTTGCCGACCACGGTCGTCGGCAGCTTTCCGCAGCCGGAATGGCTCGTCGATCGCGCCGCGCTGCTCTCCGGCGGCGTGCCGCGGGTGCCGAAGCCGACGCTCTGGCGTGTACCGGAGGACCTGCGCGAGGAAGCTCACGACGACGCGACGCGCCTGGTCGTCCGTGACATGGAGCGAGCGGGCGTCGACATCGTCAGCGACGGCGAGGTCCGCCGCGAGAGCTACTTCGCCTGGCTGGCGCCGGCCCTCACCGGGCTCGACGTCACGAAGCCGGGGACGGCCATCGCGCGGACGGGGCGACCGACGCCTGTGCCGCGGGCGGTGGGCCCGATCACGCGCCCCAAGCCCGTGCTGGCGCGCCACACGCGGTTCCTGCGCGGCGAGACGGACCATCCGATCAAGATCACGGTCCCCGGCCCGTTCACCCTGACCGCGCTCACGCACAACGAGTACTACCCGGACGCGCCGAGCCTCGCGCTGGCGTACGCCGCCGTCGTCAACGAGGAGCTGCGCGACCTGAAGGCGGCCGGCGCCGATTTCGTCCAGCTCGACGAGCCGTACCTCCAGGCGTGGCCGGATCGAGCGCGCGAGTACGGCGTGGCGGCCATCGACCGCGCGCTCGAGGGAATCGACGGCCCCACCGTCGTGCACCTCTGCTTCGGCTACGCCCACACCGTGCGCGACAAGCCGAGCGGCTATTCGTATCTACCCGAGCTCGAGCGCTGCCGGGCGACGCACGTGTCGATCGAGGCGGCTCAGCCCCGGCTCGACTGCGCGATCCTCCGATCGCTCTCATCCAAGACGATCGTCCTGGGCGTCCTGGACCTGGGCGACGCGAGCATCGAGACGCCGGAGACCGTGGCGGGTCGAATCAGGGCGGCGCTCGCGCACGTGCCGCCCGATCGCCTCGTGCCGGCGCCCGACTGCGGCATGAAGTATCTGCCGCGGGAGCGCGCCGTCGGCAAGCTCGAAGCGCTGGCAGCGGGGGCGCGGATCGTGCGCGCCGAGCTCGCCACGGGAGCGCGCCTGCGCCCTCTCTGATCCGTCACGCGCCAGGGCCTGTCGATCACGGGCCGGGGCTGACTGCGTGCCGCGTGGTGGTCTTTTTCGCCGACTTCTGCTATCGTCCGGGCGCCTCGAAATCCGCGAGGGAGACCGCCGTGACTGGCCTGAGGAGGCGAGGATGAGCAATGCCACGAATGAGCCGAAGCGCCCGTTGAACGTCAACCGCCGGGCGTTTCTTAAGCGCGCCGGCACGGTCGGCGCCGGTGCGGTGGTGGCGTCGCGGATTCACAGACCAGGCGCCGCCGCAGCGCAGGACGCGACCGTACGTCCCGATCCCGCCGCCAAGCGCGGGGGCACCCTGCGTTACGCAGTCCACAACGCGCCGGCCCATTTCGACGTGCATCAGTCCGGCACCGTCGCCAACATCGGCCCGCAGAGCCCGATGTACGACACCCTGCTGCGGCGAAGCCCGAAGGACGGGCAGACGATCATCCCGGACCTCGCCTGGAAGTGGGAGATCTCGCCGGACGGCAAGAAGTACACCTTCCATCTTCGGAAGGGTGTGAAGTTCCACGACGGGGCCGACTTCACCGCCGAGGACGTCAAGGCGACCTACGATCGCATCGCGCATCCGCCCAAGGGCGTGGTCATCCC
>QHSQ01000197.1 GCA_003221615.1 Candidatus Rokuibacteriota bacterium | reverse complement strand
GCGCCGCGCTGCGCGGGGCCAAAGGGCTCACGGTCTACCCGCCGGTCCCCGACCGGAGCGACCGCACCCGGCGAATCGTCGCCAAGGGCGACGCCGATCTGCCGCGCCGGCTCGACGAGGCGTTGCGGGAGTTCAAATCCCCGACGGCCGGCCGGGGTATGATTGACGTGGAGGTCGATCCGGTCGAATGGCCGTTTTAAAGGTCCGGAAATACGGCGATCCTGCGCTCCGACGCAACGCCACGCCCGTCGCCGAGGTGACGCCGCAGATCCGCGCGATCATCGCCGACATGACCGAGACGATGTACGACGAGGTCGGCATCGGCCTCGCGGCGCCGCAGGTGGGAATTTCGCTTCGGCTCATCGTCATCGCCGACGAGGACGGCCGAAAAGTTCAGGCCCTTCTGAATCCGACGATCGTCGATCGCGGCGGCGAGGTGACGGGAGAGGAAGGCTGCCTGTCGATCCCGGGCGTGTTCGCCCCGGTCACGCGCGCCGCATGGGTCAAGGTCGAGGCGCGTGCCGTCGACGGCCAGCCCCTGACGATCAACGCCCGCGGGTTGCGCGCGCGGGTCCTGCAGCACGAGATCGACCATCTCGACGGCATCCTCTTCATCGATCGCGTCGACCCGATGGTGCGCGATCGCATCAAGCGGAAGATCAAAAAGGAAGGTCTCCGCGAGGACGCGTCCCGCCACGCCTTCGCGCTTTGAAGCTCTCGGCGTAGCCGCCGCCCTTCAGCGAAGCACGTCTCGGGTGGAGGTGAGGAGAACGCACGTGCAGCCGGTCTCGCTCCAGACACGCTGATCGGCCGTGCCGGGCTCCCCCCGGTTGTAATCCCCGGGATAGAGTTTCTTGTCGTCGATCATCAGCTCGCCGTGAAGCAGATACAACTCTTCGACTCCGGCATGGCGGTGAGGCGGATACGCGGCTCCCGGCGCGAGTCGTACGAGCATGCTGACGCGGTCCTGTTCCGTATCCGTCGCGAGCAGTTTGCAGGAGATGCCCGGTGCCACTTCTTCCCATTCCGGTTCAGCCCGTCGTGGTGGCGCCGGCACCACCGGCGCCTGGCCGGTCTCCGCGGCGATTCGCCGCGCCAGGCGTTCCCAGAGCGATGTTGAGGGGCGCAGCACATCGGTTGGCCAGGAGACGAAGCCGGCGATGATCGGACGGAGAGCTTCCATTTCCCGGCGGCACTCCGCACAGCCGGAGATATGCGCCTCCACGACGGGAACTTCGCTCGCAGGAAGGACCTGCAGGGCGTGCAGCAACACCAATTCCAGGTACTCCCGATCGTGGTGAATGGATTCTGGACTCATAGGCCCTTCAACGTTCCGGCGAGCGCCTGCCGGAGTTTTTCCAGTCCGGAACGGATGCGTGTCTTCACGGTTCCGAGGGGTTGATTCAATCGTATCGCCGCTTCGTGATACGTCAGCTCGGAGAAGAAGGCCGTCTCGATAGCCTGTTGCTCGTCCGGCGTGAGCCCACGCAAGGCATGTCGTAGGAGGCGGCCCTGCTCTCTGGCGTCGAACGCCTCCTGTGGGCCACTCGCAGCCGTCACGGTCAGTGGACTGTCCGCCTGAGTGTTGACGCGCTTCTTCCGCTGTTCGAACCGCAACCGGTCGATCGCTCTCGAGCGCGCCTGATTCATGATCCATCCGACGACGGACCCGTTGGCTGGATCGTATGTCGACGCCCTCCGCCACACATCGTGGAATACATCGAGCGTCAGCTCCTCAGCGGTTTCCCGATTGCTGGTGATCCGGACGATCAATGTGAACACGATTCGATGCGTCTGAGCGTAGAGTGCATGGAGCGCGAGCTGGTCGCCGCCGGCGATGGATCGGACGAGTCCGATCCACTCCTTCTCGGAGACGGGCGCGTTCGCTTTATTGGCATAGAGCACATCGCCGAGAGTTGTCCCCTCGTCGCGCGGATCCTGGTTTGGGTGTCGAGCCGCACCCACGGTGGCGTATATTGCCGTCATCGACCGTGCGCGTCAAGACGCGGCGGCCCATGCCAGGGCCTCATCTCACGCGGACGGCGCCCGAGCATGCAGGGTGTGTCTTACGAGATCCCAGATCGTGAAGCGCCGGGGATGCAGGTGGTACGTGTCCAGTCCGGGCGTCGAGCCGTGACGGTTGAACTCGATCTCGAGCTCCACCTGAGTCAGCGTCAACAGCTCGCCACAGACCGCGCAGGTACTTCCGCTCCCGAGGCCGCCCAATGTACGGTCGGGTTTTCGCGTCGGCAGCCTGCCGCCGCTGATCGCTTGTCGGGCTTTCTCGCGTAGGGTGCATTCGTCGTTCATCTGGGCGACGTTCTCGCCATATTGATAAAAACGTCAAATGGGCTCGTGCGGATTTGTGGACTGGAAGAAAGTATGGGCCAGGACCAGACGTCGTTCACAAACGGCTGACTTTATGTGATTGAGTTGGTAGCTTTGGGCTGCTGTGACGACGCGTTTTCGAGTTCTCTTCTATGGCACGCCCGCGTTCGCGCTGCCGACCCTCGAGGCGCTGCTAGGTCAGCACGACGTCGTCGCGGTCGTCACCCAGCCCGATCGGCCGGCGCATCGGGGGCAACGCCTGACCCCGCCGCCTGTCAAGGCGCGCGCGATGGCGGCCGGACTCCAGGTCCTGCAGCCGCCTCGCCTGCGTGATCCCGAGTGGCCCGAGCGTCTGCGCGCGCTGGGCGCCGACGTGGCGGTCGTCGCCGCGTTCGGGCAGATCTTGCCGAAGGCCGTGCTCGACGCGGCTCGGCGCGGCTCGATCAACGTTCACGGCTCGCTCCTGCCCCGCTATCGGGGCGCGGCGCCGATTCAGTGGGCGATCATGCGGGGCGAGAGCGTCACGGGGATCACGACGTTCCAGATGGACGAGGGCATGGACACCGGGCCGACCTTGCTCTCCGCCTCGACGGCGATCGGTCCGGAGGAAACGGCCGGAGACCTGACGGTCCGGCTCGCCACGCTCGGCGCCGACGTGCTGATCGAGACGCTCGCGCGGCTCGACGCGCTGACGCCGACGCCGCAGCGCCACGAGGACGCGACCCGGGCGCCGCGGCTCAAGCGGACCGACGGGTACCTCGACTGGAGTCGCTCGGCGCGCGAGCTCGTCAACGTGGTTCGAGGCTGCAACCCCTGGCCGGGTACGCTCACCCGCGGGCCGGCGGGCCCGCTCGTGATCTGGCGGGCCATCGCGCTGGTCAGCGCGCACACCCATGCGCCGGGCACGCTGGAGAGGCCGACTGCCGAAGCCGACTATCCGGCGATCGCCACCTCTGACGGCTGGCTCTGTCCGGTCGAGGTCCAGCCGGAGAATCGGCGTGCGATGTCCTGGTCCGACTATCTTCGCGGCGCGCGCCTGGCGCCGCGCGCGCTATTCGCGGGGCTCGACCCCTCGAGGCCCGCGTCGTGAGTCCGCCCGTCCGGCGAGGCCGGTCGGGCGCGCGCGGCGGGCCCCGCGCCGGCCGCGTGGCCGGCGGCGCTCCGCCCTCGCCGGCTCGCGAAGTCGCGGCGCGGGTGCTCGAGCGTGTCGAGGCTGACCTCAGCTTCGCCGACAGCGTGCTCGAAGCCGAGCTCACCGCTCGCCGCCTCGAGGCTCGCGACGCCGCGCTCGCCACCGAGCTTGTGTACGGCGCGCTCCGCTGGCAGCGTTACCTCGACTGGATCCTGGCGCCGCACTCGCGCCGCCGACTCGAGTCGCTCGATCCGCGGGTGCGGGTGGTCTTGCGCATGACCGCGTACCAGATCGCCTTCCTCGAGCGCGTGCCGGCTTTCGCCGCGGTCAACGACGCCGTCACCCTGGCCCCGCCCACGCCCGGGGTGGGCGCCTTCGTCAACGCCGTGCTGCGCTCGTTCGCCCGGCGCGGCGCGCGTGAGCGTGAGCCCGCGCCGCCCCGCAACCCGAGCGACGCCCTGGCGGTGCGCTGCTCGTTCCCGACGTGGATCGTGGAGCGATGGATCACACGCTACGGCCGCGAGGACGCCGAGTCGCTGATGCGGGCGATGAACGAGCGGCCGCCGCTGACCCTGCGCGCGAACCGGCTGCGCATCACGCGCGACGCGCTCGGCCGGCGTCTGGCCGAGGAGGACGGGCTCGAGTGGCGGCCGACGCGGCTGGCTCCCGAGGGTGTCGTAGTGGGGCACGGGGGCGCCCCCGGCGAATGGCGCACGTTCGCGGGCGGCAGCTTCGCCGTGCAGGACGAGGCCTCGATGCTGATCGCGCGGCTCCTCGCGCCTGACCCTGGCTCCACCGTCGCCGACGTCTGCGCGGCGCCCGGCACCAAGACGACCCATCTGGCCGAGCTCATGGACAACCGCGGCCGCATCCTCGCGTTCGATCGAGAGTCGGGGCGCCTGGCGCGAGTCGAGGAAGCCGCCGCGCGGCTCGGCATCTCGATCATCGACACGCACGAGGGGCCGGTCGAGGCCCTGGCGCCGAGCTTTCGTGCCGCATGCGACGGTGTTCTGGTCGACGCGCCGTGCTCGAACCTGGGCGTGCTGCGACGCAACCCCGAGGTGAAGTGGCGGCGGCGGCCGTCGGATCTCGCGCTGGCGAGCCGGCGTCAGTCGGAGATCCTCGATGCCGCGGCCACGATGGTCCGGCCCGGCGGCCGGCTCGTCTACGCGACGTGCTCGCTCGAGCCCGAAGAGAACGAAGAGGTCGCGCGAGCCTTCCTCGCCGCGAACACGGACTTCACACCCGATCCGCCCGAGGAGTTTCCGCTGCCGCTCGACGCCGACGGCTGGCTCCGGTGCTTGCCGCATCGCCACGGCACCGACGGGTTCTCCGCCGTCCGCTTCCGCCGCGCCTAGCTTCGCGGTATAACAACCTCGTGGTCAAGATTGCGCCGTCGATCCTCTCGGCCGACTTCGCCGCGCTCGGCACCGACATCGCACGGGTCGAGGCCGGCGGCGCCGACCAGCTCCACGTCGACGTGATGGACGGTCGGTTCGTGCCGAACATCACGATCGGTCCCCTCGTCGTCGCGGCGATCCGCAAGCGCACGCGGCTGCCGCTCGACGTCCACCTGATGATCGTCGAGCCCGAGCGCTACATCCCCGAGTTCGTGGCGGTCGGCGCCGACATGGTCACGGTGCACGCCGAGGCCTGCCCGCATCTCCAGCGCACGCTCGTCCAGATTCGCGAGCTCGGTGCGCGCGCGGGTGTCGCGCTGAACCCGTCCACGCCGCCCTCGGCGCTCGAGTACGTGCTCGACGATCTCGATCTCGTGCTGGTGATGTCGGTGAACCCGGGCTTTGGCGGGCAGTCGTTCATCCCGGGCGCGCATCGAAAGATTCGCGAGATCAAAACGCTCCTGGGTGCGCGGTCCGTCGACGTCTCCGTCGACGGCGGCGTGAAGACCGACATCGCCAGATCGCTCGCCGAAGATGGCGCCTCGACCCTCGTGGCCGGCTCGGCGGTCTTCGGCGCCGCCGACCCGGCGGCCGCGGTCCGGGCGCTGCGCGCCGCCGCGACGGCCGCGTAACGCGATGGACGTCGTCGACGCGCTGGCCCATCGCGGCCGGTTCTTTCGCGTACTCCAGCAGACCGAGCGCAGCCAGACCGCCGTGATGACCATCGCCCCGGGCGAGGACGGCGGGCCCGAGGAGGAGCACGACGGCGATCAGATCGTGTACGTCGTCGAGGGGGAGGCGATCGTGCGGATCGGCGGCAAGGAGCATCGCGCCGCGGCGGGGTCGCTCGTCATGATCCCGGCCCGAACACCCCATCACGTGA
>QHSQ01000017.1 GCA_003221615.1 Candidatus Rokuibacteriota bacterium | reverse complement strand
CGCGACGACCGGCGCCGCGCCCGTGCCGGTGCCGCCGCCGAGGCCCGCCGTGATGAAGACCATGTCGCAGCCGCTGAGCAGCCTGGTGATCTGATCCGGATCCTCCTGCGCCGCGTTCCGCCCGACGTCCGGGTTCGAGCCGGCGCCCAGGCCTTGGGTGAGCTTGGCGCCTAGCTGCAGCTTGACCGGCGCCGGCGAGGCGCTGAGCGCCTGGAGGTCCGTGTTCGCCACGATGAACTCGACCCCCGTGAACTGCGCGGCCATCATGCGGCTCACCGCATTGCCGCCGCCCCCGCCGAGCCCGATGACTTTGATCTTTGCGGCTTGTGCGGTCTGTTCGAGCTCGAAGAGCGGGCGCCGCGCGCGATCCTTCTCCATCGATTCCTCCTGTGAGTGATCGCCGGAGGTACGCCTCCGGCTGCGTGAACGGATCACGTCTGACGTGAATAGATGCGGCTGACGTCCGTCTCGACCCGGCCTAGAAGAGGTCACCGAGAAACCCCGTCACGAGTCGTGCCAGGCGGCCCACGGGTCCCGGGCCCGCGCCGGACTCACCCGGCGCGCCCGTGCGCGCGCCGTAGAGCGCCAGGCCGACGCCGGTCGCGTAGATCGGGCTCTCGATCACGTCCGCCAGCCCGCCGATGCCGATCGGCACCCCGCGGCGCACGGGCTGATCGAAGATGCCCTCGGCGAGCTCGGGGACTCCTTCCATGATCGACGTGCCACCCGTGACGACGACGCCCGCCGTCGCCGCGTCCTGGAACCCGGCCCGGGCGAGCTCGCGCGCCACCAAGGTGAAGATCTCCTCGACACGCGGCTGGATGATCTCCGAGAGGAGCTGCCGCGAGAGCTGCCGCGGCTTGCGGCCGCCGACGGACGGCACGTCCACCGTCTCCTCGGCCGGCACCAGCGCGGTCAGCGCGCATCCGTAGCGCTTCTTGATGCCCTCGGCATCCGCGGTCGGCGTGCGCAGCCCGATCGCGATGTCGTTGGTGATGTGGTCGCCCCCGAGCGGCAGCACGACCGTGTGCCAGACGGCACCGTTGCGCATGAGCGCGACGTCCGTCGTCCCTCCGCCGATGTCGATCACGACCACGCCCAGCTCTTTCTCGTCGTCGAACAGCACCGCCTCGGCGGACGCGAGGGGCTCGAGCACGATGTCCTGGACGGCGAGACCCGCCCGATTCACCGAGCGAACCACGTTCTGGACCGAGGTGACCGTGCCGGTCACGATGTGCACCTCGACCTCGAGGCGTACGCCCGACATGCCGATCGGCTCGCGCACGCCGTCGCCGTCGTCGACGACGAAGCTCTGCGGCAGCACGTGGATGATCTCGCGGTCCTGCGGCAGATTGATCGCGCGCGCGGCCTCGATCACGCGCTCGACGTCGGCGTCGCTCACCTCGTGGTGCTTGCCGGTGATCCCCACGACACCGCGGCTGTTCACGCCGCGGATATGGCCCCCCGCGATCCCCGCGAAGGCGCCCGAGATCTCGACCCCGGCCATCTGCTCGGCCTCGCCGACGGCAGCCCGGATCGCCTCGACCGTCGAGTCGATGTTGACGACGATCCCGCGCCGGAGCCCGCGCGAGGGTGCGCTGCCGACGCCGATGACGTTCAGGCTGCCCCGGGGCGCGTGCTCGGTGATGATCGCGCAAACCTTCGTGGTGCCGACGTCCAGGCCGACGACGAGATCGGGCGCCTTCGAGCGCCTCACCTTGTGCTGCTCCGCTGGAAGACCACCTGGTCGCGGAACCGAAGATCGACCGTCCGGACGTCCTGCGTCGCGATCTGCGCCAGCACGCCTTCGAGGCGCGCGAGGCGCTCGTCCCAGTCCTCGGAGCCCAGGCGTACCTCGACGCCGTCGACCGTGTAGAGCACCGGCCCTTCGCGGCGGCTCATGTCGATCTCGGAGATCTCGGCGGTGAGGCCGTTGCCGCTTCGCAGGAGGGCGCGGATCACGCCGATCGCCGCGCGGGCCTTGGGCCCGGGGGCCGTGCGCATCGAGGCGAGCTCGTCCGCCGAAAGGCCGCTGATGACGGGCATCGGCGGCGCCACCGCCTCGGGCGAAGCGCCGAGCAGTCGGCCCTCCTCGTCCATCCAATGCAGCCGCCCGCCGTGGACCAGGGTGAACGGGCGTCGCTCCTCGACGCTGATCACGACCCGGTTCGGCAGCTCGCGCACCACGTCGGCGCGGCGAACCTCCGGTAGCGACTCCACACGATCGATCACGCCCATCGTGTCGAGCTTGAAGATGTTCGTGCCCTGCTGGATCGCGGCCACCGCCAGGATCTGGTCGGGGCCCACGCGCGAGATACCGCGCACCTCGATAGTCGCCACCGCGAAGCGCTGCGTCGTGAGCAGCCAGTGCAGGCCGGCGCCGCCGGCCGCGGTGATCACGATGGTCGCGAGCACGGCGCCGAGCAGCCGGCGCAGGCGGGCGCGCCGGCGGGGCCGCCGACGCCGCGATCGACCGACGCGCTGCCCGGCGACGAACGCCGAGCGCTCACCCATGTCGGCGAGCGCCGACGCCCGGTTTCTCGGCGAGATGAGACCGCTCGGCATCTACTCGCCGATGATCCTGATCTCGTTCTCGAGCGTCACCGAGAAGTGGGATTGCACCCGCTCGCGCGTCAGGTCCATGAGCGCGAGGATGTCGGCGGCGGTCGCGCCGCCGCGGTTCACGATGAAGTTGGCGTGCTTCGAGGAAATTTCAGCGCCGTTGATGCGCTTGCCCTTGAGGCCGGACTTCTCGATCATCCGCGCGGCGACGTCGCCGGCCGGGTTCTTCCAGACGCAGCCGGCCGAGGCGAGCGCCAGCGGCTGCGTGGATTTCTTGACCTTGAGCCGCTGCTTCATCTCCTTCTGGATCTCCGCCATCGGGCGGCGATGCAGCCGGAGGCGGCAGCCGATCAGCACGGCGCCGGCGGGCGCATTGAAGTTGCGGTACGTGAACGTGCCCGAGGCCGGCTTGAACTCGCCGAGCGAGCCGTCTGGGTGCAGGAAGTACACTCCGCTGACGAAATCGCCGATCCAGCCGTCGGCCGTCCCGGCGTTCATCGCCAGGGCGCCGCCGATCGTGGCCGGGATCCCGACGAGACATTCGATGCCGCCCAGATTGAGGGCCGCCGCCTCGCGGATCAGCGCCGAGAGCGACACGCCGGCGCCGGCGATCGCCTCCTCACCGTGGAACTCGGCGCGCCCCAGACAACCCTCGAGGCGCAGGACGACGCCGCGCACCCCGCGGTCCTTGACCAGGAGGTTGTTGCCGCCTCCGATCACCGAGACCGGTAGCTGCTCGCGCTCGGCGAACATGAGCGCGTGGCGAATGTCGTCCACGTCCTGTGGCACGACGAAGATGTCGGCGGTGCCGCCGATGCGGAGCGAGGTGTGGAAGCTCAGGGGCTCCTTGAACCGCACTTCCCCCCGGATCTCTCCTAGCATGTGGCCCTCCCAGTCAACGAGTCGCGTCCAAGCGCTTCAGCAGCTCCGGTCCGAGCTGGCTCACGTCGCCGGCGCCGAGCGTGATCACGAGATCGCCGCGACGGACGACCTCCGCGAGGTACTCGACGATGCGCGTGCGGTCGCTGCCGAGGTAAGTGACATCGCGATGTCCGTGTGACCGGATCCCGTCGGCGAGCTCCCGGCCCGAGACACCGGGGATCGCCGGCTCGCCGGCCGCGTAGATGTCCATCACGATCAACACGTCAGCCAGGTCGAACGCCGTGAGGAACTCTTGCCGCAGGTGCATGGTGCGCGTGTAGCGGTGCGGCTGAAACACCGTCACGACCCGACAGTCGAACCCGGCCTTGGCGGCGGCCAGGGTCGCTCGGATCTCCGCGGGGTGGTGACCGTAGTCGTCGACCACCGTGACGTCGCGGGCACGTCCGAGGATCTGAAACCGGCGCTGGACTCCCGAGAAGCCGGCCAGCGCTCTCTGGATCGTCGCGAACGGGATCTCGAGATCGAGACCGACGCCGATCGCCGCGAGGGCGTTGAGCACGTTGTGGCGGCCCGGGATCTGGAGCGTGACTTCGCCGAGCAAGCTCTCCCGCTGATAGACCTCGAAGCGGCTGGTCATGCCCGAGAGCCGCAGACGTCGCGCGACGAGATCGGCGCCCGACTCCAGGCCGTACGAGATGATCCGTTTCTCGATCCGTGGAATCAGGAGCTGGATGTTCGGCTGGTCGAGGCACAGGACCGCCGAGCCGTAGAACGGCACCTTGTTGACGAACGCGACGAACGCGTCGCGGATCGCGTCGAGGCTTCCGTAGTGATCGAGATGCTCGGCGTCGACGGTGGTCACGACCGCGATCGTCGGCGCCAGCTTCAGGAACGAGCCGTCGGACTCGTCGGCTTCGGCGATGAGAAATTCGCCCTGGCCCAGCCGCGCGTTCGAGCCGAGGCTCGAGACCCGCCCCCCGACGACGATCGTCGGGTCGAGGCGACCCTCGGCCAGGACCGCGCCCACCATCGAGGTGGTCGTGGTCTTGCCGTGCGTGCCGGCGACCGCGATGCTGTACTTGAGCCGCATCAGCTCGGCCAGCATCTCGGCGCGGGGGATCGTCGGGATCTGGTGCTCGCGCGCGGCGTGCACCTCGACGTTGTCGCGCGAGACGGCCGACGAGTAGACGACGACGTGCGCGCCCTCCACGTTCGTCGCCTGGTGCCCGATGAAGACCTTCGCGCCCAGCTCGGCCAGCCGCTCGACCGCGTCGCTCCGCTTCTGATCCGAGCCGGTCACCCGGTAGCCGAGGTTCAGCAGGATCTCGGCGATACCGGACATGCCGATGCCGCCGATCCCCACGAAGTGGATCTGCTGGTAGCGCTTAAACATGGGCCTGCTGGGAGATGTTCAGGAGCACTCCCGTCGAGAGCATCGTGACCAGCAGAGCCGAGCCGCCGAACGAGATGAACGGCAGCGGCAACCCCTTCGTCGGCAGGAGACCGGTGACGACGCCCAGGTTCACGAGCGTCTGAGTGGCGATCAGCATGGTGATCCCGAGCGCCAGGTAGCTGCCGAAGGGATCGGGCGCCCTGAGCCCGATCCGGAGTCCGCGCCAGATCAGCACCACGAAGAGCGTGACGATGGTGAGCGCGCCCACCAGGCCGAGCTCCTCGCCGACGATCGCGAAGATGAAGTCCGTGTGCGACTCCGGGAGATAGAAGAGCTTCTGGCGCGAGGCGCCGATGCCCTGGCCGAAGATCCCGCCGTTTCCGAAGGCGAGCCACGACTGGATGATCTGGAACCCGCTGCCGCGCGGATCGGACCACGGATCGATGAACGCGAAGATGCGGCGCACCCGGTACGGCGCCATCCAGATCGCCACCACCAGCGGCGGCAGCGCGGCGAGCAGGATGAAGCCGAGGTGACGCGCGTGGCCGCCGGCCAGGAACAGGAGCGTGAACGTGAGCGTGACGAGCGTCAGGCAGTTGCCGAGATCCGGCTGAGCCAGGACGAGCAGGGCCAGGACGCCGGCCACCGCGAGCGGCGGTACGAGCCCGCGCTTGAATTCGGAGATCTCCTCGCCCTTCTTCGCGAGAAACGCCGCGAGATAGACGACGAGTGCGAGCTTGGCCAGCTCGGCCGGCTGGAACGAGACGGGCCCGAGCCTGATCCAGCGCCGCGTACCGTTGATCGCCTGGCCGAACGGCGAGACCAGCACGAGCACCAGGAGAATGCCCGCGAAGATCAGGAGCGGCAGGACGAACCCCTCCAGCCGGCGATAGTCGAGGCGGATCGCCATCCACATGCAGGCCGCGCCGAGCAGCGCCCAGAAGATCTGCTTCTTGAGAAAGAAGTACGGGTCGTGGAAGCGGTCGGCCGCCACGATCGCGCTCGCCGAGTAGACCATCACCACGCCCGCCGAGAGCAGGACGACGGCGACTCCGAAGAGCCAGATATCGGGCGCGAGCTTCCTGGGCATTAGCAATAATGGGGGGGAGCGAGCGCCGCTCCTCCCCCATACCCCCTCACCGTTCGGAGGAACTTGGAGGACATTTCCATACCGTGCTCGCCGCAGCGAAGCTGCGTTCTCGACATCAGTCGAGCCGCTCCACGATCTTTTTGAATACGTCACCGCGATGTTCAAAATTATCGAACATGTCGAAGGAGGCGCAGGCGGGCGAGAGCAGCACGATGCTGCCCGGCGTCGCCACGGCGCGCGCCCGATCGACCGCTTCCTGGAGAGAACGGGAATAGGTCACCGCCACACCAGCGTCAGTGAGCGCGGCGCCGATCTTCGCGGCGTCCTCGCCGATCAGCACCGCATGGGCGACCCGGCCACCGGCTGCGGCGGCGAGCGGTTTGAAGTCCTGGCCCTTGCCCTTGCCGCCCGCGATCAGCACGATCGGCTCCGAGAAGCTCTCGAGCGCCCGCAACGTGGAATCGACGTTCGTGCCTTTCGAGTCGTTGTAGTACTTCACGCCCGCGAGATCGCGGACCCACTCGATCCGGTGCGCGACGCCGCGGAAGCGGCCGATGGCGGTGCGGATCGCCGCGGGCGAGACGCCGGTCCACAGGGCGCACGCGGTCGCGGCCAGGACGTTCTCCACATTGTGCTGGCCGCGCAGGAAGAGCTCCGACAGGGGGCAGATCTCCTCGACGTGCCCGTTGAGCTTCGCCGCGATCCAACCGTCGCGTACGAAGACCCCGTGCGAGAGCTCGCGGCGCCGGCTGAACCACACGACGGGCGCGCTCGTCCGCGACGCCAGCGCCCGCGTCGGCTCGTCGTCGGCGTTGAGGACCGCGCAGTCGGCCGGCGTCTGGTTCGTGAAGATCCGGGCTTTCGCGTCCGCGTAGGCCTCGAACGTGCCGTGACGGTCGAGATGGTCCGGGGTGAGGTTGAGCACCACCGCGACCCTCGGCTGAAACAGCTCGGTGGTCTCCAGCTGGAAGCTCGAGACCTCGCACACGACGAGGCCGTCGGGCGGGAAGGTCAGCGCGTGCGCGGCCAGCGGCGTGCCGATGTTACCGGCGACCAGCACGGGCCGTGGCTGCAGCGCGAGCACCGACCCGGTCAGCGCGGTCGTCGTGGTCTTGCCGTTCGTGCCCGTGATCGCGATCGTGTCCGCCTCGGTCGCGCGCCAGCCGAGCTCGAGCTCGCCGATGATCGGTATCTGCCGGGCGCGCGCGGAGCCGAGCGCCGGGGTGTCGAGCGGCACGCCCGGGCTCACCACGATCAGGTCGGCGCCGGCGAACGCGGCCGACGGGTCGCTCGGGCCGGTGAGGAGCCGCACGCCCTGCTCGGCGAGCGCGGCCACCTCGCGTCCGAGCGCGGCGACGGGCTTCGCGTCCGTGCCCACGACCTCCGCGCCGGCCGCGCGCAGCAGGCGCGCCGCGGCGACGCCGCTCTTGGCCAGACCGAACACCGTCACGCGACGGCCCGCGAGCGAGCGCAGGTATGCCTGACCGCGAGTGGCCATGTCGACCTCGTCGAGCGGGCTCACGCGTCCCTCATCGGAGCTTCAACGTCGTGATGGCCAGCAAGGCCAGCGCGAACGACACGATCCAGAACCGGACGACGATCTTGGGCTCGGGCCATCCCGAGAGCTCGTAGTGATGGTGCAGGGGCGCCATGCGGAAGACGCGGCGACCGGTCATCTTGAAGCTGGCGACCTGGATGATCACCGAGAGCGCTTCGACGACGTAGAGGCCGCCGATCAGCGGCAACAAGAGCTCGGCCTTCGTCAGCACCGCGAGCGTGCCGATCGCGCCGCCCAGCGCCAGCGAGCCGGCGTCCCCCATGAAGACCTCGGCCGGATGACAGTTGAACCAGAGAAACCCGATCGCCGCGCCGATGAGCGCGCCGCAAAAGACCGTCAGCTCGCCCGCCCCGCGCACGTTGAGGATCTTGAGATAGTCGGCGGCCCGGAAGTTGCCCGTGAGGTACGCGATCACCCCGAAGGCGGCGCCGGCCATGATGACCGGGCCGATCGCCAGCCCGTCGAGCCCATCCGTCAGGTTCACGGCATTCGAGGCACCGACGATGACCAGGATCGCGAACGGCACCCAGAGCCAGCCCAGATTCACGAGCCAGCCCTTGAAGAAGGGGATCGCCAGCACCGGCAGCCAGACGCTCGGTGGCTGCCAGAAGATCAGCTGCAACACCGCGAAGGCCACCACGAGCTGCGCCACGAACTTCACCCGGGTCGGGAGACCCTTGCGCGTGCGCAGCTTGGTCATGTCGTCCCATATCCCGATCAGCCCGAAGCCGCCGGTCGCCAGGATCACCACCCACATGTAGCGGTTCGTGAGATTGGCCCAGAGCAACGTCGTCGCGATGATCGCCGTGAGGATGACGATCCCGCCCATCGTCGGCGTGCCCTTCTTCGTGCGATGCCGCTCGGGCGTGTCCTCGCGGATCGTCTCGCCGCCGTGCTGGGCGATTCGCAGCCGCCGGATGATCCACGGGCCGACCACCAGCGAGATGATGAACGCCGAGATCAGGGCCATGAACGACCGGAAAGTCAGATAGCGAAAGACGTTGAAGACGATGTGGTCTTTCGCGAGCGGGACGAGAAGATAGTAGAGCATCCGTCCCTTTCATCGGGCCAGGCGCGCCACCAGCGCGTCCACGACCCGCTCCATGCGCATGCCCCGCGAGCCCTTGACGAGGACCACATCGCCGGGAGCCACGCCCTTGAGGAGATGGGCCACCGTGTCCTCGAACGTCGTCGCGTGGTGCGCCCGGGCCAGACCCACGGCGCGGGCGCTGTCGACGGCCAGGCGGGCGAGCCGCCCCACGCCGACGAACTCGTCGGCGCCGGCCGCGACGACCGAGCGCCCCATGTCCTGGTGCGCTTCCTCCGCGACCGCGCCGAGCTCCAGCATATCGCCCAGCACGACGATCAGGCGCCCGGATGACGCAGTGCGGCGCGCCGCGACCGTGTCGAGCGCGGCCCGCACGGAGATCGGATTCGCGTTGTAGGTGTCGTCGAGAATGCTGACGCCGCCCGCGTCGCGCCAGACGCAGCGCCCGGCCACCGGCCGCGCCTCGGACAGGCCGCGGGCGACCTCCTCGAGCGGCCAGCCGAGCGCCACACCGACGCCGGCCGCCGCGAGCGCGTTGGTCACGTTGTGCCGTCCGGCGAACGCGAGCGTCACCGGGACCCGCGCGCCCCCGCTCTCGAGCGTGAACGCGAGCGACTGCCCGCGCTCGACGATGTCGCTGGTCGCCCGCACGTCGGCGCCGGCCGAGCGACCGTAGGTGATGACGGGCGCGCGCGACTCCCGCGCCATGCTCGCCACGCGCGGATCGTCGGCGTTGATCACGGCGCGTCCCTCGGCCGTGAGGGCCTTGACGAGCTCGACCTTCTCGGCGCGGACGCCGTCGAGCGAGCCGAGAAACTCCGTGTGGGCCGACGCCACCGTCGTCACGGCGGCCACCGTCGGCCGCGCCAGCCCGGCGAGCGTGGCGATCTCGCCGGGGTGCTGGGTGCCAATCTCGAGCACGAGCGCCTGATGATCCTGCGTCAGCTTGAGCAGCGTGAGCGGTAGACCCCACTGGTTATTGAAGCTGCCGCTCGGCTTGAGCACGTGCCAGCGCATGCCGAGCACGCCGGCGATCAGCTCCTTGGTGGTGGTCTTGCCGTTCGAGCCCGTCACCGCCACGACCGGGATCGAGAACCGCGCGCGGTGGTAGGCCGCCAGCCGGCCGAGCGCGCGGGTCGTGTCCTCGACGAGCACCAGCGGCACGTTGGCCGGCACGTCGTCGTGGAGGGCGTGCACCACCAGGCAGGCCGCGCCGCGAGAGGCCGCGTCGGCCAGGAACGCGTGACCGTCCAGGCGATAGCCGCGGATCGCGAAGAAGGCTTCGCCGACTCCGAGCGATCTCGAGTCGATGGACACACCCGTGACGGGCACGCTGAGGTCGCCCGCGACGAGGGCACCCTGCGTCGCTCGCACGATGTCCTGGACGGTGAATGGTGGCACGGTCGCTCCTAGCTCCTCTGTCCCGACAGGATCCCCCGCGCGACCTCGCGGTCGTCGAACGGGAGCGTGTCGGCACCCACGATCTGATAGGTCTCGTGACCCTTGCCGGCGAGGACCACCGTATCGCCCGCCTCGGCCCAGGCGAGCACCGCGGCAATCGCGCGCGCGCGGTCGGGCTCGGTCGCGAAGCGGCCCGGGGCCGCGCCGGCCCGGCGCACGCCGACCACGATCTCGTCGATGATCGCCTCCGGCCGCTCCGAGCGCGGATTGTCGGAGGTCACCCACACCCGGTCGCAGAGCCGGGCCGCGATCTCGCCCATGATCGGCCGCTTGCCACGATCCCGATCGCCGCCGCAGCCGAAGGCGACCGCGAGCCGCCGGCGCGTCAGCTTCCGCGCCGTGGTCAGCACGCGCTCGAGCGCGTCGGGAGTGTGGGCGTAGTCGACGACGACAAGAAACGGCTGGCCGGCCTGCACCTGCTCGAAGCGCCCGGGCACGGTACCGACCGCGGCAAGCGCTTGCGCGATGGCCGGCGGCTCGAGACCCAGCCCGAGCCCTGTCGCCACGGCCCCGAGCAGGTTCATCACGTTATGCTCGCCGATCAGCGGTGACGTCAGCGCCACGCGACCGCGCGGCGTCTCGACGGTCATCCGGATGCCGTCGATCGACGACCGGTGCTCGACGGCGCGGACACGCGCGCCGGCGCCGAGCCCGAAGGTGAGCACGTCCACGGCGAGCCCGTGCACCATCGACGTCCCGGCCGGATCGTCGGCGTTGATCACCGCTGTCCGCGTGGGCTTCGGCGATTCGGCGAGCAGCTCGAACAGCCGCCGCTTGGCGAGCCGATAGCGCTCGAGCGTGCCGTGGAAGTCGAGATGGTCCTGCGTCAGATTCGTGAACACCGCCACGTCGAACGCGAGCCCCTCGGCGCGCGCGAGCGCGAGCGCGTGCGAGGACACCTCCATCGCCACGCCCCGCACCCCGCGGTCGCGCATGTGCGCGAGCATCGCCTGCAGATCGAGCGCCTCCGGCGTCGTCTGGTTGGCCGGGCGCGTCTCGTCGCCGAGCACGTACTGGATCGTGCCGATCACGCCGGTGGCGAGACCGCGCGCGCGCAGCAGCGCTTCGATCAGGTACGAGGTCGTCGTCTTGCCATTGGTCCCGGTGATGCCGACGAGCGCGAGCTGGCGCGATGGGTGGCCATAGAACGCGCCGGCGAGCCGCGCGAGCGACACCCGCACCGAGGGCACGAGCACCTGGGGCACCGGCAGGTCCGCGACCGGCTCGCCCTCGGTGACGACGACCGCCGCGCCTCGGCGGATCGCGTCCGGGATGAAGTGGCGGCCGTCCTGCTTGAAGCCCGGGACCGCGACAAAGCACCCGCCGGGCTCGACGCGGCGAGAATCGCCGGCGATCGACGACACCGCGCGCGGCGGGTCGCCGATCACGCGCTTCTCCGGGAGCGCCGCGAGTAGCTCGCTCATGGCCGCGCCCGCCATATCACCTGGTCCCCCCCGACGCGGTCAGCGTGAGACGAGCGACAGCGCCCGGCTCGAGCGGGTCGCCCGCGGCCGGGACCTGGCGAAAGACGCGGCCCTGCCCGGACAGGCGCACCTCGACCCGAAGCGGCTCGAGGGCTTCGAGGGCCTGGCGCAAGGTCTTGCCGCCGAGGTCGGGCATCCGCCTCGCCCCGTCCGGTTGAGCGGCCTCCGCCGTGCTGACGAGCCGCATGCGGGCGGGACTCACCGGCTCGGCGGGCGGGCCCGTGACGATCTGGACCGGCTGGACGTCGCGGGGCGGAACCTCGAGGTAGCGGAGGATCTCCCGACCGATCGCGCCGAAGATCGGCGCCGCCGCCTCGCTGCCCCACTTTTCGTTCCGAGGCTCGTCGAGCATCACCAGCATGGCGAAGCGTGGCTCGTCGGCCGGCGCGAACCCGACGAACGACAGGACGCCCGGGGCGTGCGAATAGCGCCGGGTCGCCGGGTCCAGCTTCTGGGCTGTCCCGGTCTTGCCGGCGACGGCGTAGCCGGGAATCGCCGCGAAGTGCCCGGTGCCCGACTCGACCACGCTCGCCAGGAGATTCGAGAGCGTGCGCGCGGTGGCCGGGGACACGACCTGACGCACCGCCTTGGCGTCGAAGCGCCGCGTCTCGCGGCCCTCGGCGTCGAACGTCGACTTGACGAGCCGGGGCTGCATCAAGGTGCCGCCGTTGGCGATGGCGCCGAAGGCCGTGACCAGCTGGAGCGCGGTCACCGAGATTTCCTGGCCGATCGACATCGTCGGGAGCGACAGGAGCGACCAGCGCTGGGGGTCGCGCAGGAGCCCGCGACTCTCGCCGGCGAGCCCCACGCCGGTCGGCGCGCCGAAGCCGAACGCCTTCATGTACCGGTAGTAGCGGTCGCGGCCGAGCGACAAGCCCACCTTGATCGAGCCGACGTTCGAGGAGTTCTGCAGCACCTCGGCGAAGCTGAGCCAGCCGTACTTCTTCCAGTCGCGGATCGTGGTCCCGGCAAGCGTGATCGAGCCGTTTTCGGCGTAGATCCGGTCGTCCGGCCGGACGACGCCCTCCTCGAGCGCCGAGGCGGCCAGAATGGCCTTGAACGTCGAGCCGGGCTCGAAGGGGTCGGTCACGGCGCGGTTACGCCAGGCGTCCGACGACGCGACGTCGAGGAACGTGTTGGGGTTGAACGTCGGGCGCACGGCCATCGCCAGGATGTCGCCCGTGCGCGGCTCGAGCACCACCGCGATCGCGGCCTTCGCGTGGGTCCGGCGGTAGGCCGCGTCGATTTCCCGCTCGGCGATGTACTGGATCGTGCGATCGATCGTCAGCATCACGCCGTGACCGGGCTGGGGCTGCTGGAGCACGTGCTGCGCCGCGACCTCGCGGCCGAGCGCGTCCCGGCCGGCGATCGCCTTGCCCGGCACGCCGGCCAGATCCGCGTTGAAGGCGCGCTCGACGCCCTCGAGCCCACCCTCGGCGCCCTCGAAGCCGAGGACGTGCGCCGCCAGCTCGCGGTTGGGATAGAGACGCAGCGGCTCCGGGAGGAAGCCGAGCCCCGGTTCGCGCAGCGCTCTCACCTGCTCGGCCACGGTCGGCGGCAGCTTGCGGCGCAGCCACACGAAGGAGCGGGTGCCCGTCAGCGCGGCGTGGACCTCGGACGCCGGCTGACCGAGGATCGGGGCCAGGCGCGCGGCGACGCGGACCGGGTCGCCGACGCTGCGCGGCTGCACGAAGAGCGATTCCGTCGCGGTCGAGGTCGCCAGCGCGCCGCCCTGGCGGTCGACGATCGGGCCGCGCGGAGCATAGAGGACGACGGTGCGCGAGTACTGGCGCTCGGCGATCTGGGCCAGCTCACCGTGCTTGACCACCATCAGCCAGCCGAGACGCGCGGTCAGGCCGCCGAACGCGAGGGCGAGGATCGCCGCCAGCATCAGGACGCGCGTCCGGACGGCCGGATCTTTCACGGAGCGGGCGGCCTCGGGGCGCGAAGCGACGCGGCCCGGCTGCGGTCGGCCGCCAGGCCGGTGCCGCCAGCCACGTACTCCTTCGCCAGCCGGATCTGATCACGCCCCGCCGCGACGAGGCCGAGAGCGCGGGCGCGCGCCTCGATGCGGCTCGGCGAGCGAAGCGTCGCCACCTCGATCTCGAGCTGCCGGATCCGGTCCTCGGCGCGTCCGCGCTCGCTCCGCACGGCGTCGAGCCGGTAGGCGAGATGGACCTGCTCGACCCTGACGCCCACGACGGTGAGGGCGCCGGCCACGAGCAGCGCAGAGGTGGCGAACGCCACCACTAGCGAGCGCCGCACGCGGGGATCTGGTTCGCGATGAAGCCGCTGATCCTTCGTCATGAGAGCCGCTCCAGCACGCGCAGCTTCGCGCTCCTGGCGCGGGGATTCGCCCGCACCTCGTCGTCGCTGGGCTGACGCGGCGACGGCTCGAGCTCGGCGAACCCCGCCGGCTCAAGAGCTCGGAACGTCTGCTTCACGATGCGATCTTCGCCCGAATGAAACGAGATGACCCCCAGACGACCGCCGGCCGCCAGGAGAGCGGGCGCCTGGGCCAGCGCGTTTCGGAGCGCGCCGGGCTCGTCGTTGACCGCCATGCGCACCGCCTGGAACGTGCGCGTGGCCACGTGCAGGCGGCGGGGCCACGCCGCGCGGGGCACCGCGCCACGGACGGCCGCCACCAGGTCGCCGGTGCGCGTGAGGGGGCGGCGGCGGACGATGGCCCGCGCGATCCGCCGCGAATGCGGCTCCTCACCGTATTCGAAGATGATGCGCGCCAGCTCGGGCTCCGGAAGCCGGTTCAGGAGCGCCGCCGCGGTGTCGCCGCTCGTGGGATCGAGCCGCATGTCGAGGGGCTCGTCGCCCTGAAACGAGAAGCCCCGCCCCGATTGCTCGAGCTGCCACGAGGACACGCCCAGGTCCAGGAGGATCGCGCGCGCGCGGCTGATCCCGTGCGCGGCGGCGGCGCCCTCGAGCCGGTCGAAGCTCGAGTGCGCGAGGGCGACGCGGTCGCCGAACGGCACCAGACGCTCGCGCGCCTGCGAGAGCGCCGCGGGATCCGCGTCCAGCCCGAGGAGGCGCACGGAGTCGCCGCTGGCGCTCATGATCGCCTCGGCGTGACCGCCCATGCCCACCGTCCCATCGATCACCCATCCCTCGTCGCGCGGTCGCAGGAGAAACACGACCTCGTCGACCAGCACCGAAACGTGAACCGCTACACTCCTAGGCCCGACAACCTTTCGAACAGCGTCGGCAGCCGGTCGGCGCGCGTGCGCTCGTACTCCTCGAACCGGCCGCGATCCCACACTTCGAACTGGGGCAGCCCCCCGCCCACGAGCGTGACTTCCTTCGAGAGCCCCGCCTGATCGCGCACGTCCGGCGGGATGAGCACGCGCCCCGCCGCGTCGAGCGTCACGTCTTTCGCGCGCGAGATGAAGAGTCGGCTCAGCTCGCGCACCTCGGGGTTGAAGATCGACTGCTCGCGCAACTTCGTTTCGATGCGCTGCCATTCCTCCAGCGGATGCACCTCGAGGCAGTAATCATTCGGGACGACAATCAGCGCCCCGTCGTACTGCGCGAGGGCGTCCCGGAATTTCGCCGGCACGCTCAGGCGCCCCTTCGGGTCGATCGTGTGCTGGTACCGTCCCCTAAACATATCCGGATTTCGCCGATCTCTCTCTAAGCCTTCATCCCACTCTGCCCCACTTGAAAAGCGAGATTAGCGTTACCGGAAACCTTGTGTCAAGGGCAAAAGGAACGATTTGGAGCGGAATTAGGCTCCAGTACCCCTGACGACCCGTGGGGGATGGGTCCCCACTTTTACCCCCGGAATGGTGGGTGGGTGGGGGATGGGCCCCGGGGACGCGGGCCAGGGATACAGCCGGGTCCGGATTAGGGGGTCTAGCGGAGGGCCGTCCGGGGGGCCGGAGATCGTGGCCGACCAGGCAGCTCGGAGGCTTCAGCCGGCGAAATCAGCCCACATTTCGCGCCGGTCCGCGGCGCGCTTGACATCACCCATAGATCACATCCAGACCGCGGCGATACCGAAACGCTCGACCGCTCAGAGTGGATCAGCGATTCCGCAGCCGCACGCGCGTGGCGAAGCGAGTCACGACCGAGCGATCGGCCAGATCCCACGCGGCCTCGGTGACCAGCGTGATCGCGACCGTTCGGATCTCGTCGGGATTCTCGACGGCGTGGCCGGCGGCGTCGAGATATTCGAGCGCGAAGCTCCTGACGCCGTCGACGATCGGTTGAGCGCCGGCGCCGGCGTCGCGGCGCAACGTCGCGCCGGTCAGGCGCCAGGTGATCGTCTCACCGGAGCCGGTGACGACACCGTCGCCGTCGAGATCGCGATGCAGCACGATGCGCGTCGGCTCCGCGACCGTGATCGCCGCGAAGGCCGCGGGACGCGGACCGAGGCCGGCCGTGCGGATCTCCCCCGCCAGACGCTCGACCGCGATGCGCCCGCTCTGCTGCGATTCGGCGCGCGAGACGCCGACGGCGTAGACGCGGAGACCTTCCTGGAGCGCGGTGAGCATCGCGGCCGAGACGCCACCGAAGATGGCCATGGCGACGAGGAGATCGGCGAGGTGCACGAGGCCAAGCGTCCCCTCGCGCGCGCGTCACGTCAATGTCCGAAGCTGCAGACAGCGGGCACGTTCCCCGCGGACGCCTCGGCTAGGGCAGTCGCACCACCGTCCAGCCGCGGACCTGGATCTCGGCGTCCTCGAGATGACGACCGCGGCGGCCATAGCGACGTCGCTCGGTCGCCGGCGGAACCTCGTGACGCCGACGCTTCACGACGCGCCGGTCGAGGATCACTTCGACGCCGCGCTCCTGCCCGAGCACCACGCGCAACGACTCGTACAGCTCTCGCCGCCCCTGCGACACGATGAAGAGGAGTCGCTCCACTGCCCTACTCCAGCACGGGACGCTGCTGGGCCCACGGGCACGCGCGCTCGAAGGCCGCGGAAGCCCGCAGGACGGTCGTGTCGTCGAACCGGCGGCCGACGATCTGCAGCCCGATCGGCAGCCCATCCTTCGTGAACCCGCACGGCACCGAGGCGGCCGGCTGCCCGGTCATGTTGAACGGATACGTGAAGGGGATCCACGCGTAAGGCTCGACCGGCTTGCCGGCGATCTCCGTGGGATTGTCGAGACCCACCGCGAACGGCGGGCACGCGATCGTCGGCGTCAGCAGCAGATCATACTTCTCGAAGAACGCGCGTGGATGCTGCCACCAGGCCAGTCGGTCGAACCACGCCTGCACGTACTTCGTGGGCGGATTCTTGAGCGTCGTCTCGATGATCCGACGCAGGCCGGGCTCGATGTCGTTCGGTCGATCGAGGTACGGCGCCATCCGCGTCGCGATCCCGCCGCAGAAAATCTCGCCCCACGCTTCGCGCGGCGACGGCCAACCCGGCTTGACCTCCTCGACCCTGCCGCCGAGCTCGCGGAACGCGCGGGCCGCCTTCGCGCATGCCGCGCGTACCTCCGGGTCCACCGCCTCCACGAAGCCGAGGTCGTCCGTGTAGGCGATGCGCAGCCCCTTCACGCCGCCGCGCAGCGTCTTCAGATAGTCCTCGCCCGCCGACGGCAGCGAGAATTGATCGCGCTCGTCGGGACCGGCGCAGACCGTCATCATCAGCGCGGCGTCGGCGACGGTGCGCGTCAGCGGGCCGATGTGCGAGAGACTCCAGGCCCCGCTCGCCGGATGCGTCGGGATGCGTCCGTACGAGGGCTTGTGACCGAAGATTCCGGCGCACGACGCCGGGATCCGGATCGAGCCGCCGCCATCGGTGCCGATGTGGAGCGGGCCGAGTCCCGCCGCCGCGGCCGCCGAGGCCCCCCCGCTCGAGCCGCCGGGCGTTCGCTCGAGGTTCCACGGGTTGCGCGTGATCCCGAAGACGAGGTTGTGGGTGGCGCCGATCCAGCCGAACGTGGGCGTGTTGGTCTTGCCGAGCAAGATGCCGCCGGCGGCCTTCATACGCTCGACCATCGGCGCGTCCTCGGCCGGCACGTTGTCGCGGTAGAACGGCGTGCCGAACGTGGTCCGCCCTTGGTGTTCACGAGGTCCTTCACCGAGAAGGGCACGCCGTGGAGCGGGCCAAGCCGCGCGCCCCGCTTGCCGAGCGCCCGCTCGGCGGCCTTCGCCTCGCGCCGAGCCGCCGCGTCGGTCACGGTCACGAACGCGTTCAG
>QHSQ01000591.1 GCA_003221615.1 Candidatus Rokuibacteriota bacterium | reverse complement strand
CTGCCGTCACGCTCAAGGCAGGGCAGACGTTCTACGAGGGTCCTACCGATGTTCACGTCGTGGGGCGCAACGCCAGCAACACGGAGCCGGCCAGGTTCGTCGTAGTGCTGCTGAAGGCCAAGGGGGCTCCCATCCTCACGCCGGTGAAAGAATGATGCTCGGCACCGTGCGCCCCACCCGCCACCGATCAGCTGCACGCTCGCGTGGATGGCTCGTGCGCGGTGTGCGCCACGAGCGCGATGGATGCCAGTCTTGACGGGATTCATAACCCACAAGAGGGCGAAGGGTCGCGAATCGCCTTGATACCCAACGCAGTGCCTTGATCTTAGGCTCGAGCGTCGATGACGGGACGCCGAGCCGCGCGGCCGCGCTGTTCGAGACGGTCCAGGAGAACAGCTTCCACTAGGCGTCTTTGAGCGGGCGGGAGCCCTCGACCACGCCGTCGTGATCGGCGAACGTCCGCGTTGATGACGCCGATGGCATCCACGGCGTCAGCTCACCGCCTTGGTGGCGTTGGCGCGTCTCGCCTCTGCCACCAGCACGGCGACCGCGCACGAGGCGAGCCGCGTCATCACCGAATCCGCGCGGCTCGTGAGAATGATCGGCACGCGCGCACCGAGCACGATCCCCGCGGCATCGGCGCCCGCGAGGAAGGTCAGGCTTTTGGCGAGCATGTTGCCGGCTTCGAGGTCGGGCACCGCCAGCACGTTGGCGCGCCCGGCGACCGTCGAGTCGATGTTCTTGATCGCGACCGATTCGAGGCTGATCGCGTTGTCGAGGGCGAGCGGCCCGTCGAGGATCGCGCCGGTGATCTGCTTGCGGTCCGCCATCTTGCACAAGGCCGCGGCCTCCACCGTCGACGGAATCTTCGGATTGACCGTCTCCACTGCCGAAAGGACAGCGACGCGCACGTCCTTGACGCGCAGAGCGTGGGCCAGGTCGATCGCGTTCTGGATGATGTCGACCTTCTCTTCCAGCGTCGGCGCGATGTTGACCGCCGCATCGGTGATGATCAGCGCTTCAGAGTAGGCGGGGACGTCCATGATGAAGCAGTGGCTGACGCGGCGCGCTGTCCGCAGTCCACCGTCCCGCTTGACCACTTCGCTCATCAGCTCATCGGTGTGCAGGCTTCCTTTCATCAGCGCCTGGGTCTTGCCCGCGCGGACGAGCTCGACGGCCCGTGCCGCCGATTCGTGGCTGTGCTCGGTTTCCTCCATCGGCAGCCCGGCGAGGTTGAGACCGCGCTCCTTCGCGACCGCCTCGATGCGCGCCCGCGGTCCGACGAGGATGGGTGCGATGAGGCCCATCTGCGCCGCACCGACGGCGCCCTCGAGTGAGCTGTCCTGCGCACCGGCGGATCGTCATAGCCGCTCATCTTCACCGGGTTGCCGGGCATTCCAACGCCGCCCGCTTCGATCCACATGTTGCGCGCTCTGGTTTGCGGGTGCTCGGCGGCCTCTGCCGCGTCCAGGATCGGGCCGACCGGGACGCCCGCTTCATGGATCACTTTGAGCCAGTGCGCCTTCGGCTGTTTCTTGAGAGTCACTTCCATCTCTGCTTTCAAGGCCACGTTATTGGTATTGCGGTCAGGATCCGACAGAAACCGCGGATCGGTGGCCAGCTCCGGTCGTCCGAGGGCCCGGCACAGTTGCCCGAACAGGTGATCATTGCCACAGCAGATCACGAACGATCCGTCCGAAGCCTCGAAGGTGTCGAACGGCGTCAGGTACGGATGGCGGTTGCCCAGCCGCGGAAGCGATTTTCCCGTTGCCGAGTAGCTCATCAAACCGTGCTCGAGGAAGGCAAAGCTCCCGTCGAACATCGCCACGTCGACATGGCATCCCTTGCCGGTCTTCTCGCGCGCGTAGAGTGCGGACGCAATACCGCAGAACATGAAGACTCCCGCGACGAGATCGGAGATGGAAGTGCCGACTCGGGTCGGCGGTCCATCGGGGAATCCCGTAAGGCTCATGAGACCGCTCATGGCCTGAACGATGGTGTCGTAAGCCGGGAACGCCTTGAGCGGTCCGGTGTGACCGAATCCGGTGGAGGAGGCGTAGATGAGCCGGGGGTTGATCTTGGACAGCTCCTCGTAGGAGAAGCCGAGCCGATCCATGGCGCCCGGCCGGAAATTCTCGGTGAGCACGTCGGCCCGCCGCACCATGTTGAGGAAGATTGCGCGGTCGGCATCGTCCTTGAGATTGAGGACGATGCTCTCCTTGCCGCGGTTGACAAAGCTGAAGTACAGCGACTGGTCCTTGTAGAACGGGCCGAAG
>QHSQ01000196.1 GCA_003221615.1 Candidatus Rokuibacteriota bacterium | reverse complement strand
ACCTCCTGTCGGGGCTGACGAGCTTCGTCGCGGTCGTCGTGTTCGTACTCCAGGGCATCGTGGCCTGGCCCCCAACGCTGGTCGTGATGGCCGGCGCCGTCATCGGCGGCTTCCTCGGCGGACGCCTCGCCCGCGTCCTTCCCCCCGAGCTGATGCGCGGGATCGTCATCACCGTCGGCACAGTGTTGACGCTGATCTACGCCCGCCGCTACTGGCTCTCCTGATCTAGCCGGCGAGCGCGACAGCGCCCGCGTCAGCGCACTCCTGATCCTGCTCCCCGGTCCCCCCGCCGCAGCCGATGGCGCCGATGCACCGCCCGCCGCGCATGATCGGCGAGCCGCCGAGCGGGCAGGATCTGCCCTTGAAGGATCGTCGGCACGATGGACCAGAAGCCGCCCTTGGCGACGAGCTCGGCCAGCTCGGCCGTGCGCTTCTTGAACGAGGCGGCCGCCATCGCCTTGGCCCGCGAGGTCTCGGGGCTGAAGAACCCGGTCCCGTCGCCGCGGGCGGTCAGCACGAGGCGGCCGGCCTCGTCGACCACCGTGATGGTCATCGGCGCCCGTAGCGCGCGCGCTTTGGCTTGCGCCGCCTTCATCGCGGTCTCGGCCATCTCGAGCGTCATGTCGATCATGATGGATCTCCTGATTTACTCATAGGCTCGCCTCGCACGGCGGGGCCCCAGCCCCGCGACGTGCTGCGGCTCGCACTGCGCTCAGACGAGTGGGTCGTAGTTGAAGTACTGCCCGGAGGTGACGTGCGGCACCAGGTGGTGCTGGAGGGTTCCCGGGAAGATCTCGGCGAAGCTCTCGGGCGTCCAGCCCTCGGAGTTGTGCACGCGCATGATCGGGCGCTCGTGGCCGAACAGCATGATCTCCTTGCCGCGCACACCGAAGACCTGACCGGTGACGTCGCGCGCCGCGTCGCTCGCCAGGAAGACGGCGACCGGGGCGATGTGGGCCGGCGACAGCTTCTTGATCTTCTCCACCCGCGCCTTCTGCGTTTCGGTCTCGGTTGGGATCGTGCCGATCATCCGCGTCCAGGCGAACGGCGAGATGCAGTTCGCGGTCACGTTGTAGCGCCCCATGTCGAGCGCCGTCGCCTTCGTGAGGCCGAAGATGCCGAGCTTCGCGGCGGCATAGTTCGCCTGGCCGACGTTGCCGATCAGGCCCGAGGTCGACGTCATGTTGATGATCCGTCCCCACTTCTGCTCACGCATCAGCGGCGCCGCCGCGCGGGTCACCGCGAAGCTGCCCTTGAGGTGGGTGTTGATGACGGCGTCCCACTCCTCCTCGGTCATGTTGAAGATCATGCGATCGCGGAGGATCCCGGCGTTGTTGACGACGATGTCGACGCGCCCGAAGGTGTCGACCGCCTTCTTGATGATCGCCTGGCCGCCGGCCATCGACGCGACCGAATCGTAGTTGGCGGTGGCCTTGCCACCGGCCTTCGTGATCTCGCTCACCACCTCGTCGGCGGGCGCGCTCTCGGCTCCGCTCCCGGCCGCCGAGCCGCCGTAGTCGTTGACCACGACCTGCGCGCCATGCCGAGCCATCAACAGGGCGATCTCCCGCCCGATGCCGCGCCCGGCCCCCGTCACCACCGCGATCTTTCCCTTGAGCATCATGAGCGTGCCCTCCACTTCGGAGTCAGAAGCCCGACGACGATAGCATAGTCGTCCTGACCGCCGAGGCGTCTGTCGAAGCGAGCGGCCGTCAATGCCGCCGCGAGTCGAGGGCGGCGACGAACGCGCCTGAGAAGACGAACACGACCGCCGAGTAGTAGACGAACATCGCGAAGGCGATGAGCACGGCCAGGGGGCCGTAGATCTCGTTGTAGAGGCTGACCCTCTGGATGTACAGGCGAAAGAGCTGCTTGGCGATCTCCCAGAGCACGCTGGCGAGAATCGCGCCCGCCAGCGCCGGCACCACCCTCACCTGCCGGCGCGGCACGTACCGGTAAGCGCAGTAGAACATCACGGTCGAGAGCGTGAGGCTCAGCGGGAGCGCCGCCAGGGCGAACCAGCGCGGCGGAACCGGCAGCGCGTTCATGGCGAGCACGCGGAAGCCGTGGTAGAGCCAGGTCATCGTGCTGACCGTGAACAGAAGCAGGCTGAGCAGGAGCGCCATCCAGCTGTCGCGCACCAGATTGCGCAGGAAGCCTCCGTCACTCTTCACGCCCAGCAGACGATGCAGGATGAGGCGCGACGCGCTGAGCAGCGGCGTCGAGAAGATCACCAGCGCGCCGGTGCCCAGGAGCCCCGACGCGGCGCGCGTCTCGACGATCCGGAGCAGGACCCGGGTGATCTGCGCCTGGTAGACGGGGAACTGCTGGGCGAGCTGACCGACCACGTGGCGCGCCGCCTCCTCGCCGGACAGCACGAATCCGACCATCGAGACGCCGAGCAGCACCAGCGGGATCAGGCTTACCAGGAAGAAGAAGGCGAGGCCGGCGCTCATGAAGAAGCCGTCGGCGGCGATGAAACGCGAGACAGCCCCTCGCGGGGAGACGGTCACAACTGGCGGAAGAAGTGGGCGCGGTCGCCCCCCTTCACCTCGAACCGACGCATCTTGTTGTCCCGCATCACCTCGAGGGTCAGCGCCTCGCCCGGCTCGTGACGCCAGAGACTCACGTAGAGATCACGGCGGCTTCCGACTTCCTCGGCGTTGAGCGACACGATCACGTCGCCCTCCTGGAGCCCGCCGCGGTCGCCCGGCCCATCGGGGACTATGCCCGCGACCACCACGCCCTCCTCGACCACATGAGCGAAGATGCCGAGCCAGGCGCGGCGCGGCCGGCTGACAACCCGCCCGTAGCGGACCATCTCGTCGCGATGAGTGTGATAGAAGTCGGTTGGAATCGCCAGCGAGCTGCGCGCGATCTCGTTGAGGCTCAGGGACACGGTGCCGGCAAGGCGGCCCGTCATCGTGAAGAGCCCGCCCCCGCCGTAGCCCGGGTTCGGCGCGTTGGAGATGATGCTGCGGTCGAGCAGATACTCCCAGTACGCCTCGAACTCGCCGATGTAGGTGACGAGCCCGCCGGTGGCGCGCCGCTCGTCGGGCCTCGAACCCGTCGCGCCCAGTAGCACCACCTCGTCGCACCGCTCGACGACGTCGCTCGTGCCGACGTCGGCCGCGACGAGCCCCTGCCGGTTCACCTTGATCAGCGCCAGGCCGATCTCGAAATCCTGCGCGACGAGCTCGGCCTTCGCGCGCCGGCCTTTCTGGAATCCCACGGAGATCGTCTGGCCGCCCATCACGACGTAGTTCACGGTCAGGATGAGACCGGAGGCGTCGACCACCACGCCGCTGCCCAGCCGCTCGTTGCCGAGGATCCGCGTCGAGGGATGGTCACGCGCGACGGTCGTGTGGATGTACACGACACTCTGCAGGAGATGGCGCACGAGCTCGACGGAGCAGTCCATGATCGAGGACTACTGACCTCTCAGATGATAGCCGAAGAACTCGGCAACCCGGCGGCGCGAGTCCGCGAACGCGCCCTCGTCAAAGGCGACGGTGGCGCCGCAGCACTCGTTCGGCTTGTTGTGGTTGGCGACCTCGGCCAGATACGTCCGTTTCTGGCCGAGCACGTCGAAGTAGTGATACGCGCGCGGGTAGAGGACGATCCTCGCGTCCGCGCCCCGCCGCCGCATGGCCTCGACCATCTCGACGCACGGGCCCGGATCGGTCCAATCGTCCGCGTCGCCGATCATCACCAGGAGGGGCCGCACCACCAGCTCCTGGACGAGTGAGTAGCAACCGCCGGGGTAAAAGGCGATCGACGCGCGAAACCCGGGCTCGGGGAGGACGACACCGCGCCGCTGGGCGCGCTCGAGACTCGGTCCGTTGACCACGGAGAGGGCGAACACGCCTCCGTTCGACCAGCCGACCACGCCCACGCGTGCCCGATCGACGTAGGGCTTGGCCTGCAGGAAGCGCAGCGCGCCGATCGCGTCGTCGAAGCGCTCGGTGTTGGGGACGTCCGGCAAGTCCGGAGAACATGACGGGCCGATTCGCCGCGGGGTCCAGCTGTCGACGACCAGCGCGACGTAGCCTTGATCACGAAACCAGCGCGACCATTCGTGGTTCGACTCCGAGATGCCGGCACACCCGTGCAGCAAGACGACGGCCGGAAACGGGCCCGGGCCGGTCGGGCGCAGCTCCCACGCCGGCACCGTGAGCGGCTTGCCGGGCGTCGCGTTCGGAAACGAAAGATTCGTCGTGGCACAGCCAGCAATCAGAATCGAAGCACAAAGCACCGACAGCGGGCGTCGGAGCATGAATCGAGCATACACCGCGCCCCAACGCGCGGCGAAACGAGAACGACTAGGCGGGGCCGCATCCTTACGACGCGGGTTTTGGACGCCTCAGGCCGGGTATGCTCGAAGACATGCCCATCCGGTCCGCAACGGCGTGGAGCTTCCCGTCGGACGTGATGTTCGGACGTGATGGTTTGTAGCGGCAGAACGTCGACGCACCCCGACGGCTGGGGTTCCTAGCTGCTCGTACTCGTGACGGAGCTCGTCGATGCGGACGTGCTCCATCGGCGAGAGCTCACCATCGAGCTCGAAGTTTTTGCAGCACGGGAAGATCGCGTCGGGAGCCCCCTTGCTGATGATCCGATCTTTTCCCTCGGGGGTGCGGACGACTACCGACATGATCCGTCGCTCAAAGTCGAACGGGATCTCGTCGACCTTGGCGTAATCGGGGATGTGCGCCTGGTGGTGCGTTGCTTCTGAATCGAGCGCAAAGGCCATCATGTACAGCACTTTCATCTCGGGCCGCTGAAGGCTGAGCTACTGCGCCAGCTCGCGACCGCTCGCCCCGGCATCAGTCAGCAACAAATGAATCGGCCCGACGTGGTCGGTCGCGACGCGCACTGACTCTTCGGCATTGAGCGCGTTCAGAATCCGGTACCCTTCCAGCATCTTGCCAACGATAGCGAGGACTTGGGCGTCATCATCCACGACCAGGATTGTTTCCATTCCGCCGGCTCCTGCTCGGAGCGGGCCCCTACTTGGGCCGTGGGCGCTCGCCGGACGGCCCCCCCGGCGGAGACGTCGTAGTCGGATTAGCTCGACAATCGATGGCGACCGTTACGCGGTTCGCCGCCGGGTCGGTCGTTAACGCCGTTACGGACGGATCGCAGGATGGTGAGAGCCTGAATCGCGTCCGGAGATCGGCGGGCGCGAGCTGCTGAACTTCGATGAACTCGGGTATGGTCATCGCGAGGGTCACGGCAAGCACGAAGAGGCGGAGGCGCGGCACCCACCAGATGTACCGTGCCGCGCCTGAAGATTCGCTGAAGGCGGCTGAATCCTCCCTCCGATTGCACCGACGGCGCTCCCTCACCACAATCGTCGTGGGCGGGCTGCTCTCGATTCTCCTCCCGACACTCGTCGCGCTGCCGGCCGCCGTCTACCGAGTCGCCGAGAGACTTCGGAATCCTGACGGCGGCGTTGATCGCCGCGCGGCGCGTCCGCGGGGAACGTGCGCTACGCCGCGATCAGGACGCAACGGGGAAACGAATGCGAAAGGTCGCGCCGCGGCCCACGGCGCTCTCCACGGACATTTGGCCGCCGTGGTTCTCGACGACGGCACGGGAAATGGCCAGCCCCAGACCGAAGCCGCGGCTGTCGGTGGCCCTCGCGACGCGACCACGATAGAAGCGCTCGAAG
>QHSQ01000195.1 GCA_003221615.1 Candidatus Rokuibacteriota bacterium | reverse complement strand
TTGCGTCACGGTCGCCACATCTCGGCTGCCACTCATCGGGCCCTCCTGGCTGTGCTGGACATGCTCGACGGGAGTCGAGACCGCCTGCGTGTGCTGTAACAAGATGACTTTAGGGGTCATTGGCTGATGGTCCCATCAGGTGTTTCCCTGACCCTCGCGCGGAAAACCCAGGACGGATTCGGGCGGTGCTTGGGCGGGCGAACAGATCTACCGGGCTCGGACGCGGTCCAGGGACGACGCGGGCGTCACCGTCTCCCGCACCTCGGCAAGGAAGGCCACCGCGTGCTCGTCGCAGATACCGTGCGAGATGACCGGCCGGTCGAACGGCTCCTTCTCGCGGAGCACCGTCGTCCGACCCTGGTGCTGGCACCACGCGCACACGACCGTCATGAGCGCCTCCTCGTCCTTCCCCGATCCTGCCACCCACTTTCGCGTCGCCGCCGACCTGTCACAATCGGGCCTTTCCCCCAAGCGACGTGGGGAAGATCCTCCGCCGCCCAGGGGCAAAGCGGCTTGCGCCGGAAGGCTCGAGGCGCTATTGATTGGCGGCGGCTCGGCACCGGCTCGTCTTCGAATCCGGCCGGGCAGGCGATAGAGGCGCGAAAACAATGGGAAGACTGGATGGCAAGGTCGTGGTGGTGACGGGCGCTTCGCGCGGTATCGGGGCCGAGATCGCGCGAATCTTCGCCGCCGCAGGTGGTCGGGTGATCTGCGCGGCGCGCACGCTGCGCGAGGGCGACCACCAGCTGGCGGGCTCGCTCGAGACCACCGTGGAGGGGATCCGTGCGGCGGGCGGCGAGGCACGGGCGTTCACCGCCAACATCGCCGAGCCGGCCGAGTGCGAGCGTCTGATCGGCGCCGCGCGCGAGACGTACGGCCCGATCGACGTGCTCGTCAACAACGCGGCGCTGACCTACTACCTGCCCACCAAGGACTTCCCGCTGAACCGCTGGTTACGCTCGTGGGCCGTGAACTTCCACGCGCCGTTCGTCCTGAGCCAGCTGGCGCTGGCCGAGATGATCCCGCGACGCTCGGGCGCGATCGTCAACATCTCGTCGGGCGCCGCGATCGGCCCCGGACGCGGCCCCTATCCGGATCCAGCGGTCGGCGCTCGCGGCGGCACGTGCTACGGCGCGGAGAAAGCGGCGCTCGAGCGGTTCTCCCAGGGCCTCGCCGCGGAGGTCTACCAGCACGGCGTCTCGGTCACGTGTGTGTCGCCCTCCCAGATCGTGCCGACGCCGGGGACGGTCTATCACCGTCTCGTCAAGAGCATCGACGACCCGCGCGGCGAGCCGCCGGAGCTCATGGCGAAGGCCGCGCTCCTGCTCGCGACCGAGCCGCTCGAGAAGGTCTCCGGCCGCGTGACATACAGCCAGCAGATCCTCAAGGAGTTCGGCTGGATTTCTGATGCGCGCGGCCGCGGTGTCGAGACTCCGGGCAGCGGGTACTCGCAGATCTAGCCGAGCTCGACATGGCGTCCGGGTCGCGTCGCGCCGCCTCCGGCGCGGATCAGATCTCGGTCCCCGCTCAGGGGATGACGAGATTGCGCGGGTAGGTCTGTCGGGCGCGGTCGACGGCTGAGAGGTCGACCTCGGCGGTGAGAAACGGCGAGTCGGCGCTGGTCTCCAGGAGGATCTCGCCCTCGGGAGAGACCAGCCAGCTTCGACCGGCGAACGCGTCGTCGTCGTATGAGCGGCGATTCGTGGAGGCGACGAAGCAGCCGCCCATGATCGCGGCCAGGCACGCGGCCATGGACCACCGTCGATGGCCGCCGGTCGCCCGCGGCGCCGCGATGAGCTGGCCACCTCGCTGACCGATCTCCCAGGCCGCCTGGCTGAAGAGCAGCTCCGTACACAGCTGAAACCCCACCCTCACCGAGCCCGCGTTCTGCGGCGGGAATTCTCGGTCGCCGCGATCGAACCAGCTCGCTTCCCAGCCGTCGGGCTCGTCCGGCAGATAGTATTTGGCGCGCGAGCCACGATACCCGTCCTCTCGCGTCCACGAGAAGCCCTGGTTGAACCGCTTGCCCTGCGCCTCGACGGGACGCGAGGAGAGGACCATGCGGGTCTCGAGCTCCGCGAGCCGTGCCATCATCGCGTCGTGGGCGGCCAGCGCGGCGCGCCAGGCGGCGAGGTCGACGCTTCGCGTTCTGAACATCTCCCATTCGCAGAACGGCATCTCCGGCAGGACGACGACGTCCGTCGGGGCCGCACGCAGGTAGCGCACCAGGTCCGCCCACGCGCGCGCCCGGCGCGCGGTCTCGTCGGGAAGCTCGCACACGGTGATCTTCATCGCCACGTCACGAGCGCCTCGAGCCACCGAGGATCCCGCCGAGCACGCCGCGAAGGATCTGCCGGCCGATCTGGCTGCCGACGGTGCGCGCGGCCTGCTTGGCCATGGCTTCCACCATGCCCTGGCGTCGCTTGGTGCCCCAGAGGATCTCGCTCACCTGCGTGGCGAGATCGGACGTACCCGCGCCCGGCTGATCCCGCCGCGGGGCTCGATCCTGCGTCGGGGCCTGCTCCCGCGGCGCGGGCTCGCTCGGCCGAGCCACCGGAGTGTCGGCCGACACGCTTCGCTTGCTCAGGATCTCGTACGCCGACTCGCGGTTGACGCGTGTGTCGTACTTGCCGCCGATCGGGCTCCGCGAGCGCACCGTCGCGCGTTCCTCCGGCGTGATCGCTCCCATCCGGCAGCGGGGCGGACAGATGATCGTGCGCTCCACCGGCATCGGGACGCCCTTGTCCTGGAGCGTGGACACGAGCGCCTCGCCCACGCTCAGCTCGGCGATGACCTTGGCGACGTCGAGCCTGGGGTTGGCCACGAACGTCTCGGCCGCGGTGCGCACTGCCTTCTGATCGCGCGGCGTGTAGGCGCGCAGCGCGTGCTGGATCCGGTTGCCGAGCTGACCGAGGATCTCGTTCGGCACGTCGTCGGGGAACTGCGAGCAGAAGTACACGCCCACGCCCTTGGAGCGGATGATCCGCACGACCTGCTCGACGCGCTGGCGCAGCGCCGACGGTGCGTCGTCGAACAAGAGGTGCGCCTCGTCGAAGAAGAACACCAGCTTGGGCTTCTCGAGATCGCCGACCTCCGGGAGGTTCTCGAAGAGCTCCGACAGGAGCCACAGCAGAAAGCTCGAATAGAGGCGAGGCTTCAGGATGAGCTGGTCGGCGGCGAGGATGTTGACGATGCCGCGGCCGCTCGTGTCGGTGCGCATCAAGTCGTTCAGATCGAGCGCCGGCTCGCCGAACAGCGCTTCCCCGCCCTCGCGCTCGAGCCCGAGGAGCGCGCGCTGGATGGCGGCGATCGACTGCGTGCTGATCAGCCCGTACTTCGTCGAGATCTCCTTGCGGTTGTCGGCGACGAAGCCGAGCAGCGCGCGCAGGTCGTCGAGGTCGAGCAACAGGAGCCCGCGGTCGTCGGCGAGCTTGAAGGCGATTTCGAGCATGCCCTCCTGTGTGTCGTTGATCTCGAGCATGCGGCCCAGGAGGCTCGGGCCTACCTCGCTGATCGTCGCGCGGACGGGGTGGCCGGCCTTGCCGTACAAGTCCCAGAACACGACGGGACTCGCTTCGTTGGCGTAGCCCTGGATGCCGATCTGGGCGACACGCTGCTGGATCTTGTCGTTGCTCGTGCCCGCCATCGCCAGGCCCGCGACGTCGCCCTTCACGTCGGCCATGAATACCGGAACGCCCAGGCGTGAGAAGCCTTCCGCCATCACCATCAGCGAGATCGTCTTGCCCGTGCCGGTGGCGCCGGCGACCAGGCCGTGTCGATTTCCGTATCTGGGGAGCAGATGGACGGGCCGTTCACCCTTGCCGATGAGTATGTCGTCCACGCCGGGCCTCCCTCCGAGCCGGGTCGGCTCAGGTCTCCATACCTAACACAGCGCCGAGTCGGTCACGCGTCTCTCGTATAATGGCGAGGCCCTGGGGGAGGTGTGCCGTGTCCGAGAACGCCGATCGTGACGACCGCCGCGACGTCAGGAGCTGGCTCGACGCCCTGACCAAGAAAGAGGAGCAAAAGCTCATCGCACTCCTGCGCCAGAGATTTCCCGAGCGTGGCGACGACCGCCGCCGCAACAAGGAGTAGCGAGGCCGCGGCATGGATTGGCAAAAGGAGCTGGACGAGCTCAGACGCCGCGAGGAGCTCGCCTCGCAGCTGGGCGGGCCCGAGCGCGTCAAGCGCCAGCACGACGGCGGGCGCCTGACGATCCTCGAGCGCGTCGCCAAGCTCGCCGACCCCGGGAGCTTCCACGAGATCGGCAAGATCGCCGGCAGCGCGCGCTACGACGCGAAGAACGATCTGGTCGCCTTCACGCCGTCGAACTTCGTGTTCGGCCGCGCCGAGGTCGACGGCCGCCCGGTCGTGATCGGTGGCGACGACTTCACCGTGCGCGGCGGCTCGGCCGACGCGACGATCAAGGGCAAGCACAACCAGTGCGAGCGGATGGCCCACGACCTGAGATTGCCGCTGATCCGCCTCGTCGAGGGCTCGGGCGGGGGCGGCTCGGTGAAGACGATCGAGACGACGGGCCGCGCCAACGTGCCGGGGATCGACGGCTGGGAGTGGGTCGTCAACAACATGGCCACGATCCCGCGCGTGGCGCTCGGCCTCGGCTCGGTCGCGGGCCTCGGCGCCGCCCACCTGGCCGCCGCGCACTACTCGGTCATGGTGAAGAACCTCTCGGCGCTCTTCGTCGCCGGCCCGCCCGTGGTCGAGCGTCTCGGCCAGAAGCTCACCAAGAACGAGCTCGGCGGCTGGGAGATCCAGCTCAAGGCCGGCGCCGTCGACGATGCCGTCGACAGCGAGGAAGAAGCCTTCGCGCGCGCGCGGCGCTTTCTCTCGTACTTCCCGTCGTCGATCGACGACGTGCCGCCCCGCGGCCCGCGCGGGGACGATCCGCAGCGCCGCGACCCCTGGCTCTTCGAGGCGATCCCGCACGACCCGCGAAAGCCGTACAAGATGCGGCGCATCGTCGAATCGGTCGTCGACCAGGGCTCGTTCTTCGAGGTCGCGCCGCTCTACGGCCGCTCGGTCATCACGGGCTACGCGCGGCTCGACGGCTGGCCGGTGGCGCTGATGGCGAGCGATCCGTACTTCTACGGCGGCGCATGGCCGGCCGACACCTGCCAGAAGGTCGAGCGCTTCCTCGACATCGCTCAGACCTTCCACCTGCCGGTCGTGTATCTCGTCGACTGCCCCGGCTTTTTGATCGGGCTCGACGCGGAAAAGTCCGGGACGATCAAGCAGGGCGTGCGCGCGATGTCGGCAATGTGGCAGACCACGATCCCCTGGTGCGCCGTGATCGTTCGCAACTCGTTCGGCGTCGCGGGCGCCGCGCATCGCAACCAGAGCCGCTACTGCATGCGTTACGCGTGGCCGTCGGGCCGGTGGGGTTCTCTCCCGCTCGAGGGTGGGATCGAGGCCGCCTATCGCGCCGATCTCGACGCGGCGCCCGACCGGAAGGCGAAGATGGCGGAGATCGAGGAGCGACTCAACAAGCTCAGCTCGCCCTTCCGCTCGGCCGAGACCTTCTGGATCGAGGAGATCGTCGACCCGCGCGACACGCGGCCGCTGCTCTGCGAGTTCGCCAACCTGACGGCGCCGCTGAGACGGCCGGGGCCGTCGACCTTCGGGATGCGCGGCTA
>QHSQ01000016.1 GCA_003221615.1 Candidatus Rokuibacteriota bacterium | reverse complement strand
TTCAGCTCGGCCGACGTGGTGGCCACGTTCTCGCGCATCATCTCCCCGCCGGCGGGCATGGCGAGCATCTACAAGGACCAGTTCGCCGCGGTCGACAAGGTCGAGGCGATCGACCGCCTCAACGTGCGGTTCGTCCTCAAGGAGCCGCGGCCGTACTTCCTGGAGCTCTTCACGCCCTCGGCGATGATCATCTATTCCAAGAAGGCCCTGGACGAGAACAACCAGGACCTCCGCAAGGTGATCGCGCCGGGGACCGGCGCCTTCATGTTCAAGGAGCGCAAGGTCGCCGAGAAGTGGGTGATGGTGCGGAACCCGAGCTACTGGGATCCGGAGATCCCCTATCTCGACGGCATCGAGATGCTGCACATCCCCGCGTGGACGGACCGGGGCACGGCGGTGCTCACCGGGCAGGCGGACTACTCTCCGAACGTCTCGCTCGAGACGCACCAGGAGGGGCTCAAGCGCAAGGACATCGTGGGGACGGTGCGGTATCCGGGCGAGTTCAACTCCTACCAGGTGCACATCAACAACGAGCGCAAGCCCTTCAACGACGCCCGGGTGCGGCGCGCGATCAACCTGGCGGTCAGCCGGCAGAATCTGATCAAGGCATTCGGCACCCAGGAGCCGATCATGCTCACGCGCTGGATGACTCACGCCAGCGAGTTCGCCAGCCCCATGAAGGAGCTCGAGGGTCTTCCCGGGTATCGCGCTGACAAGACCGCGGACCTCGCCGAGGCGAAGAAGCTGATGGCCGCCGCGGGCCTGGCCGACGGCATCAAGAACGTCGACTTCGTGTCGGCCTCTGTCGCGCCCCACGCCGAGATCCTGGCCCCCGCCTTCCAGGACGAGCTCAGGCGCACGCTCGGCATCGAGACCAGGATCCGCGTGATGGAACGCGCGCTGCTCATCGAGGAGCTGAAGAAGGGCACCTTCGACCTGATGGTGCAGACGGAGTACCGCTCGCCCATCGGCGATCCCGGGCCGGGCTGGGAGATGTGCCTGAAGACGGGCGGCTCGCTCAACTTCTCGCGCTACACCAATCCGGAGTTCGACAAGCTGCTGAAGCAGATCAACAGCGAGACGAACAAGGGCAAGCGCAAGCAGCTCTTCGCGCAGGGCATGGCGCTCCTGGACCAGACCTCGCCGCTCTACCTCATCGGGTTCACCGACCATCTGCCCATGTGGCGCAACACGGTCAAGGGCCACAACAGCGAGGCCCGCGTCTTCTCGGAGCTCGGTCGCGTCGACACCTTCTGGCTGGATCGCTAGCGGCGAGACGGGTGGCGCGTACCTCCGAAGCGCGGACAGGCCGCGGGGCCTGACGGAGGCCACGCGCGCGACGGCGGACCCATGCGCAAGTATCTGGCTCAGCGCCTGCTCATCGCGATCCCCACGATCTTCGGCGTCACCTTGCTGATCTTCATCGCCATGCGCGTGCTGCCCGGCGATCCGCTGTCGGCGATCTCGGGCGAGGGCGGGGGCACGTACGTCCTCAACCAGGAGCAGCTCCAAGCCGCGCGGGCGAGCCTGGGCCTGGATCGGCCATACGTGGTCCAGTACCTGGACTGGGTCAGGGACGTCCTGCGCGGCGATCTGGGCAAATCGTTCTGGCGCGGCGAGCCGATCCGCGAGCTCATCTTCCGCCGGGCGCCCATCACGGGGCAGATCGCGCTGATGGCCGTCGTCCTTTCCTGGCTGATTGGCTTGCCGGTGGGTCTGATCGGGGCGTTGTGGCGAAACTCGTGGACCGACTACGCCTTCCGCTTCGTGGTCACGCTCTTCATGGCCATCCCCAGCTTCTGGGTGGGGCTGATGATCGTCCTCTCTCTGGTCCTCACCCTCACATGGAGACCGCCCCTGACCATCGTGTACTTCTGGGACGATCCGGTCCGCAACCTCCAGATGACCGCGGGGCCAGCCCTGGCCCTGGGGATCGCGCTGGCCGCGATGATGGCGCGCATCACGCGCTCCTCGGTGCTGGAGGTGTTGGGCGAGGACTACGTCCGCACCGCCCGGGCCAAGGGACTGCGCGAGCGCATCGTCGTGTGGCGCCACGCGCTGGTCAACGCCATGCTGCCCATCCTGACCGTGACGGGGACGGCGCTGGGCGCGCTCCTGGGCGGCTCGGTGGCGGTCGAGCGCGCCTTCGGCGTCCCCGGGCTCGGCCTCGCGCTGGTGTTCGCCGTCGCCGAGCGCGACTGGATGCTCATCCAGAACCTCGTGCTGCTCTACGGCGTCATCTTCGTCCTCATCAACCTGGTGGTCGACGTCAGCTACGGCTGGTTCGATCCCCGCATCCGCTACCAGTAGCCGCTCCGCGTCGATGGTCGTGGCGCGCTTCTTCCGCTCCTCGCCGCTGGGCGGCGTCTGCGCCGTGTTCTTGCTGCTGCTGGCCTCGGTGGCGGTGATGGCGGAGCGGCTGGCGCCGCAGAACCCGCTGACCGCGAACTATGCGCTGACGCGCAATCCGCCCCTCGGCCAGCGCGTCCTCGGCACCGACCATCTCGGGCGCGACGTGCTGAGCCGTATCATCTTCGGCGCGCGCGTGACCCTGCTGGTGGCGATCAGCTCGGTGCTCCTCGGCGACACCATCGGGTTCCTCTGGGGCGTGACGAGTGGCTACCTGGGCGGCCGGGTGGACCTGATCAGCCAGCGGGTGCTCGACGTCCTGATGTCCCTTCCCGCCCTCATTCTCGCGTTGCTGCTCATGGCAGCATTGGGGGCCGGGCTGTCCACCGTCATCATCGCCATCGCGGTGACCCGCGTGCCGCTGAGCACCCGCGTCGTCCGGTCGATGGTGCTGTCGGTGAAGGAGCTGGCCTACGTGGAGGCGGCCGGCGCGCTAGGAGCGTCGGGCGCGCGCGTGATGACGCGGCACGTGGCGCCCCAGTGCGTGGCGCCCTTCTTGATCATCACCACCGGGCACCTGGGCGCGGCCATCTTCATCGAGGCGGCGTTGAGCTTCGTGGGGGTGGGCGTGCCGCCGCCGATGCCGAGCTGGGGCAACATGCTGGGTGGCGTCCTCGCCGAGGCCTTCAAGCCTCCGTGGTGGATGGTCGTCTTCCCCGGGACGGCGATCACCGTCACGATCCTCGCCGTGAACCTGTTCGGGGACGCGCTGCGCGATTTCCTGGACCCGAAGCTCAAGTGAGCGGCGGCGGGGTGCCGCCGTCGCGTGTGCACGATCGTTGACGTTGACGTCCGTCGGCGTGGATCCTACGCTGACGGCCATGGCCCAGGCGCCACTGACGGTGCGACGCTGGACGCGCGTCGAGTACGAGCGGCTCGTCGACCTCGGCGTGTTCGCGCGCGAGCCCGTCGAGCTCGTTGGCGGCCAGTTGATCGTTGCCGAGCCGCAGGGTAGTTACCACGTCACCGCGGTCGGCATGATCGCCAACCGCCTGTCGGCTGTCCTGCCTCCGGGCTGGATCGTACGGGTGCAGGCGCCGCTGGCGCTCGACGCGGAGTCGGTGCCGGAGCCCGACATCGCCGTTGTCCCCGGCACGTGGGCCGATTATCGCGACGCGCATCCCTCCTCGGCCGCCCTGACCGTCGAGGTGGCCGACTCGAGCCTCGCCTTTGACCGCGTCGACAAGGGTAGCCTGTATGCGCGCGCCGGTCTTCAGGACTACTGGATCGTCAACCTCGTTGACCGCGGGCTCGAGGTGTACCGTGACCCGGCCCTCGATCCGGCCGCCCTCTATGGCTGGAGCTACCGTTCGCGACTCACGCTGTCGCCGGCAGACACCGTCGCACCGCTGGCGGTCCCCGCCGATCGGCTGGCCATCACCGAGCTCTTGCCCTGACCTGCGGCCGCCACTCTGAGGTGGGCGACGGCGCCGCACGCGTCGGCGGCGTCAGTTGATGCGTCGTGCGCGCCACTCAAGGCACGGCTCGCGACGGCTACACCATCTCCCAGCTCTTGCCGTCCCAGGCGATGACGTCCTCGAGCAGCTTGCTCACACCGGCGGCGTAGGTCGCGAGGAGATACTCGCCCTTCTCGGCGGTGGCGTCTTGTGGCCGGCCGATGTGCCCGGTCACCGTGCGGTCCTTCGTGGTCCAGCCGCGATAGGCCGGCTCGAAGCCGAACCCGAAGCCGACCGGCTCGGCCCGCGTGTGGTCCTTTACGAGATCGGGGGCCAGCCGCAGCATCATCGACGTCTCCCACTCGCAGGCGTGCCCCATCTGCGACTGCACGAGGTCGGGGCGGCCCGCGTTGGGGTTGGCGTTGTCCCAGTAGGACGCGAACAAGAGCAGCAGATCGCTCCGGTCGCGGTGCCGCTGCCGGATCTCGAAGATGGCCTGCTTGCCCGGCGTGATGTTGCCGCCGTGGCCGTTGATGAACACGATCCGTCGAAAGCCGTGCGCGATCAGGCTCTCGGCCAGGTCGTTGAGCAGGTCGAGGTAGACGCGCGGACTGGCGGAGAGCGTCCCCTGGAAGTCGAGATGGTGGTGCGAGTTCCCCAGCCACATGAGCGGCGCGATCAGCACCCGGTCCGACATCGCCGCGCCGACCCGCCGCACGACCTCGCCGACGAGCAGGCTATCGGTGAAGACCGGCATGTGGTGCCCGTGCTGCTCGAGCGCCGCCACCGGCACCACCACCGGAATGTCTCGCGACAGGTTGCTGATCTCCGGCCAGGTCATCTCCTGTAGCAACATCGTGCGCCTCCTGTTTTCACTATCGGTGCTTCGCCATCGCGCGAGACATCGTGCGGGACCTCGACGACGGGCAGGCGTCGACCGCGCTAGGGTAGCAGCACGATCTGACCGCTGGTGCGTCGCGCCTCGAGGGCGTGGTGGGCTTCGGCTGCGGCGGCGAGGGGATAGCGGTGGCGAACGTCGGGCTTGAGGATCCCGTCGCGCACCGCAGTGAACACGCGGCCCGCCATCTGCTGCAGGTGGTCCTCGGTGTAGTGAAAGAGCACCGGCTGAGACAGGGTTCCGGACTTACCGCTCAGGTTCACGGGTTCCAGCGCGCCGGTCGCCTGTCCGTAGCTCACCCAGTGACCGCGCATGGCGAGCGCTGCGAGATTCTCCTGCGCCGCGTCCTGACCGAGCCCATCGAAGATGACGTCGGCACCGCGTCCGCCGCTCGCCTGCCGGGTCTTCGCCGCGAAGACATAGCTTCGGGTCACGATCGGATGCTCGCAGCCGTTGGCCCGCGCGAGCTCGGCCTTGGCTTCGCTCGACACGGTGCCGATGACGCGGGCGCCAAGAGCGCTCGCCCACTGGCAGAGGAGCAGCCCGACGCCTCCGGCCGCCGCGTGCACCAGGACGGTGTCGCCGGGCTTGACCCGGTGCGTGCGGTGCAGCAGGTATTCGGCGGTCATGCCCTTCAGCATGAGCGCGGCCGCAGTTTCCTCGCTCACGTAGTCCGGGAGCAGAACGAGCTGGTCCGCAGGCAAGGTGCGCACGGTCACGTACGCGCCGGGCGGCGTACAGGCGTACGCGACCCGGTCGCCGGGTCTGAATCCGGAAGCCTGGCTTTCGAGGACGACGCCGGCCGCTTCCATGCCGATCGGGGCGGGGGGCTCGATCATCCGGTAGAGTCCCTTGCGAACGTAGACGTCGATGTAGTTGACGCCGATCGCCGTCTGTCGCACGCGGACCTCTCCGCTCTTCGGCGCCGGCGAGTCGAGCCGGCGCACCTGCAGCACTTCGGGGCCCCCGAAGGACGTGGCCACCACGCCCTGTGACTCCACCGGCGTCACCTGAGAGAACGGGCGTCCGTCCCTTCTGAGGTAGGCCGCGAGCGCGGCGAAGCCGGCCTCGTAGACCTGGCCGCCGACGAGCTGCTCGAGCTCGCGCTCGCGGCCGCGCGGCACGTCGAACGTCGACTCCCAGTGCCAGAAGGTGCGATCACCATCGGTCACGCGCTTGAGCTGTACCGTCGCGACGTAGTTGCGCATCGGCAGGGTGGCGTCGAGGATGCAGTACGTGGAGACGTGATCGCGGTCGGAGAGCGCGAGCAGCTGCTCGCGGATCTGATTGCCATCCTTGAGGGTGAAGGTGCGCACGCAGCCGACCTGGTCGGACGGCTCGCCGTTCTCGATCGCCGAGGGCCCGACCGCGGGATGCCAGGCCGAGTGGCCGTTGAAGTCGCGGAGCACCGCCCACACGTGCTCGATCGGCGCGTCGATCACGGCGGATCGGCGAACCCGGATCACAGAGCCTTCTTGAGTGAATCGAAGGCCGCCTGGAACACGTCTTGCCCGATCTGCCGCGCCAGTGCTCCTTCGCGCTCCGGCGCGCAATCGAACTCGGCCCACCACTCGGCGAAGGTGCGGTTACCGTCCGTGACGGGCGTCAGCTTGAGGGTGGCGATGTAGTTCTCGACCCGCATCGGCGATTCCAGGATGGAGTAGCTGCACTGGTAGTCGTAGTCCGAGAGCGTGAGCAGGCGCTCGCGGATCACCCCGCCGTCCCGAAGCCGGAAGTTGCGCACGCAGCCGATACGGTCCGCAGGCCAGCCCTCCTCGATGCGGGATTCGGCGACGAACGGCGTCCACCGCGGCAGCCCGTTGAAATCGCGCACCCGCGCCCAGACCGCGTCCGCGGGCGCGTCGATGACGCTCGAGGTGTAGACCTTGATCATTCCTTCGGGGTGTTCTCGAGCAACGCCCTGGCGGCCTGGCCGACGTCGCCGCCCTGCACGCCGATCTCGCGCAGCAGCTGGTCGACGAGCGGCGCCTGGGCGCGGAAGCGCAGCGCCGAGTTCACCACGCTGTCGGCGAAGTTGGCGCCGCTGGTGTCCCGCCCGCCGCCCCCGCCGCCGAGCCCATCGACGTGCAGGATGCGGATGCCCTCGATGCGCTCCATCGGCTTCACCGACTCGCGGATGATGCCCTCGAGCTTGTCGACGAGCTGACGGCGAAGCGCCGACTGGCGGGCTTCCGGCGTCAATAGATTGGCCGCCTGGTTCATGAGCGTGAGGCCCTCGGCCTCGACCTCGTGGCGGATCTTCGCCGCGAGCGCGCGGATGCGGCTGGTCTCCGCCTCCGCCTCGGCCTGAGTGATCTCGACCAGCTTGCGACGCTCGGCGGTCTCGGTGTCACGCGCGGTGAACACGCGCTCCTCCTCGGTCACGGCCTTCGCGCGCGCCTGGTCGGCGGCGGCCTGCGCTTCGGACTGAAGCTTCGACTGCGCGGCGACAGCGATGGCGCGCTGCTGCTCGGCGAGCTCGACGGTCTTGCGCCGATCGATCTCGAGCGCCTCGATGTCGCGCTCGCGCGTGATGCGTTCCTCCTCGATCGCGCGCTCGGAGGAGATGCGCGCGCGCTCCACCGCCTCGCGGGCCTGGATCTGGGCGCGCTCGGCTTCCTGTTCCTTGAGGGCCTTCTCGCGCGCCACGTCAGCGCGCTGCCCCGCGCGCTTCACCTCCAGCTCGCGCCCCTGCTCCAGCCGCGCGTACTCGAGGTCGCGGTCGATCTCGAGCGCCTGGCGCTCGGTGTCCAGGTTCTTGTTGCGGATCTGGATCATCGTGTCTTGCTCGATGTCGTTGCGCGCTTTCTTGCGGGTCTCGATGGTCTCGGTGAGGCGCGTCAGGCCCTCGGCGTCGAAGGCGTTCGACGGGTTGAAGAACTCCATCGCGGTCTGATCGAGCTGGGTGAGCGACACCGTCTCGAGCTCGAGGCCGTTTTGCAGCAGGTCGGCGGCCACCACGGCGCGCACGCGCTTCACGTAGTCGCCGCGCTTCTCGTGCATCTCCTCCATGGTCATCGCCGCGGCCACCGTGCGCAGCGCGTCGACGAACTTGCCTTCCACCAGCTCCTTCAGCATCTCCGGCTGCATGGTGCGCTGGCCCAGCGTCTGGGCCGCCGCGGCGATCGCCTCGGCCGCCGCCTGCACGCGGACGTAGAACTCCGCAGTGACATCGACCCGCATGCGGTCCTTGGTGATGAGCGCGCGCTCCCGGCCCCGTGTCACCTCCAGGCGCAGCGTGTTCATGTTCACCGGGATGACCTCGTGGACGATCGGCAGCACCAGCGCGCCGCCGTTCACCACGACCTTCTGCCCACCGAAGCCGGTGCGCACGAACGCGCGCTCCTTCGAGGAGCGCAGATAGAGCCAGTTCAGCAGCCAGACGACGATCGCCACGAGCGCCGCGACGACGACGAGCACGAGGACGAGCTGTCCCAATTGAGCCCCGGTCATGACGCAGTCTCCTTCAATGTGACGCCGATCCGTTTGAACGTACGGGTGGTCTCGGTCAAAGCGGTCTCCGTGGGCAGGCGCTCCATGCTGGACGCGCCGTAGAACCCATGGCAGTGCTTGGTCTTGGTCAGGATGAAGGCGGCGTTCTCGGGGGTCGCGATCGGTCCGCCGTGGCACAGGACGAAAATGTCAGGGTTGACCGCTCGCGCGGCCGCCGCCCAGGAGTCGATCAGCGGAACGCAGTCCGGGAGCGTCAACGCGGTGCGCGCGCCGATCGCGCCGCCGGTCGTCAGTCCCAGGTGGCAGACGACGATGTCGGCGCCGGCCCCGGCCATGTCGCGCGCGTTCTGCTCCGAGAAGACGTAGGGCGTGGTGAGCAGGTCGAGCTTCCTGGCGCGCTCGATCAGCTGCACCTCGAGGGCGTAGCCCATGCCGGTTTCTTCGAGCTGCGCCCGGATCACGCCGTCGAACAGCCCCACGGTCGGGAAGTTCTGGATCCCCGAGAATCCGAGCTCCCCGAGGCGCTGCAGGAACGGATCGACCAGGAGGAAGGGATCGGTGCCATTGACCCCGGCGAGCACCGGCGTGCGCTGGACCACCGGCAGCACCTCGTGAGCCATCTCGACCACGATCTCGTTGGCGTTACCGTAGGCCAAGAGGCCGGCCAGCGAGCCGCGCCCGGCCATGCGATAGCGTCCCGAGTTGTAGATGACGATGAGGTCGATGCCGCCGGCCTCTTCGCACTTGGCGGACAGGCCGGTGCCGGCGCCGCCGCCGATGATCGGCTCGCCGCGGCGCACCATCCCGCGCAGCCGGGTCAAGATATCCGCGCGCGCAATCCTGGCCATGGTGTCCTGATCTCGGTGAAGTTCGCGACCAGCGCGTCCGCGAACGCCGGGTCGTTGATGTGGTGAGGGACCTTCAGCAGTCTCCGGTTCGTGCCGGCGCGGAAGCTCGAGGTGATGACGTCGAACAAGGCGCGGTCGGCCGCGGGGTCCCAGAACGGGCCGCCCGGCCGGTCGAGACCCGAGAGGCCGCCCTCGGGAATGAGAAAGCGCACGGGCCCCTCCATCCGATTGAGCTTGTCGACGATGAACCGGCCGATGCGGGTCGCCTCGTCGGCGGTGGTCCGCATCAACGTGACGTTCGGATTGTGCACGTGGAGATTCCGGTCCTTGAATTGCGCCGGGACGGTGGACCGGGCCCAGAAGTTGACCATGTCCAGCGCCCCGCAGGAACCGACGTAGGGGATCCCGGCTCTCGCAAAGACGTCCATCCTGGACGGGCCCGCGGTGAGCACGCCGCCGACGACCTCGTCGGTCACCTCGGTGGTGGTGATGTCGAGCACGCCGGCGAGCAGGCCCGAGTCGGCGAGCTTCTCCATGGTCTGGCCGCCGGTGCCCGTCGCGTGGAAGACCAGGCAGTCGTACTCCGCCTCGAGCTGCTTGCACACCGCCTGGACGCACGGCGTGGTCAGGCCGAACATCGTCAGGCCGAGGGCGGGCTTGCCTTGCTGCTCGGCGGACGAAGGCGGACGTGAGAACGCGAGCATGCCGGCCAGCGCGTGCGCCGCGTTCGCGAGCACCTTCTCGGAGATGCGGTTGATCCCCGCGACGTCCGTGACCGAGTACATCATGCAGATGTCGGAGGGCCCGACGTACGGCCGCACGTCGCCGGACGCGACGGTGGACACCATCACCTTGGGCACGCCGATCGGCAGGCGGCGCATCGCGCGCGTGGCGAGCGCGGTGCCGCCGGAACCACCCGCGGAGATGAGCCCGCCGAGGTCGCGCCGCCTCGTCACGAACTCCTCGAACGCGACGGCCATCTCGGTCACCGCGGAGCCGCGATCTCCGGTGAACACCGCGCGCTCGCCGCCCGGATGATGCCTGGCCACCTCGCGCGGGTGGACCATGGCGGGCGACGGCTTGCCGGAGGTGGCGAGGTCGACGGTGACCGTGCGCAACCCGAGCTTCTCCAGGCAGCCGCGCAGATAGAAGAGCTCGCGCCCCTTGGTGTCGAACGTACCCGCGATGTAGGCCGCGCGGTCCATGGTCTGAGCCACCGGAAGCTCCACGACGCGGGGCTCGGGCGCTCGTGTTTCTCGCGGTTCTTCCGCGCCCACCCCGTGGTCCCGATGGGTGGAGCTCCACCTCGTGAAGCCGCGGATCGTGCGTTCTTCACGGCGTGCCGGCGGTTCGGCGACCACGGAGTCGGAGGCGCGCCTGACCGTCAAGATCTGCGCCGGCTGCGGCGCTTCGACCTCGGCCGGGTCGTCCGTTGAAAGATCGGAGTCCATCTTCACGCCGAGCAGGCGCTGCTGGAGCTCGCGGTCGGCGGCGAGCTCGGCCGCGGTCATCGAGCGTGCGATGCGCCCGTTCACCATCACGTCGACGGTGTCGGCGACGCCGGTGGCGACGCCGAAATTCTGCTCGATTAGCAGCACCGAGATCTCGCCCTCGGCGGTGAGCGCCTTCAGCATCGCCACGACCTGCTGGACGATGATCGGGGCGAGGCCCTCGGTCGGCTCGTCCATGACCAGGAGCTTCGGGTTGAAGAGCAGCGCGCGCCCGATCGCCAGCATCTGCTGCTCGCCGCCCGAAAGCTCGGCGCCGCCGTTGGCCTTGCGCTCCGCGAGCCGCGGGAACGTCTGATAGATGCGCTCGACCGTCCACGGGCCCCGGCGCCTCGCCAGCCGGAGGTGCTCGTCCACCGACAGCGAGGGCCACACCCGCCGGCCTTGCGGCACGTAGCCGACGCCCTTGCCGTTGATGACGTTCGGCGCGAGCCCCAGGATCTCCTCGCCGGCGAGCTTCACGCTGCCGGAGGCCCGCACGAGCCCGGTCACCGCGTTGCACAAGGTCGTCTTGCCCATGCCGTTACGGCCGACGACGGCCAGGACGCCGTGATCGAGCGCCAGCGAGACGCCCTGCAGAGCATGGGCGCGGCCGTAGTAGACATCCAGGTTCCGGATCTCGAGGATCAGTGGACTCTGTCCCCCATGTAGATCGATTGCACCTCCGCGTCGTTCTCGATCTCGGCCGGGCTGCCGTGCTTGAGCACGCGAGCGTTGTGCATGACGGTGACGCGGTCGACCACGCGCAGCGCGATGTCGAGGTCGTGCTCGATCAGCACGAAGCCCATGTGCGGCGGCAGGGACCTGAGCAGCGCCACCAGCTCCGCGCGCTCGCCGGGCGACAGGCCCGCGGCGGGCTCGTCGAACAGGATCAGGCGCGGCGCGCCCGCGAGCGCCATGCCGATCTCGAGCTGCCGTTGCTGTCCGTGGGACAGCGCGGCCACTAGATGGCCGGCGACCTGGGTGAGTCGCACGCGCTCGAGGAGCTCGTCGGCCGGGCCGGATCTCGACGATCGGACGAAGCTGAAGCGGTTGCGCGAGACGCCGCGCACCGCGAGGAACAGGTTGTCGCGTACGGTGAGGTCGCGGAACAGAAGCGAGGACTGGTACGTGCGCCGCATCCCCATGCGGATACGCTCGTGGGGCGGCGTGGCGGTCACGTCCTCGCCGAAGAACAGCACTCGGCCGCTGGTCGCCGGGAAATCGCCGGTGACGACGTTGAACAGGGTGGTCTTGCCGGCGCCGTTGGCGCCGATCACGGCACGGCGCTCGCCCGCGGCGACCGAGAACGAGATGTTCTCGATCGCCGTGAGCGCGCCGAACACGCGAGTGACGTTCTCCAGGCGGAGCGCGTCATTGGGGTGGGGGGCCCCGATATGGCCCCCCACACCCCCCGACGCTTGGCGCGCCCCGGCGGAGCCGTGGCGCGGCTCTGTAACCGCCACTAGGGACAATTCGGCTCGTCGCGCGAACCAACCTTGAACTCGGCCGGCGGCAGGCCGAGCGTCTGGTTCACGTTGTCGATCTTCCGGAGCACTTTGTTGTAGAGATTCCCTTGCGCGTCCTTCACCACCTCCGTGATGAACGTCGTGCCGATCGCCTGCCGGTTCGCGTCGAGCTTCACGTCGCCCACCGGGGTCTTCAGCGTCATCTTCGCGAGCGCGTCACGGTACTTTTTCTGCCCGCCCGAGAGATCGCCCTTCACGCTGTCCAGACCGTCGAGCGTCGCCTTCATGTTGATGTAGTAGACCAGCGCGAACAGCGAGGGGCTCGGGTAGCCGTCCGGGAAGTTCTTCTTGTAGTCGGCGACGAACGCCTTGAACTCGGGCGCGTCGTACGCGTCCGCGATGGGCGAGCCGGCGATGGTGCCGACCAGCGAGTCACGGCGCTTGCCCTTGTAGTTGAGGATGTCCTGGCTCACCGTGATCGAGCCGCCGATGATCGGCTTGTCGCCGCCTGCCTGCTCGTACTGGTTCAGGAAGTTCACCGCGTCGGCCCCGCCGAGCACCACCGCCAGCGCGTCGACGTCCTTCGGGACGCGCGCGATCACGGAGGCGTAGTCCTTGCCGCCGAGCGGCACCCACGCCTTGACCGGCACCTTGCCGCCCAGCTTGCAGTACTCGGTCATGAACCCCTGCACCTGCGAGTAGGGGAAGGCGTAGTCCTCGGCGATCACCATCACCTTCTTGTAGCCCTTGTCGAGCGCGGCCTTGCCGACGCCGACCATCCACTGGCCGCCGTCGGTGTTGAAGCGGAAGAAGTTGGGCGACGGGCTGACGAGCGTCGTCGCCTGCGCGCCCGAGGAGCCGTTGATGAAGGTGGTGTTGGGCTGGGTCTTCGAGTACTCCTTGACCGCGATGCCTTCGGAGCCCGAGAGCGGGCCGACCATGATGTCGACCTTGTCCTGCTCGACCAGCTTGCGGGTCGCGTTCACCGCGACGTCAGGCTTGGCGTCGGACGAGGCCTTGACGAGCTCGATCTTGCGGCCGGCGACCACGCCGTTACGCTGGCGCACCGCGAGCTCGGCGCCGCGTATGCCGTCCTGGCCGCCGGCGGCGAACGGGCCCTCGAGCGTCGCCAGCAGGCCGATCTTGACCGGCGGCGCCTGCGCGAACGCGCCGACCGCGAACGCGCCTGCGCTGATCGCGGCGACCACCAGCACTGCGGCTAGCGTGCGTACAACCGTCTTCTTGCTGAGCTCCATCTGGTTTCTCCTCTTTGAGTTGACAGCCGAACGCTCAGGGCGGACCACCAACCGAGCAGACCGTCCTGCGAGAACAGGACGATCACGAGGAACACCGCGCCGATCACCAGGTTGAAGCGCTCGCGATCGATGACGTCGATGGCAAAGTTCTGCAGCAGCACAAAGACGATCGCGCCGAGAAATGCGCCGACCGGGTGGCGCATACCACCGAGCACCGCGATGATCAAAATGTTGATGAGCCAGCTCGTCCCCACCGAGCCGGGCGTGACCAGCCCGTTGTACCAGGTGAACAGCACCCCGCCCACCGCGGCGATCGCGCCGGCGACCGCATAGGCCGTCACGCGGTGCGCCGTGACGTTGAAGCCGAGCGCGTGCATGCGGCGCGGGTTGTCGCGGATTCCTTGCAACGCGATGCCGAAGGGCGAGCGCAGCAGGTAGACCACGAAGAGATAGCCGGCCAGCGCCCAGAAGAGGGCGAGATAGTAGAACGGCATCGGGTCGCGCCAGTAGATGCCGGCGAGCGTCGGCGGGAACACCTTCTGCTCGCCCTGGAAGCCGTTGAAGACGGCGTAGTTCTGCAACACCAGGTAGTAGAACGCGACGCCGATCGCGAGCGTGATCATGATCGTGTAGATGCCCTCGGTGCGCACCGAGAGCCAGCCGATGAAGGCGGCGGCGCCCGTCGCCAGCGCGATCCCGATCAACACGGCGAGCCACCACGGCCAGCCCAGGCTCACGCCGTCGGTGGCCGCGGTGCCGAAGATCGCCACCATGTAGCCGGCGATGCCGGCCACCGTCATCTGCGCCAGCGAGATCATGCCGCCGTAGCCGCCGAGGAACGTGAGCGACAGCGCGATCAACCCCAGCGCCAGCGACTGCGCGCCGATCTGATACGTGAAGAACGGCGTCGCGAACCAGGGGTACCCGATCAGGAACGCGAGGACGACGAGATGGAGCAGGCGCAGGGGATTCTCGAACCTGGGCCGCGCAGGCCGTGGGGCACGAACCGCGCCAGCGGGAGCGGCGGCCGCGTTCGCGCCCTGAGCCCGCGGCTGGACGTTCATCGCCCCGCGCCAGTTGGCCGCGCTCACGCCGGCCTCCCGAGGATGCCGCGCGGGCGGAAGGCGAGCACCAGCACCAGGATCACGAAGGTGAACACGACGCTGTAGGTGGGCGCGTAGGCGAGGCCGTACGTCTCGGCGAGGCCGAAGATGGCCGCCCCGATCGCCGCGCCGATCACGCTGCCCATGCCGCCCACGATCACCACCACGAGCGAGGCGAGCAGCAACCGCGTGTCCTCGCCGGGCACCATGGAGAGCTCGACCGCCCCGATGACGCCGCCGAGGCCGGCGAGGCCGGCGCCGATCGCGAAGGTGGTCGCGAATACCAGGTTCACGTTGACGCCGGCGGCCGCCAGCATCGCGCGATCGTCGACGCCGGCGCGGATCATCATGCCGACCCGAGTGCGGTTGAGGAGCAGCCACAGCGCCACGCCGATCACGATGCCGATCGGCAGCAGGGAGAGCCGGTAGGTCGAGTAGGCCCTGATCAGGGGGAGGTTGCGGATCGGCCCGTCGAGCCACGGCGGAGGAGACATCTGGTGCACCTGCGCGCCGATCGCCCACATCAGGCAGTCGGCGATCACGATCGATAACGCGATCGTGACCAGGGTCTGTCTCAAATCTTGGCCGGGCATGAAGCGGAAGATCGACACCTGCATGGCCAGGCCGACCACCGCCGCGGCCGCGAAGCCCGCCGCGAGCGCGAGCAGCCAGGATCCGGTGAATTGCGCGGCGAAGAATCCGAGGTAGCCGCCGAGCAGGTAGAGCGAGCCGTGCGCGAGGTTGACGTTGCGCATGAGGCCGAACACGAGCGTGAACCCGCTGGCGACGATGAAGTAGAGCGACGCCAAGGTCAGGCCGTTGAGAAACGTGACGACGAAGAGGCGCGCGTCGTCCTGCAGCCCCCAGGCCGAGAGCGCCACGATCGGGATCCCGATCAGGAGCACCCAGAACCACTTCCAGAATCTTGTCATGCCACGAACCGGCGCGTCATGCCACGAACCGGCTCCGGGCGGAACGGATCTCGGGCGCCTTCGCGAACTCGCCGTCCTTCATGATCGCGAGCAGCTTGGACTTGTCTTGCAGGAGCGCGATGTTCGCGAGCGGGTCGCCGTCGACGAGCAGCAGGTCGGCGAGCCAGCCCTCGCGGAGCTCGCCGAGGTCCTTCTTCATCATGATCTGCCCGCCCCAGCGTGTCGCCGAGATGAGGGTCTCCATCGGGGTCATGCCGAGGTACTTGACGAAGTACTCGAGGTCCTTCGCGTTCTCGCCGTGCGGCGCCCAGGCGAAGCCGTAGTCGCCGCCGGGCAGCACGCGAATGCCGCGCTTGAGCATGGCCTTCATGCTCTTCACGGCGGCCTCGAGCTCGAGCTCGTAGCCCATGTCCTTGGCGATCGTGTTGGTGACGCCGACCACCTCGCCGTCGTAAAGCAGGCGAATGATCACGGAGAGGCCGGGGGCGACGAAGATCTTGTCCTTGTGCGCCTCCAGCATGTCGAGCGCTTCCTCGTCGGCGAAGCTCGCGTGGTAGATGACCTCGACGCCGTGGCGCAGGCTCTGCTTCACCGACTCGCTCGAGCGCGCGTGGGAGGCGAGGCGCTTGCCGCGCACCTTCACCTCGCGCGCGGCCACCGCCACCTCCTCGTCGCTCATCCAGCTGGTGCGCGCGTCGGCGCCCGGCACCAGGTTGTCACCCGAGAGATTGAGCTTCACCTGGTCGACGCCGTACTTGAGGAACATGCGCACGGCCTTCCGCATCCCCTCGGGGCCATCGACCACGCAGCCGAAGGACATCTCCGGGAACGGCAGATGCGGCAGCATGTCGTCGCCGAGCGAGCCGGTGACGGTGATCTCCTGGCTCGCCGCGGTGTAGCGCGGGCCCGGGATCTGCCCGGAGTTGATGGCGTCGCGAATCACGCAGTCGAGTCGCGGCTTGGGCGTCGCCGCGCCGACGCAGGACGTCCAGCCGTGGTCGAGGTAGAGCTTGGCCACCTGCGCCGCCCACAAGGTGTGCTCCTCGTGCGGCATCTTCTGGATGGCGTCCAGCGTCTTGGAGTTGGTCCAGCCGAAGTGCGTGTGCGCCTCGCACATGCCGGGCATCAGGGTCGCGCCGGCCCCGTCGATCACCGTGATCCCGGTGCTGGGGAGGCTGCGCGTGCCGCGCCCGATGCGCGCGATACGGTTGCCCTGCACCAGCAGCTCGCCCTGATAGGGCGCAGCACCGGTCGCGTCGATTATGCGTACGTTCGTGAAGAGGACGTTCGCCATTTCGAGCTCCTTTCGAGAAGGAATCTCTTCAGCAACCCCGTGCATTCCTCGGGTTTCTCGACCGGCGTCCAGTGGCCGCAGCCGCGCAGCACCTCGACCCGGCTCCCGGATATCCGCTCACCCATCATCCGTACCGCCTGGGGCGGGGCGACCACATCCTCATCGCCGGTGACGAGCAGCGCGGGACACTCGATCCTGGATGTGTCCGCCGACTGCATCTCGGCGAGGGCCTCGCAGCTGCGGGCGTAGCCCTCGGGGTCCTGGCGCATCAGCGACTCGCGGACGAAGGCGGCGGCCGTGGGTCTCCTGGCCCTCGTTTCGGCCGAGACGCTCGATTGAAGCAGCGCGTCCGCGATCGGCTGCATGTCGCCCTTGCGCGCCTCGGCGGCGCGGGCCCGGATCGCGGCGCGCGCCGGTTCGGGCGGCGCGAGCAGCGGGCCGAAGAGCGCGAGGCCCAGCACTTTCCGGGGCACCATCGCGGCGAGATGCGCCGCCACGATGGTGCCCATCGAATGGGCGATGACGTGGGCGCGCTCGACCTCGGCCCTCTGCATGACGAGCAGCACGCGCTCGACGAACACCTGGAGGGAGAGCGGACCTTCGACCCGAGGCGAGCGTCCCGACCCGGGCAGATCGAATCGAATCGTCCGGTGGCGCGTGAACGCCGAGAGCAGGGGCGTGAAGACATTGGAGGTTCCGCCGAGGCCGTGGATCATGACCACCGGCTCGCCCTCACCCTCGATCTCGACGGCCATGCGCTCGACGAACATCGCCCCTCCAGGAGGCCGCGTTGCCGTGCTGGGCTAATTGAGACGCCCGTCTCAATTAGGTGTGCCAGACTACCGTCAAATGGCGAAAGGCGCCAGACCCTTCTACGCCCTCCCGGATCTGGGCACGGGCCACCGCGGCCGGGAGTTCCGCCGTCTGCTCGATGAAGCGGTCCGGCTGGTGCGACGCGGGCACATCCCGTCGGTCGCGGAAGTGGCTCAAAGCGCAGGGGTTTCCCGGGCGACGGCGTACCGCTACTTTCGCTCGCGCTCGAAGCTGGTGAGCGCGGTGATCGCCGAAGCGCTGGGGCCGGTCCGGCGCGCGGTGCCGCAGCAGGGCGATGCCAAGCAGCGACTCCACGAGCTGCTCGACCGCACCTATTCGCGCTTTGCCGAGTACGAGCCACACATGCGCGCCGCGCTCCAGCTGGCGCTCGAGCACCAGGCCCTGGAAGCGGCGGGGCTGCTCGAGGAGGAGCCGTTCCGTCGCGGGCAGCGGACCGAGATCCTGGCCACCACGCTTCAGCCCCTCAAAAAGCGAATGAAGCCCCGCACGTATCAGCGCCTGCTGAAGGCGCTGGCGGTCGTCTACGGCATCGAGCCGATGATCATCCTCAAGGACATCTGCGGTGCGACCGATCGCGAGACCGAGTCGGTGGTGCGCTGGATGATGGACGCGCTGGTCGACGCGGCGTTGCGGGAGGGCCGATCGCGCGCGGTCGATCCATCGGGCCCGACGCTTCGCGACCGGGCCCACCGGTTGCCCGAGCGCTCCCGCGTATAATTGCGGACGCGCGCGGGTTCGGGCGCGCCGGAGGTTGACGATGGCGCTCGAAACGACGCGGGAACCTGACCTCCACGCGGTCATCGTCGGCGCGGGGTTCGCCGGGCTCTACATGCTCCATCGTCTGCGCCAGCTCGGGCTGTCGGCGCGCGTCTTCGAGGCGGGCGCCGGCATCGGCGGCACCTGGTACTGGAATCGCTACCCGGGCGCGCGCTGCGACGTCGAGAGCATGGACTATTCGTACTCGTTCTCGGACGAGCTGCAGCAGGAGTGGAAGTGGAGCGAGCGGTACGCCTCGCAGCCGGAGATCCTGACCTACATCAATCACGTCGCCGACCGCTTCGACCTGCGGCGCGACATCCAGGTCGGAACGCGGGTGACGGCGGCGATCTTCGACGAGGCCGGCCGGCGATGGACGGTCACGACCGACCGCGGCGATCGCGTGTCGGCGCGCTTCTGCATCATGGCGACCGGTTGTCTGTCCACGGCCCAGGTGCCGAAGTTCCGCGGGCGCGAGAGCTTCCGCGGCGCCACGTATCACACGGGACGCTGGCCGCACGAGGGCGTCGACTTCAGCGGCCAGCGGGTTGGCGTGATCGGCACCGGGTCGTCGGCCATCCAGTCGATCCCGATCATCGCCGCTGAGGCCGCGCACCTGTTCGTCTTCCAGCGCACGCCGAACTTCAGCGTCCCCGCCCGCAACGCACCCCTCGACCCGGACTTCGAGCGACAGGTGAAGGCGAGCTACGCCGACTTCCGGCGCCAGGCGCGCGAGTCGCGTGTCGGCTTCGTGGTGGATCGCAGCGAGGCCTCCGCGCTGGCGGTGACACACGAGGAGCGGCGGCGCGAATACGAGAAGCGGTGGGGCCGCGGTGGACTCGGCTTCACGGCGACCTACGTGGACTTGCTACTCGACAAGGACGCGAATGACACGGCCGCCGAGTTCTGCCGCGAGAAGATCCGTGCCGCGGTTCACGATCCCGAGATAGCCGAGATCCTCCTGCCCAAGGACTATCCGGTCGGCACCAAGCGCATGTGCGTCGATACGGGCTACTACGAGACGTTCAATCGCGACAACGTCACCCTGGTCGACATCCGCCGGGCGCCGATCGAGGCGATCACACCGGACGGCCTGCGGACGCGGGAGGCCGCGTACGCGCTCGACAGTCTCGTGTTCGCCACCGGCTTCGACGCCATGACCGGCGCGCTGCTAGGCATCGACATTCGCGGGCGCGGCGGCCGTACGCTGAGCGACGCGTGGGCGGAAGGACCGCGGACGTACCTGGGGCTCACCGTGGCGGGCTTTCCCAACCTGTTCGCCATCACTGGCCCCGGCAGCCCCTCCGTGCTCAGCAACATGATCGTGTCCATCGAGCAGCACGTCGACTGGATCGCCGACTGTATCGACCGCATGCGTGCCCAGCACCACGCGACGATCGAGGCCACGGCCGCCGCGCAAGAGGCGTGGGTCGCCCACGTCAACGAAATCGGCCACGCCACGCTCTATCCGCGCGCCAATTCCTGGTACATGGGCGCCAACATTCCGGGCAAGCCACGCGTCTTCATGCCCTACATCGGCGGAGTCGGCGCCTATCGGCAGATCTGCGACGGCGTGGCGGCCAAGGAGTACGAGGGGTTCACCCTGGCTCGCGGGTAGTGGGAGAGCTCCGCATGGAGTTTCACGTCACGCCGGCGCAGAAGGATCTGCAGCACCGCGCCCGGTGGCTGGCCGCCGACTTCGCCACCCGCGCGGCCCAGCACGATCGGGACGCGAGCGACCCCGTCGAGAACTATGCCGCCCTGCGTGACGCCGGCTTCTACGGGCTCAACGTCCCGGCCGATCTCGGTGGCAGCGGCGTGGGCCTGCTGGGCTGGTCGCTCGCCGCCGAAGAGCTGGCGCAGGGCTGCGCATCGACGGCCTTGTCCTTCAACATGCACCTCTCCGTCGTCGGGCCGATGATGGAAATCCCGCTCGTGCCGCGCGCCACCAGGGAACGACTCGCGAAGATGGTGGTCCACGAGGGCAAGCTCATCGGCGGCAATTTCTCCGAGCCCACGACGTCAGGCCTGGTCGGCACGCCGGTGCCGCTCACGCGAGCGCGGCGCGTCGACGGCGGATACCGCATCACCGGACGTAAGGCGTTCGCCTCGATGATCGCCGTCGCCGATCACGTGATGGTGCTGGCCCGGCCCGACGACGCCACCTCGGACACCGCGGCGATGTTCCTGCTGATCCCGCCCGATGCGCCGGGACGCAAGGTCGATCTGGTGTGGGACACCTTGGGCATGCGCGCCACCCGCAGCGACTTCATGACGCTCGAGGAGTGCTTCGTGCCGGACGAGGCGCTGCTGCTCCGGACCGAGGACGTCCTGCCGTTTCGGCGCGATGGCGCCAACTGGTTCTGGGGCTCCTACACGCCCGTCTACCTCGGCGTCGGCGTCGCCGCGTATCGCGCGATCTGCGAGACCGTGAAGGGCCGCACGCCACCCGGCTTCACGCAGTCGCTCGCCTATCACCACGACGTTCGGCGGCAGGTGGGTGAGATGAGCGTCGATCTTGAGGCCGCGCGCCTCTTGACCCACTACGCGGCGTGGCTCAGCGACACCCAGGGGCCGACGCCGGCCACCTTGTCGGCGCTCTACCGGGCCAAGTACTTCGTGGGCGAGGCGGTCACCCGGGTCACGCGGACGGCCATGACCCTGGGCGGCGCCCACGCGCTGTTCAAGACCTCGCCCCTCGAGCGATTCTTTCGTGACGGAGCGGTCGCCCCCGTACAGTTCCCACCTCGCGATTTCTGCCTGTCGACGCTCGGCCTGTTCGAGCTGGGCCTCGATCCCGGTGACGTGCTGCCGCCGCTGAAGAGCGACCGCCCGGACACCGGGCCAGTCGTGCGCTGAGGGGCCGTCATGACGCTCGACGTCCCGTCCGGTGCGGAATCTCCTGGTCAGTCGCCGAACGCTCGGTCGAGGGCTTGCGCGAGGTCGGCCATGAGGTCGTCCGCATCCTCGATGCCCACGGCGTAACGAATGAGGTTGTCCTTGATGCCGATCTCGAGGCGCTCCTCGGTCGTCAGCTCGTAGAAGCTCATGATCGCGGGCTGCTCGATGAGGCTCTCCACGCCGCCGAGCGACGCGGCGATATAGGGGATCGTGCACGCGTCGACCACCCGCGAGGCGGTATCCAGATCGCCGCGCACTTCGAACGACACCACGCCACCGAACCCGCGCATCTGCTTCTTCGCGACGTCGTGGCCCGGGTGGCTCGGCAGTCCCGCGTAGTGGACCGCCGACACACGCGGGTGGGCGGCGAGGAATTCCGCCAGCGCCTGCGCGTTGGTGTTCTGGCGTTCCATGCGGAGCGCGAACGTCTTGAGGCCGCGCACGAGCAGATAGGCGGCGAACGGATCCACGGTCGCGCCCGTCGTCGCCTGCAGCGCGCGGATGCCCCCCACGAGATCGCGCGAGCCGAGCACGGCCCCCGCCAGAAGGTCGTTGTGGCCGCCGAGATACTTCGTCGCGGAATGCATGACGAGGTCCACCCCCCACTCGAGCGGCCGCGCGTTGTACGGGGTGGCGAACGTGGCATCGATGACGGTCTTCACGCGATGCTTGCGCCCGATCGCCGCGAAGCGCTCGAGATCGAGGATGCGATTGTAGGGATTGGTCGGCGACTCGCTCACGAGCACGCGGGTCGTCGGCTTGATCGCGTCTACCAGCGCATCGTAGTCGCCCGCGGGGACGGTGGACACCTCGACGCCGTAGCGAGGCAGCATGCCGTTGAGGAACTGGCGCGTACGTCGGTAGCTGTCGTCGGTGACGACGACGTGCGTACCCCGCGAGAGCAGCGCGAGGAGCGCGGTCGTCATGGCGCCCATGCCGCTCGCGAACAGGAGGCAGTCGCCGGCGCCCTCGAGCGCGGCGAGCTTCGACTCCGCGATGCGCTGCGTCGGGTTGCCGTACCGGCCGTATTCGATGCGCTCGTCGAGCTTGCCGTCGAAGTGGTCTTTTACTTCCTGGCTCGACGCCCACGTGTACGTCGCCGTCTGCACGATCGGCGTCGTCAGCGAGTACGCGAGCTTCCGGCGCGGCTCGCCGCCGTGCACCGACATCGTGCTCGGTCCGAGCGGTTTCTTCAGCGGCTCGAGGGGGTCGCTCATCAGGACGCCAGCAGCTTCGCTTTGTCGACGTGGCGCGCGATGGCGCGGGCGACGCGCTTGGGGTCCGCCGGCAGCTCGACGGGCTTGTTGCGATGCGTCGGCTTGACTCCCTCGAGCGCCCCCATGTGATACGCCGCCTTCTGGTCGGCGAACTTCAGGCCGTTGGCCGTGGAGATGACGACCACGCGATCGTTGGCGCGGACGAGCTTGCGATCGACGAGCTTGCGCAGCGCCGCGAGGCCCACGCCGGTGTGCGGGCAGTTGAACATGCCGGTGCGGTCCGCGCGCGCCGCTTCGTCGGCCAGTTCCTGCTCCGTCGCCTGCTCCACCACGCCGTTGAACCTCTGCAGCGTACGGATCGCGCGTTTCACGCTGACCGGATTGCCGATCTGGATCGCCATGGCGAGCGTCGGCTTCGCGGTCACCGGCTCGAACGTCTTGAAGTCGTCCTGGAACGAGCGGTAGAGAGGATTGGCCCGCTCGGCCTGCCCGAGGCATATCCGAGGGAGCTTGTTGATCAACCCGAGCTCGTGCATCATCACGAAGCCCTGCCCGAGCGCGTGCACGTTGCCGAGGTTGCCGCCGGGGATCACGATCCAGTCCGGCACTTCCCAGTCGAACTGCTGCACGATCTCGATGGCGACCGTCTTCTGGCCCTCGATGCGAAGACTGTTCATCGAGTTGGCCAGATAGATCCGCTTTTCCTTCGTGATCTCCTGGACGACGGCCATGCAGCCGTCGAAGTCCGTGTCGAGCGAGAGCACGAGCGCACCGTTGGCGAGCGGCTGCACGAGCTGCGCGATCGAGACCTTGTCCTTCGGCAGCAGCACGACGGCTGGAATGCCGGCCGCCGCGCAATAGGCGCCGAGGGCCGCCGACGTGTCGCCCGTCGACGCGCACGCCACGGCGTCGATGGGCACGCCACTCGCCATCATCTGCTTCACGATCGACACGAGGACCGTCATGCCGAGATCCTTGAACGATCCGGTGTGCGAGTTGCCGCACTGCTTGATCCACAGGTCCTCGACGTGGAGCTGCTTGCCGTAACGGTCCGCCCACAGGAGGTTGGAGTTGCCCTCGTACATCGAGACGATATTCTCGTTGTTGATGAAGGCCACGACCCATTCCTTCTTGCTCCAGACGCCGGACCCGTACGGATAGACGTTGCCGTGCGTGCGGTCCTTGAAGAGCTGCATCCACGCGGCGGCTGATCGCGAGCGCAGCGCGTCCATGTCGTGCTGGACCTCGAGGAGGTCTCCGCACGTCGGGCACCGGTAGATGACCTCGCGGAGGTCGAACTGGCCGGGGCAGCCGTTGATGCACTGGAACCACGCGTTGTAGGCCACGGTGATGGTCAGTATAGCTCCGTGGTGGCTTCTGAACAGCGTCCGGGCACGACGATCACGTCGACATTGCCGCCGACGAGATCCGGAACGTATAATCGCGCCTGGAGGTGGACGGCATGCAGATCCGTCTCTCGCGCGACCTCGAAGGCCGGGTGCGCGTGGCTCCGGGCCCGATAACCGTCGAGGAGTTCTTCGCCCGTTTCCCTGAGGTCCCCCGCGACCTGCGCGACGAGCCGGTGCTCGCCGAGTTCGTCCGTGCCTTCGGCTCCCAGCTCAGGGTGGCCCAGAAGCCCTCACCGTGTGTGGCGCAGGCGGGCTCCGGCGACGCCGAGCACCACTTCTACACGCGTCTCGTCAACGATCTCGCCATCTACGGCATCGGCCTCGCCCGGCGCGAGCGGACCCTCCAGCGCCTGGAAGCCCTCCTCGTCGAGTACCGCACGCAGCCGGCCACCTTCGCCTGCACGCTGGTTCCGCGCAAGGGGCCAGACGCGCCGCGCGCGGCATGCAGGTAGCCGCGAGCTCCCAAGCCCCGACGCGAAGCCATCTGCAAATCAGGGACTCTGGATCGAACGAGATCCTTCTGGGCTCGGGCGTGCGGAGCACGAGGGAAGGGCGACCAGAATGCGGGCGCGTCGCGCGGACGGGAGCGGCTCGCCGGCGAGCCACTCACAGAAGCCGCCTGATCGGTCGACCGCCCACTCGGTAACTTCCGCCGTGACGCGAAGCCCCTCGCCGAGCTGACGGTCGGCAAGGAACCCGAAGGACGGGATGAGAGCTCTGGCGAGGGCGGCGGCGACGCGGTTGTCGATGTATACGTAAGCCGTGAGCGTTGGATTGACCACGTCCCCCCGCGTCTCGAGGTTCAGGATCGTGAGCGCGCTTCCACTGATCGTGCCGAGAATTGGGCCGGTGTGCTCCCCGCGAGAGAGGACGACGAGCCGTCGCGGGTCGCGTCGGAGCACCTGAGCAATCCCGCTGGCTCCGTTGCCATCGCTGGCCCGGTACCGGTCGTCATCGAGTGCCTGGATCTCAAAGCTCGCGAGCTTTCGGAAGCGCGCCGCGGAGGCGGTCACCTCTGGCGTGTCCAGGAACGCGACGTAGACATCGAACGGGACACGGGCCGAGCGTCCGGCCACGGTTCGGGTGAGCGTCGGCTCGATCCAGAGGCGCTCGACGGTTGCCGACACCTCAGGCGGGAACGCTTCGCGGGCGCCGAGGAGAGTCGGCCACGGCTCAGCCGGGGCCCCACTGGCGCCCGTCGCGAGAGTCAACAGAACTGTCCCTGCGGCGAGGAGCCTCTGTGCGTGGTGGCGCAGCGATGACACGCGAACCTCCGTCTCCTTCAGGTGTTCTTACGATGACTGAGACGTCTCGAACAGATTCACGAGGCTTGTAACTTCGAATCGGCCCTCGTCATCTCAAGATCAAGGGGATGAGTCCGTCACGGACGCGAAGGGGATCTCCACATGAGCATTGCGTCGGATTTGCTCCGGCAACATTTCGAGACGCTCGTCGACGACAATCCACGATGGCAGACCCTCATCGCCGATGAGCTCGTCTGGGAGCTGCCCTATGCGTCCTCCATCGGCCATCCGGACCGGCTATCTGGGCGCGAAGCGGTCGTCCGGCACGTAACCTGGTTCTTGGGGGCCGTGGAGAAGTTTCGCTTTTCTGATGTGAGAGTTCAGGCGCTCGCCGATGGCGACGCCGCCATCGCCGAAGTGAAGGCGGAAGGTCTCATCAAGTCGACCGGGCGTGTTTACCGCCAAGAGTATGTCGTGTTCCTTCGTGCCGGGGCCGGGAAGATCACCTTTCTTCGCGAGTACTTCGATCCAGTGCGAGCGGCCAGGGCGCTCGACACGCCGATCGTCGGTCTCCAAGGGTAAAGAGCGCGCGCTCCAGGTATCGCGCGCTTTGCAACCTTCGGAGGCTGCGCACCATCCTATGGATCGCGGAACAGCACCGTAAGGGGGCAACGATGGAGCTTACGATCAATGGCAGCACGCGTCAGGTCGACGTGCCGGCGGACATGCCGGTGCTGTGGGTGCTGCGCGACGTGCTCGGCATGACGGGGACGAAGTTCGGATGCGGGATGGCGCTCTGCGGCGCGTGCACGGTGCAGCTCGAGGGCCAGGCGATCCGCTCCTGCGTGACGCTGATGAGCGCGGTCGCCGGCAAGGCGATCACCACCATCGAGGCGATCGGCGACACGCCCGCCGGCAAGCAGGTGCAGGAAGCGTGGATCGCGCTCGACGTACCGCAGTGCGGCTACTGCCAATCAGGTCAGATCATGTCGGCCTCCGCGCTGCTCGCGAGCAACGCGCATCCCACCGACGCCGACATCAATGCTGCGATGGCGGGTAACATCTGCCGCTGCGGCACCTACGGACGGATCCGCGCCGCCATCAAGCAGGCGGCCCAGGGTGCACCGATTACCGGGAAGCGGGCTCGACCATGACCACCGTCTCGCGGCGGGACTTTATGACGGTGCTGGCGGCGGCGGGTGGCGGTCTGTTGCTGGGCTGCCGGGTCGACGAGGGACGGCCCACGGCGTCGGCGGCCGCGACAGCAGCAGCACCCGGCGCGACCCCACCGGCCTTCGTGCCCAACGCCTTCATTCGCATCGGGACCGACGGCGGCATCACGCTCATCATGCCCCAGGCCGAAATGGGTCAGGGCACGTACACGTCGATGTCCATGCTGCTGGCCGAAGAGCTCGAGGTCGCACCGGATCAGGTTCAGCTCGAGCACGCCCCGCCCGATGACAAGCGGTACGCGAACCCGTTCTTCGGCGAGCAGATGACGGGCGCTTCGTCGTCCGTGCGCGCGTTCGACGAGCCGCTACGCCGCGCCGGGGCGACAGCGCGCACCATGCTCGTCGCCGCGGCGGCCGCGTCCTGGAACGTCGATCCCGCGTCCTGCCGGGCGCAGAAGGGCGTGGTGACCCATACGCCAACGGGCCGCACCCTCACCTATGGCGTGCTGGCCGCGAAGGCGGCGGCGCTGCCGGTGCCCGACAAGATTACGCTCAAGGACCCGAAGGACTTCACGCTGATCGGCACGCCGGCCAAGCGGCTCGACACGCCGAGCAAGGTGAACGGGACGGCGCAGTTCGGGATCGACGTGCGGCTGCCGGGGATGCTGATCGCGACGGTGGCCGCGAGTCCGGTCCTGGGCGGCAAGGTGGCCGGGGTCGACGAGCCGAAGGCGAAGGCGGTCGCGGGCGTGCGGCAGATCGTGCGGCTCGACGATGTCGTCGCCGTGGTCGCCGACCACATGTGGGCGGCGAAGCAGGGATTGGCGGCGCTCGACATCCGCTGGGCGGACGGGCCGAATGCGAAGCTGACTACCGCCGACATCGTGGGGGGGCTCGCGAAGGCGTCGGAGAGCGCGGGTGTGACGGCGCGGAAAGACGGCGACCCCGTGAAAGCGCTCGCCGGCGCGCCGAAGAAGGTCCAAGCGGTATACGAGTCGCCGTTCCTGGCGCACGTCACGATGGAGCCGATGAACTGCACGGTCCACGTGCGGAAGGACGGCTGCGAGGTGTGGACCGGCTCGCAGGTGCTGAGCCGCGTGCAGGCCGCGGCGGCCGAGGTTACCGGGTTCCCGCTGGAGAAGGTCGTGGTCCACAACCATCTACTGGGTGGTGGTTTCGGACGCCGGCTCGAGGTGGACTACGTGACCCAGGCCGTGCGCATCGCGAAGCAGGTGGATGCGCCGGTCAAGGTCGTATGGACCCGCGAGGAAGATGTCCAGCACGACGTCTATCGCTCTTACTACTACGACCGGCTCGCGGCCGGCCTGGGTCTGCGGGGCATGCCGGTGTCCTGGACCCACCGAATCGTCGGTCCGGCGATCATCGCCCGTTATTTGCCACCCGTCTTCAAGGATGGGATCGATATCGACGCGGTGGACGGGGCCGTCCAGCTGCTCTACGACATTCCGGCGATCCAGGTCGAGCACGTGCGCCACGAGGAGCCGGTGCTCAACACCGGCTTCTGGCGCGGGGTGGGTGTCACCCACAACAACTTCGTCATCGAGAGCTTCATCGACGAGCTCGCCGCGGCGTCGAGGCAGGATCCGGTGGCGTTTCGCCGTGCCCTGCTGGGCAAGTCGCCGCGCGCGACGGCCGTGCTGGACCTCGCGGCGAAGGAAGCCGGATGGGGGAAACCATTGCCACGCGGCCACGGGCGCGGGGTGGCCCTTCTCTACAGCGGGTGGGGCACCTACCTCGCGCAGGTCGCCGACGTGGAGGTAACGGGCTCAGGGGACGTACGAGTGCACCGGATCGTCTGCGCGGTGGATTGTGGCCGGATCGTCAACCCGGACATCGTGACTGCGCAGATCCAGAGCGGCGTCGTGTACGGTATCAGCGGCGCGCTGTGGGGAGAGGTGACACTGAAGAACGGCCGGGTCGAGCAATCGAACTTTCACAACTACCGGGTACTGCGGATGAACGAGAGCCCGCCGATCGAGGTGCACCTGGTGCGAAACAGCGAAGCGCCCGGTGGAATCGGCGAGCCGGGCACCGCGGTCACCGCGCCTGCGCTGGGCAACGCGATCTACGCAGCCACGGGCAAGCGGCTCCGCAAGCTGCCCCTTCAGGCGGGTCTTAGGCTCGTGGCGCGGTAAGCGCCAGCGCCATGAACTCGTTTGCGCCCGCCGCTATCATCAAGAACGTCAGAGCTATCGATGACCCGCGACCAGACCCCGAACCCTGGAGGGCGCGATGCCGATCCCGTTGCCGGACTCGGTAAGAAAAGTGCTGGAGGACAAGGCGTACGGTCACGTCGTTACGTTCAACCCGAATGGGCGACCGCAAGTGACGATGGTGTGGATGGACGTCGAGGGCAACGAGGCCTTGTTCAACACGGCGGAAGGGCGCAAGAAGCCGCAGAACCTCCAGCGCGATCCTCGGATCATCATCTCCGTTCAGAATCGTAGCGAGCCGCAGTCCTATCTTGTCCTCAACGGCACTGCGACGGTGACGGAGAAAGGAGCCGACGCCCACGCCGACAAACTCGCGAAACGATTCCTCGGCGTGGACAAGTACCCGTATCGCCAACCCGGTGAGAAGCGCTTGATCGTGCGCGTCGTCGTTGACCGGCTCGGCGGCCTGAGCCCGAGCATGCGGCCGTGGGCCTAGCGACGTCATCCCCCGCTCGTCAGGCAATTCGCCGGAAGCTCTGAGTGAACGCCGTCACGGACAGGGACTCCGACAACCGCTGCCGAATGAACAGCCTGGCGCGATGCACCCGCGCCTTCACGTTCCCGACGTTGATGCTCAGGGCATCGGCGACTTCGGAGCACGACCAACCCTCCACGTCCCGCAAGACCAGGGCGGCGCGATAGTGGGCCGGCAGCTCGTCGATCGCTGAGCTCATCGCGAGCCGTAGCTCAGCACGACGGCAGGGGTTGTCCACGCATGCGGACCAGTCGGCAACCGGCGCGACATGCCGCCCGTCCTCGTCGAATACCGGGAGCACGTCGTCGAGCGCGATCTCCATGCGCTGGCCTTGTCGGCGCCGGAGTTTATGATAGGCGCCGTTGGCGACGATGCGGTAGAGCCAGGATCCGAAGGCCGACTCGCCCCGGAACGTGTCGATCTTGCGGATCACGGTCAAGAACGCATCCTGGACGATCTCTTCGGCGTCCTGGGCGTTGCTCGCGATCCGGATGGCCAGACGATAGGCCCGGTCCTGGTACGTCGTGACGAGACGCTCGGCGGCGCTCGATTCGCCGTGACGTAGCGCTTCCACGAGTCGACCATCGCGATCACCGGATACGATGTCCATCGGCAATGTACTAGCGCTCATCACCGCCTCCTACAGCAGATTGTTGGTACCGCGGACTGGTGCGCGCTCCTCGCGGAGAATCACTGGCTGTCGTTCTCCGCCGCGATCCAGATGCGCACGTACTCGGGGCAATTGACGATCTCGGTTCCCGCCGCCTCGACGGCCAGAAACCGCACGGCGGCTCGATCGACGAGCGTGACGTCCTTCAGATCGAGAACGATGCCACCGTCCCCCTCGCTCGCGATCAGCGCCTCTCGCCGCGCCGCGAGCTCGGTATCCAGGACTCCGCTCAGGACGAACCTGATCGCGCCGGCTTGCACCGAACGGTGGATTCGGTAAGTCAATTGCGTTCTCTCGGACCCGCTTGGGAGCAAGCCAGAGGCCAACTTAGCCACCCTCAAAACGGCTTGTTTCACGCGATCGGGGGATGGGTTCGCGAATTTCTTACGAAGGATCGCGAAAGACAACGAGCTTTAGCGAGGCGCAGGGGCGCCGGGCGTTCGTGGCGCGACAGCAACCACCTTTCACTGCCGCCGGGCGATCACGTCCTCCGGCTTCACCGGCGGGGCCTGGTTTCCCCAGCTGGTCCGCTCGTGACTGAGGACCGCCGCCACCTCGTCGTTGGTGAGCTGGTCGGCGAACGCGGGCATGGCGGATCCGTAGGTCACGCCGCCGATGGTCTTGCCCGACAGTCCGCGCAGCACGGTGCGGATGTGCTCGGTCGGATCGGGCGCGGTCACGACCGCGCTGCCTTTGAGCGGCGGGAACACACCCGGTAAACCCTGCCCGGTGAGCTGATGACACGCCGCACATTTGTTCCCGTACACCTGCTCGCCGAGCACGGCCCACGACGGCTGGCTGGCCGTCCCCGGCGCGCCGGGGGCGGACGCTGCCTGGCTCGCCGCCGGTGCTGTCGCCGCCGCCTGATACGCCCTGAGCTCGGTGGCCACGTACCACATGCCCCAGGCCACGACGACGAGAAAGAGCACCCAGGCCCACGTCGGGATCGGTGCCGGCGTCTCGGCGCGCTGAGGCTCGAACGCGTCCCCCGGTCGGCTCGCGAACGCGTTGATGAGGAGCGGAATGCGCCCCCGCACCGTGTCTCCGTCCGACAGGCCGACCACCGCGATGCCCGGTCCGTTGCGAACGGTGAACGGGATCTCCTCGACGCCGACCGTTCCGGAGTCCTCGATGGCATGCACGCGCAGGCGATGCGGGCCGTCGGCCAGGCCCTCGGTGTCGAGCTCGAGAGTCGCCGGCGGCTCGAGCGTCTGCCTCGGTACGGACTCTTCATCGATGAAGATCTCGATCCTCATCGCCGCCGAGCCTCCTCCGGCTCGTCGATGTCGTCGAGGAGGATGCGACGCTTGATGTGCGAGGCCTGGGTCTCTCCTGGATGAACCGTATAGCGAATCGCGAGTCCGAGCGCCCATACGAGGACGATCGCGGCCGCGAACACGAGCATCCACTCCAGGAGGGAGGCGTGCGACGCGCCAGCCGCGTGATCCATCATCACGGCGACGCCTTGGGCTGTTTGAGCGAGAGCAGATAGCGGACCATCTCGATCGCATCCGGGCCCGCGACGATGACCTTGCCGCGCGGTGCCCGGCCCGCAGGTACCGGAACGACCACGTCGCCCGGTCCGGCCTGGTCTTTCTCCGCGAAAAACCAGCGGTAGGCCGGCATGACCGACTGCGGCACGACCGCGCGCGGATCGTAGAGGTGGATCAGGTGCCAGGCTTCGCTCGGCTGCCGCGACCCGACGTCGGCGAGGTCGGGGCCCGTGCGCTGCGTGCCGAGCATTGGCGGGTCCTCGAGCGTATAGTCGCCGGGGCGGGACGGGCGGCCGAACGGACGATCCATCGGCAAGTCGCGCACGAACTGCGTGTGACAGAATCCGCAGCCCTCGCGCAGGTAGACCCGTCGTCCGCGCTCCTCCTCGTGCCCCCGGGGCCTGGCGCCGGTCGGGGTCGAGAATGCCTGTTCTCGCAGAGCGGGCAGCACCGCCATCACGAGGGTCAACACGAAGAACACGATGGCGGCGACCGCGACGATCGCGCGATGGTCCGTGTGCAGCCCACCGAAGCTCACGCGGGGATCCTGACCACGTCCGGAGAGGGCGCGGGCGCAACGACACGCTGGGGCCGCATGGCCCAGACGTTGACCGCGAAGACGACGTGGCTTCCGACCATCAGCAGACCCCCGATCGTCCGCCAGAGCCACATCGGCTCCGCTGCGATGACCGAGGCGATGAAGGATTGTCCCGACACCCACGCGAAGCCCTGGAGGATCCCGGCCACGGAGATCGAGATCACGTACGTCAGGACTCCCACCAGCGCGAGCCAGAAGTGGACCCCCACCGCCAGCGGATTCGGCTCTCGTCCGGTGAGGCGCGGCACCAGCCCGTAGACGGCGCCCCAGGCGATGAACGCGATGAAGCCGTACATCGTGGCGTGAGAATGACCGACCGTGAAGTTCGTGAAGTGCCAGTAGATGTTGGCGCTGCGGAAGGCCTCGATCGTGCCCTGCGTCGAGGAAAGGCCGTATCCGATCAGCCCGGTCACGAAGAACGGCAGCGCATAGCTCCGTCGCACCGCGCCGGAGCTCCCCTTGAACGTCAGGAGCAGGTTCCCCGTCCCGGCCCATACCGGCACCATCATGCCCACGCTGAAGAGGATGGCCGTGCTCTGGAGCCACCACGCCGTCGGGCTGAAGATGAAATGATGCGCGCCGATCAGCGGATAGAAGAGCAGATTGGTCCAGAAACCGAGGACGCCAAGGGCGTAGGAGTAGACGGGCCGGCCGAGCAGCAACGGGATCGCGTAGTAGCTGACGCCGAGCGCGAGCTGGGTGAACCACATGCCCATCGCGTTGTGCATGTAATAGCCCTGGACGACCGTGTTGCCGAGGCCCGTCTGGTAGAACGGCAGGTAGCTGGTGACGTACAGGATCGGGAGGTAGCAAAACCCGCCGAGGATGTACCAGTTGGACACGTAAACCTCGGGTAGCGTTCGCGTCGCCACCGTGCGATACGCGACGAACCCGGCGATGAGGACCGCGGTGGCCAGGATGACCGCCAGCGGCCACACCCACTCGCGGTACTCTTGCGGGCCACGATTCACGCCGGCCAGCAGGGTCACGAGCCCGCCGAGGAGAGCCAGATTCCAGAGCCAGAGCGCGATCCTGGCGAGGCGCGGGTTCCACAGCGGGACGCGCGAAGTGCGGGACACGACGTAGAGGGAAAGGCCGACCAGTACGAGCGAGCTCCAGCCGAACAATACGAGATTCGTGTGAGCGGGCCGCACCCGGCCGAACGAGAGCCAGGCGAACGGCAGGAACTCCGGCCAGTGCAGCTTGATCGACGCGATGAGCCCGATGGTGGTGCCCGTCAGCAGCCAGACCGTCGCCCACGCCAGGTACTCGAACGTCACGCTCGCGGTCGGAGCGTCGGTGGAGGGCGCGGCGACAAGGCGTGGATCGCGCATCCGGGTCCTGATCGCGGAAGGCTCCATCGTCATCGCACCCCGCTCATGGGCTCGTGTTGCGCGACGATCGAACATACACCAGACCGCACCACGACCGCCGCGACTTCTTTCACGCGGTCCTCAGGACTGGACCTTGAAACGCCGCTTGTCGATCTACAGGGCCTTGATCTTGGACTCCCGCGTCGACGAAGGCTCGCTATTTGACCCGCTCGTACTCTGCGGTGCCCGTCCGGTAGTTGGGGTCCTCGGGCATCACCGTGAGAACGGTCGTGCCTCGGTCTTCGGAAAGCTTCGCGATCCCTGTCGTTCGTGACGATCGATATCGCAGCGTGCCGTCTTGAACGTAGAACCGGCCCTCGGCCGTCGAGCCACGCGTGGTCGAAGCTTTGTAGCTACCGTCGGCCCCGACGATCATCGTCGCGCGCTCCTGTCCCTGCTCGCCGGTGACCCAGCCCCGCCAGCTTCCCGCGAGCTCCTTGACGTCCACGACCAGTTTCTCGCCGGCCACGCCATCGAGAGGGAACATCGCGAACATCGCGGCAAGAAGCAGCGCGCTGGGCATCCTCATCACTGATCTCCTTCTCTCGTCACTCGCCACCTCGCCTGGGGCGGAGCGCCGCCGGGGCGCCGAGCGGCGCCGACCCGCGGGGGGTGCTGCGAAACTCGCCACCGCAACGACCCGCACGACGTGTCCCTGTGCGTCGAGAATCGTCACGGGCGCGATGGACTCATCGTTCGAAGGCAGCCGGACGGGCTCCACGATGTCCTTCATGGGTCATGTCTCCCGTGGAGAAAGCGAGCCACCGAGGCCCACGTACCGCTGCCACAGACCGGGCACCGATCGGCCCCGATCTCGAAGCACGTCTCGCAGTCGAGGCACAGAACCGTGCGGCCCAATGGCAGATGCAACGTCCTGACCGTTTCCCGCGCGCTTATCAGCTTCACGCCATTAGGAGGCTTCCGACGGCTCCTTGGTTGCTCGGTGACGGCACCTCGGGTGAGATTCCCCGGGTTGATCTTCTGTAACGGCGGCGGCGCTTGCCGCATCTTAAGGGGCGTGATGGCATATCAACTCTTGCTGGACGTTGCGTTGATCATCGTCGCGATGGGAGCGTTACACCGCTTCGAGGCGAGCCGGTTTCGGTCCGCGCACGTGCGCCCGACACCTCGCGCGCAGCCGCTACCGAACCCGGGGAGGAAGGCGACATGAAGACTCTGGTTGCGACGATCCTCGCGCTGACTGTCTTGGTGCCGGCGCGTCCCGCGCCGGCATACGTGGTGACCGTTGCTACGTCGATCCCGGCGCGGAGCCTCGCCGCCGACGCGGATCTCAAGGCCGCGCTGCGGTCGGCGGTCGAGGACGTGCTGCGGAACGCGATCGCGTTCGCGCCGACCTTCGTGACGGTGGAAAACGCGCGGATCGTCGGCGATCGCCTCTACATCCTGATCGTGATCGGCGATGACGACGGCGAAGCGACGATGAGGGCACTTTCGGTCGGCGGGCCCGGGATGGACTGAGACGGGCCGCCGACCAAGCCTGAGTCTGACGGCGATCATCGCCATCACGGTCGTGG
>QHSQ01000015.1 GCA_003221615.1 Candidatus Rokuibacteriota bacterium | reverse complement strand
CCAAGGTGAGGGGACCGGGCTCGGCCTCTCGCTCTGTCGGCGCACGCTCGAGGAGCACGACGGCACCATCACGGTCGAAAGCGAGGTCGGACACGGGGCCACCTTCCGCCTCGAGCTGCCCGTGGTCGCGCGCCCGGCGCCCACCGCGGAGGCCGCCGCGCCCGCGTCGCTGCCGCCGGTCGCCGGTAAGGCCATCCTGGTCGTCGACGACGAGGTCGACCTCGCCACCACCCTGTCCGAGGCGCTCCAGGAGGACGGCTATCAGGTCGGAGTCGCGGACAACGGCGAGGCGGCCCTCGACATGCTCGGAAAGCGGTCCTACGACATGATCCTCAGCGACACCAAGATGCCCAAGCTCGACGGCGAGCACTTCTACGCCGAGATCGAACGACGGTTCCCGAGACTACGCCGCCGAATCGTCTTCGTCACCGGCGACATTCTGAGCCGGGAGAAGCGCGAGTTCCTCCAGCGAATCGGCGCACCCCACCTCCTGAAACCGTTCGACCTGCGCGAGGTGCGGCAGCTCGTTCACCGCATCCTGGCCGACGCCGGCCCCGAGGGCACATCTGGACTCCACTAGACCGATCCCACCGAGCGGAACGCCAGCCGGATTCTCAATCCTGGTCATCGACGATGACGAGCTCGTCCTGAGCACGCTCACCGAGCTCCTCCGTGCCCACGGCCACTGCGTCTTCGACGCGACGAAGGGGCGTGACGGGCTCGAGCTGACGCGAGCTCAGCGCCCCGACCTGATCCTGGTCGACTACCACATGCCCGAGATGGACGGCCTGGCGGTCGTCGAGGCGTTGAAGTCCGACCCCGCGACCCGGGGGATCCCCGTGGTCGCGTTCACCTCCGGGACGGCCGCCGAGGCGAACCGGCTCGTGAGGGCCGGGTGCATCGGATTCATCCCGAAACCGTTCGAGCCCGGGAGCTTGCCCGAGCTCGTCGCCGGGTTCCTGCGGGCCACCGTCGCGCGTGATCGGCGAGTCGTGGCGCCGCCGCGAAGTCGCCCTGCCACCGCTCACTGATCCACGGCGCCCGTCCAAAAATGTCAGCCGTTGCCAATCAGGCTTGGAAACCGGTCCCGCGTGATCCGCAAGTTCCCGAGAACCTTCGATCGCGTGCCGCGAAGGAACCCGGAATGCCGTGGCATTCGCCATGCTTAGGATTTTCTGAAGATGATCGTCACCTGCGCCTGGTGCCAGAACGAAGGAATGCCCGCCACACTGGGGGAGCGCGCGCCTCTCGACAATCCGGCTGAGACTCACGGAATCTGCCGGCGGCACACCCTCGACCTTCTCGACCGGATGCCCTCGCGCTCGTTCCCCGGGGTCCGCCTCCTCCTCGTGGTCAGCGCGAAGGAGACCGCCCTGTACGAGCACCTCCAGCGTGAGCTCGCCGGCGTCAGCGGGGTGAAGGTGATGCTCGATCGACGCCGCGGTGACCGCCGGGCCGAGGAGCAGGTGGTTGCCGATGAGCATCGTGGGCTCGATCGGCGGATCCGCCAGGGCGAAGTGTCTGCCCTGGGCTACACGATCATCCGCTTCGGCAGGGACTAGAGTCCTCGACGCTCCAGCACCCGCCGAACCAGCACGTGGCGCTGGATCTTCCCGGTCGGCGTGAACGGAAGCTCATCGAAGACCTCGATCGTCTCCGGCAGCTTGTAGGTCGCGACCCCATCCCGCAGATAGCCAACCACCTCGTCCAGGGTGAGGGTCTGACCGGCGCGGGGGATCACGCAAAGGCAGTTGCGCTCGCCCAGCCTCGGGTCGGGCACGCCGACGATGGCGGCGTGTAAGATTTTCGGGTGCGTGTAGAGAATTTCCTCGATCTCCCTCGGGAAGAACTTCTTGCCGCCGCGGTTGATCATCTCCTTGAGCCGCCCGACGATCTTCACGTTGCCGGCCGAATCGAACTGCCCGAGGTCGCCCGTGCGGAACCAGCCGTCGGCGGTGAAGAGCTCGGCGTTCGCCGTCGGATTCTTGTGATAGCCGAGGTGGACCGACGGCCCCTGGGCCGCGATCTCGCCCTCCGCGCCCGCCGCGACGTCGCGTCCCGACCCGTCGATCAGCCTGAGCCCGAGGCCCGAGGAGACGGTCCCGACCGTCCCCGTGACCGCCTCGGGATCGTCGTCGAGGCGCGTGTAGGTGTGAAAGCCCGTCTCGAGCATCCCGTAGAGCTCGATCAGGTGGCCGTGCATCCGCGCGCGGAACTCGCGGATCGTCTCGATCGGGCACGAGGCGCCGCCGGTGATGATCACACGCAGCGACGCGAGATCGAACCGTTCCAGGTCGGGCTCGTTCAGCATCGCGATGATCGACGCGGGCGCCGTGGGGATGTAGGTCACGCGCTCGCGCTGGATCAGCTCGAGCGCGACCCTGGCGCTGAACTGATCGAGAAGGACGGCCCGCGCCCCCGCCATCACCGCCTGGACCAGCGTGAGGTAGCCCCAGTTGAGGCCGAGCGGCAGATAGATCAGGAAGACCTCATCAGGGGTGACGCGCATGTCAGCGTTCAAGGTCCGGCAGGTCGAGAGCGTGGTGTTGTGGCTGTGGATCACGCCCTTCGGGTTCCCGGTCGTGCCCGAGGTGAAGGCCATCCGCATGACGTCGTTCGCGCCCTGGCCGGCCCCCGGCGGCGGCACGGCGGCCGTGCTCTCGAGAAGCGCGTCGAGCGACACGAGGCCGGGTGTCGCGCCGCCGTCGGAAGCCGCCCGCCCGAGGACGCACACGGCCTTCAGATCGGGAAGACCCGGCCGCAGCTCGCTGATCATCTTCACGTAGTCGAAGCTCTTGAAGCTCGCCGGACAGACGAAGGCGCGGCTCTCCGAGAAGCGCAGGATGTAGTCCACCTCGCGGCTGCGGAAGTCGGGCCCGATCTGGTTCGCGACCGCGCCCAGCCTCTCCAGGGCGAAGAAGACGTAGGCGAACTCCACCCAGTTCGGCAGCTGGATCGTGACGACGTCTCCCGAGCCGATGCCGAGCGCCTTGAATCCTGCCGCCACGCGGTCGACCCGCGTCTTGAGCTCGCCGTAGGTGATGCGGCGTCCGCGATCGACGATCGCGACCCGATCGGGATGCGACGCGGCCCGAGCGGCCAGGACCGAGTAGAAGGTCTCGGGGCCCCAGTGCCCCGATGTCTCATAGCGCGCGATCAGCTCGTCGGTCAGCCGGGTCTCGACCTTCATCGTGATGCCTCCACGTCAGTCCTCATCATCCGGCGCTTTCATCCGCCCAGGTACGCCGCCTTGACGTGCGGGCTCTCGCGAAGCTCGGCGGCGGGGCCGCTCAGCACGATCCGGCCGGTCTCCATGACGTACGCGCGGGCGGCGACGGCCAGCGCCATCCGCGCGTTCTGCTCGACGAGCAACACCGCGACCTTCCGATCGCGGTTGATCGACTCCACGATCGTCCGGATCTCGCGGACGATCAAGGGGGCCAGCCCGAAGGACGGTTCGTCCAGCACCAGCATGGTCGGGCGCGCCATGAGCGCGCGGCCGATCGTGAGCATCTGCTGCTCGCCGCCGCTGAGAGTTCCCGCGAGCTGGCGACGGCGCTCCCCGAGCCTTGGGAATCGCTCGAGCACCTCGGCCAAGGTGCGCTCGATGGCCTCGCCGTCGCGCCGCCGGTAGGCGCCCATCCGGAGGTTGTCGAGCACCGTCATCTGAGGAAAGAGGCGCCGCCCTTCCGGGGCGTGCGAGAGCCCGAGGGTCACGATGCGATGCGCTCGCCAGTGCGAGATATCGACGCCGCGGAACACGATGCGGCCCCCGCTCGGCCGCACGAGGCCCGAGAGCGCGCGCAGGGTCGAGGTCTTCCCGGCGCCGTTGGGGCCGATGATCGCCACGATCTCGCCTTCCTCCACCTTGACCGAGACGCCGGCGACGGCGGCGACGTTTCCGTAGTGGACGGAGAGGTCGGTCAGCTCAAGCACCCGGCTCCTCCACGCCCAGATAAGCTTCGATCACCGCGGGATTCGTCTGGATCTCACGCGGCGTCCCCCCGGCGATGCGAACTCCGTGGTCGAGCACCGTCACGGTGTCGCAGACACCCATGACCGCCTTCATGTCGTGCTCGACCAGGAGCACCGTGGTGCCCTGCTCGCGCAGCCGCCGGAGGACCCCGGTCGTCTCGGCCCTTTCCTGAGCGGTGAGCCCGGCCAGCGGCTCGTCCAGGATCACGAGCTCGGCTCCGGTGGCGAGCGCCATCGCGAGGGCGAGGGCCTTCTGGTCACGGTGGGGGAGCTGGCCCGCCACCTGGCTCGCGACCGCGCCGAGCCCGAGCGACTCGAGCAGCGCCCGCCCCCGCCCGCGCGCCTGCCGCTCGCGCTCGCGATACGAGCGTGACCGGAACAGCGCCGGCGCGAGCCCGGGAGCCGCCAGGAGGTGGGCGCCGATGAGCACGTTCTGGAGCACCGTGTACTCGCGGAACAGCGCCGTCGCCTGGAACGTCCGCGCCACGCCTCGCCGGCAGATCTCCGAGGGACGGAGCCCGGAGATTCGCGCACGCTTGAAGAGGATCTCGCCGGCGGTGAGCGGGATGACGCCGGTGATCAGGTTGAAGACCGTGCTCTTGCCGGCGCCGTTGGGACCGATGAGGCCGTGGATCGTGCCGGGCTCGACCGTCATCGAGAGGTCCGCCACGGCCAGCAGCCCACCGAATCTCCGGGAGACGGAGGAGAGCTCAAGGAGCAAGGCCGACTCCCGCGGGCTCCGCGGCCCGTCCGCGCAACCTCCGCAGAAGGCGGCGCGCGGCACCTGGAAGCGCCACGAGGCCTTCGGGCGCGAAGAGCATCGTGAGGATGAGGACGGCGCCGAAGACCAGGATCTCGTAGTGGTGCAGCTCGCGCAGGAGCTCCGAGGCGATCGTCATGAGGATCGTCCCCACCACCGGCCCCCACACGCTGCCCGTGCCGCCGATGACGGTGAAGACCACCAGCAGCACCATCGGCTCCAGACCGAAATCGCTCGAGTGCAGGACCTGCCGGTAGTGGGCGAAGAAGACTCCGGCGAGCCCGGCCACGAAGCTCCCGAGGACGAACGTCGTCAGCTTGAAGCGGAAGACGTTCACGCCGAGGGTCTCGACCACGAGGTCGGCCTGGCGGATCGCGCCGGCCGTGAGGCCGAACCGCGAGTAGTCCAGGCGGACCAGCGTCACGACCACGATGACGCAGAGAACCGCCATCAGCCAGTAGAGCGCGAGCTTGCCGTCGAAGGTCAACCCGAGGAGCCGGCCCGGTTTGGGAATCCCGACCAGCCCCGAAGGCCCGCCGAACAGCCCCTCGAAGAAATTGTTGAAGAACAGGCGAACGACTTCGGAGAACGCGAACGTGATCAGGAAGTAGTAGGGCCCGCTCACCCTGAGCGCGACGCTGCCGATGGGCACGGCCAGCAATGCCGCCACGAGGGCGCCGATCCAGAGCGTGGCCCAGAACGACCACCCGAGCCGCGTCACCAGGAGGGCCGACGCGTAGGCCCCGATCCCCATGAAGGAGATGTGGGCCATGTTGATCTGCCCCGTGCTCACTTGTAGTCGGAAGCTCATCGTCAAGGTGAGGTTCATCAGGATCGTGGTAGCGACGTCGAGGTAGTAGGAATCCCGCGTCACCAGCGGCAGCGCGCCCGCCGCGAGCGCGATCACCGCGATACCGACTGTCGGGGAGAGGGCCTCGGCCTTGCTAGGCTCCACCGACGAGCCCCCGCGGCCGCACGAGCAGCACGACGATCACCATGACGAACCCGAGGATGTTCACGGCGGCGCTTCCCATGAAGAGCGCGCCGAGCCCCTCGACACCCCCCAGGAGAAGACCGCCGAGGACGGCGCCGGGAAGGCTCCCCATTCCGCCGACGATAATAATGATGAACGCCTTGACGACCGGCAGCGCGCCCATCGCCGGGCTCACCGCGAAGACCGGAGCCAGAAGGCCGCCGGCGCCTCCGGCCAGCGCGCAGCCGACGCCGAAGCCGAGGGCCGAGACCGCGTCGATGTTGACGCCCTGGAGCGCGGCGGCCTCGGGGTCCTGCGCCACCGCCCGCATCGCCCGGCCGGGCCGGCTCAGACGCAGGAACAGATAGAGCGCCACGATGAGGACGATGGCGGAGAGGCTCACCACCAGCCGCTCGACCGAGATCACCAGTCCGCCCAGGCGCACGACTCCCGAGAACGCGGACGGTACGGGCTTGTCGAGCACGCCGAATGCGAGCTGCGCGCTCGCCTGCATGACCCAGAGGAGTCCGAGCGACACGATGAACGCGTTGAGGGCGCGCCCGCGCAGGTCGTGGAAGATTAGCCGCTCGGCGACGACGCCCGCGAGCCCGACGGTGAGGATGGCCAGGACGAGGGTCGCGAAGTAGTTCAGGCCGAAGAGCGCGTAGGCGTAGTAGGTGACGTAGCCCCCGAGCATGTAGAACTCGCCGTGGGCGAAGTTGATGATCTCGAGGATCGAGAAGATGAGCGTGAGGCCGAGGGCGACCAGCACATAGACCATCGCCAGGCCGAAGCCGTTGAGCAGCGCCTGGACGAGGAGCTCGATCGACACGGTCGCCCGCGGCCTCTAGTCGAGCCGCCGCCCGAGCCTCACTTCTTCAGCGCCGCCGGCAGCACCTGGGCGATGTCGACCACCTTGCCGTCGCGGATCTCGCTGATGACTATCGGGTACAGGAACTGCCGGTCGATGCCGTAGGTGTCCTTGCCGCCGAGGACCAGCTTGCCCCACACCGTGTCGAAGGGCTTCTGGGTCAGCGCCGTCAGCACCTTGTCGGTCTCGAGCGAGCGCGCGTCCTGCATGGCCTTGGTGATCACGTCGAAGGCCGCGTAGTTGGCGACGGCGATGACGCCGGGCACTTCCTTGTAGCGCTTTTCGTATTCCTCGCCGAAGCGGCGCACGGTCGCGCTGACGAAATCGCTCTTCACGTTGATGTTGGTGGGGCTCCAGACGCCCTCGGCCGCTTCCTTGCCGGCGACGCCGATGATCGTGAACGGGTTGGTCCCGGCGGTCCAGCCCTTGGCGCCCTTGAACCCGAGCTCGCGCGCCTGCTTCAAGATGAGGCCGCCTTCGCCGGCCGGCGCCGCGGCGACGTCGAGCATGTCGGGCTTCGACGCCAGGAGCTTGGTGAGGATCGGGTAGAAATCCTTGGTGCCGCGCTCGTAGTACTCGTCAGCGACGACCTCGAAGCCGAGGCCCTTGAGCGCCTTCACGACCGCGGTGTTGGTATCCTTGCCGCTCGTGTCGTTGGGCGAGATCGCGGCCACGCGCTTGACTTGAGGATGCTTTTCCTTCACCCAGCGATAGAAGGGCTCGGCCACTTCCCACTGGCTCAGCATCGCCCGGAACGAGTACGGCTTGTCGGGGCCGAGGTTGCTCGTGCCCCAGCACACGAACGAGAAGAGGACCTTCTCCGGCTCCGTCACCGTCTGCACGGCGTTGCAGGTCGCGCCGACCGCGTTGCCGATGATGTACTTCACCTTGTCCTGGAACACGAGCTTGTTGGCGGCGGTGGCCGCGTCCGCGGCGAGCGCCTTGTGGTCGTAGCTCACGAGCTTGATCTTGTAGACGTCACCGCCGACCTTGAGGCCGCCGGCCTTGTTGATCTCGTCGGCCTTCATCTCGGCGCCCCGCACCAGCTCGACGCCGTACGACGCGGCGCCGCCGGAGAGCGGCCCCAGCACGCCGATCGTGAGCGTCTTGTCCTCGGCCGCGCTCGGCGTTCTCGTGCCGGCGGCCGCCACCAGCGCGACCACGGCGATGGTCGCGATGCTCGCTCGGATCCTCATCGTCACTTCCTCCTCGTTGAGTCAGGCTGCTGAGAAGCAGCCTGCGTGCCTTCTTGGCGGTCTGCGTGCTCGCGGCTCCTCATGCGCCCTTCGTCGGGCTCCCGCGCGGGGCGGAAGCGCGACGAGTCTCGCGCGGTCGGGGATCGTATTCAAGTCCTCCCCCCGCGCGCCTTGACGTGCTCAGCACGCGCACTGATAATCCGCGCGTGGCGATCTCGGCCGGCCCGCGGAGCGCGTACGGTGAAGATGTGCTCGTCCAGGCGCCGGTGGTCGGCCGGTGGCGCCGCTCGGCCGCGGCCCGCCACGAGTCGTACCTGGCCTGGAGCCTGCTCACCCCGACGCTCCTCGTCATCCTGTTCCTCGTCGCGTATCCGTTCTTCTCGGCGATCTACCTGAGCCTGCAAGACAAGATGGTCGGCGCGCCGGGTCGCTTCGTCGGGCTCGACAACTACCTGAGCCTGCTCCGCGACGAGGTGTTTCTGCGCACGGCGTGGAACAGCGTCGTCTACACCGCGGTGGCCGTCGGCCTGAAGTTCGTGCTCGGGCTCACGATGGCGCTCATCCTCGACCAGCCGCGGCGCTTCAACAACGTCTTCCGCACGCTCCTGTTCGTGCCGTGGGCGGTGCCGGTCGTCATCGTGGCGCTGAACTGGCGATGGATCTTCGACGACCTGAGCGGGTTCCTCAACAACTTCCTGATCACATTCCACATCACGAGCGACATCATCTCGTGGCTCGCCGATCCGCAGCTGGCCATGGCCTGCGTGATCGCGGTGGTGGTGTGGGCGGGCACGCCGTTCTACTCGATGACGTTCCTGGCCGGGCTCCAGGCGATCCCGAAGGAGCTCTATGAGGCGGCCGAGATCGACGGCGCCTCGACCTTGCAGCAGTTCTTCTTCGTCACGATCCCGCGGCTCAAGACCATCTTCCTGACCACGGTGATGCTCTCGACGATCTGGACCGCGACCAACCTCCAGTTCGTGCTGATCCTCACGCGCGGCGGCCCGGCGAGCCGCACGGAGATCTTTCCGCACCTCGCGTACACGACGGCGCTCGGCGCGCGCCGGCTCGGGATGGGCGCGGCGGTCTCGCTCGTGTTCTTCCCACTGCTCGTCGTGCTGATCGTCCTGCTCACGCGGCGCATGCTGCGCCCGGCGGACGAGTAGGCGATGGTACGCACGACGTCGGCGTCGCGGCGGCTCCTGAAATGGGTCGGCAACGGCCTGCTTGCGGTGCTGCTCGTGTGGACCTTGCTGCCCTTCTACTGGATGATCGCGACCTCGCTGAAGGCCGACCGCGAGATCTATGGCTTCGAGGCGACGCTCTACCCGCACCGGCCGACGCTCGCCGCCTACGGACGGCTCTTCGGCACGACGCCATTCATGAAGTACGTGCGCAACAGCACGATCATCGCGGTCGGCAACACGATCCTGTCGCTCGCTTTCGGCTGCCTCGGCGCCTACGCGCTGGCCCGTTTGCGCTTCCCCGGACGCTCGATGATCGCGCGCGGGCTCGTCGTCACCTATCTGGTGCCGCCGGCCCTGCTGTTCATCCCGCTCTTCGCGGTACTATCGGTGTTGCGTCTCATCGACACCCACGAGGGGCTGATCCTTACCTATCTGAGCTTCTCGGTTCCGTTCTCCACGTGGCTGCTCATGGGCTACTTCCGCTCGGTCCCGCTCGAGCTGGAAGAGGCGGCACTCGTAGACGGCTGCAGCCGGCTCGGCAGCCTCATACGCGTCATCCTGCCCATGTCCTTGCCGGCCCTCGCGGTGGTGACCTTCTTCTCGTTCACCCAGTCGTGGAACGAGTTCCTCTACGCCAACGTGTTCGTGAACAGCGTGGAGGTGCGGACGATCACCACGGGGCTCTCGCTGTTCATCGTGGAGGACGTGTTCTTCTGGGGCCCGATGATGGGCGCGTCCTTCCTCAGTACCCTGCCGCCGCTCGTGATGTACCTGATCTTCCAGCGCTGGGTCGTCAAGGGCTTGACCCTCGGCGCCGTCAAGGGCTGACGCCACCCCGAGATCCTAAGGAGGCCACATGAGCTCGATCAATCGACGCGACGTTCTGAAGCTGGCCGGGGCCGCGGGGGTCGCGGCGACGAGCCCGTGGTGGCGGGTGGGCAAGAGTCACGCGCAGAGAGCGAAGAAGCTCGTCTACTGGCACCTGCCGAACTTCACGCCGCTGGCCGATCAGATCCAGAAGGAGCAGGTGTACGAGTTTGCCAAGCAGGCCGGGCTCAAGGAGTCCGAGGTGGAATACGCGGTCGTCGCCAACGAGCAGGCGACCGCCAAGCTCGCGGCCTCGATCGAGGCCGGCAATCCGCCCGACGTCATCCGCCTCTACGAATCGAACGTGCAGTTCTACGGCTCGCAGGGCCACCTGCTCGACGTCACCGATCTCCTCACCAAGATGCGCCGCGAGCCGAAGGGCATTTTCGAGTCGAGCATGACGGCGGTCATGTACAAGGGCCGCGCGCTCGGCGTGCCCCTGGCCGTGAACCCCTGGCCGGTTCACGCTCGGATGGACCTGCTCGAGCAAGCCAAGGTCGAGTATCCGAAGACGTGGGACGAGTTCATCGAGACCAGCAAGAAGATCCAGTCGCCGCCGCGTCTCTACGCGTTCGGGATGTGCCTGGGGCTCGTCGAGGACACCACCGACAACGTGATGAACCTCCTCTGGTGCTACGGCGGCAAAGAAGGTCACCGGGCTCTTCCCGGTGCCGGCCGGACCGAAGGGCACCGTCAACCAGATCGACACGTGGTCGTACGGCGCGTTCAAGAAGAATCCGTACCCCGATCTCGCCCGCGGGCTCATCGACTACTTCATGCAGCCCGCGAACTACGACAAGATCATCCAGTCGACCGGCGGCCGCTGGGTGCCGGTCTACAAGCGCCTCTTCGATTCGCCGTTCTGGCGCGAAAAGCCCGAGTTCAGACACTTCATCAACATGGCCGAGACCGGCGTGCCGGTGAGCTACGCGGGCGCGCCGACTCCCGCGGCGGGTGAAGTGCTCAACACGCACGTGATCCCGAAGATGATCCAGCGGGTGCTGGTCGACAGCTGGGAGCCGGCTAAGGCCCTCGAGGAGTGCGACAAGCGGATCGTCGAGATTTACTCTCGGTATAATAAGGCGTGACCGCAGGCGGGCGATAAGGGCCCAACTGCTTCGTTGGCGACCTCGGCCCTCCCTGCGGCGTATGCGGCATACGCCTCAGTCGGGCCTCGGCCGCCGCCTCGCATTTGGGCCCTTCTCGGCCGACTGCTCCCCACTAAATCGGCTGCCGGTTCGCGCGTAAGCTGGCTGCCAGCAGGCGCGAAGCCCGCGAGCGGCTAGCCGCTGAGGCCGGGGACGAGGTCGGCGCCGACTTCGACGATGAGGGATGAGCCGGCGAAGTCGCGGGCGCGGTCGATTGGTTGGGCGGCGCCGCCGAGGTGCTCGGCGAGGAATGCTTCGGTGACGGCGCGGAACGCGATCTGGTTCTGCGGCTTCGAGAAGCCGTGGCCTTCGTCAGGGAAGACGACGTACGTCACCGGCACGTTGCGCCGTCGCAGCACCGCCACCATCTGCTCCGATTCGGCGCGGGTCACGCGCACGTCCTCGAGCCCCTGCACGATCAGGATCGGCCGGAAGGCGCGGTCGATGTGGGTCAGCGGGGAGCGCGCTCGTAGAAACGCCCGACCCTCTTCCGTGTCCGGATCTCCGATCCGATTCTTCCAGACGCTGAACGACGGAGCCCAGTAGGGCGGAATCGCCGCCATGAAGGTCAGCAGATTGGCGATGCCGTAGATGTCGACGATGCACGCGAAGACCTCCGGCGTCTTGGTGGCCGCGATGAGCGCCGCGTAGCCGCCGTAGCTTGCCCCGAGGAAGCCCACTCTTTTGGGGTCGGCGATGCCGCGCGTGACCGCCCAGTTCACGCCGGCGATCAGATCGTCGTGCATCTTGCCGCCCCACTCGCGGTCGGCGGCGGTCACGAAGGCCTTGCCGAAACCGGTCGAGCCCCGATAGTTGATGCTCAGCACCGCGTAGCCCCGGTTGGCGAGCCACTGGTGCGTGGAATTGAAGCCCCACTCGTCTCGGAGATACGGGCCGCCGTGGATCACCAGGACCATCGGAACGTTTCGCGCGTCCGGCGTCGGGAGCGTCAGGTAGCCCTTGATCTTCAGGCCGTCCAGGGCCGCGAACGACACCGGCTCGAGCGGCCGGAGCGGTAGGCCCGCCAGATTCCGGCGGGCCTTGAAGAGCGGGCTGACCCGACGCGTGGGCCGATCGTAGAGCACCCATTCCGGGCTCGCGGCGTCGTGCTGGACCAGCACCATGACCCGCCGCGCGTCCGCGCTCAGCCCGATCAGCTCGATATCGCCCGACGTCGATGTCTGGATCGCCTTCAGATCGGCCGCGAAGCTTGGGTCCACGGCCTGCCAGCGCCGTCGATCGACCATCGCCCCGCCCGCGAGCGGTCGCCGGGTGACGCGGTGAAAGAAGGCTCTCGAAAGATCGGCGTCGCGGTCCTCGGCCAGCACCCGCGCCCGACGCGTCGCCATGTCCACGGCGACGAGCGCCGCCTTGTCGCGGTCCCGCGCGTCGAAGAGGTACAGGGTCTTGCCGTCGTCACTGAAATCCAGGAGCCGCGTGGCTTCGATCTCGCCGCGCGGGATCGTGATGAAGGGCACCCACGTCCCGCTGGGCCGGCGCTCGAGCACTTCGATACTGCCGTCTCTGAGGTACCGGGCGCCGAGCCGCAGCTGAAACGCGCTGTCGGTCACGAACCAGGCGAACTGGTTGTTCTCGTACACGAGCACGGACTTCCCGGTCACCAGGTCGACACGGTAGAGGTCGAAGAACTGCTTGTCGCGTTCGTTGTGCGCGAAGATCATCTGGCTGGGGAAGCGCTGGCTGACCTCGTGCACCCGGGCACGCACCCCGCGCGGCGGCGTGAGCGACACGACGGTGCCGTCGCGGATGTCGACGCTCGAGGCGCGCCAGTTCTCGTCGCCGTCGCGCTCCTGGAAGTAGACGACGTGGCGATTCGTGTGCGCCCACAGGAAGACGTAGCTGATCGGACGATCGGTCGCGCGGGTGAGGGGCCTGGCGGCGCCGAGATCGCCGACCGGCGCAACCCACAAGTTTCTCACGCCGTCGACCGGCGCGATGTACGCGACCGAGGCGCCGTCGAACGAGAGCTGGGCCCAGGCGACGTCGGGATCGCCGAAGAAGGTCTCGCGCGGGACCAGCGCGCGAGCGAGTTCTCCAGCCGACCGTGCGGGCCGCGGCAAGAACAGTCCCGCGGTGACCGAGGCGGCGCCTGCAAGAAAGTGCCGGCGCGACGCCGGGATCGCGCGCATCGAGATCTCCCTTCGCCCGACTCGAAAAATCTAGCACATCTCGCCCACCGCCGGGTGCTGGAACCGCGTGCCGGGCCCAGAGGTTACCAGTACAATCAAAAGCCGGCGGTGAAGGCCGCGAACCGGCAACTCATGAGGGAACGTTCATGAACGCGACTCGCCTCGGGCTCCTGATCGCTCTGATCGTCACGATGAGCGCAGCGTGCGCGGGCACCGGCGCGACTCCCCCGCTCAGCATGACGGCGACGACCCTGACGGCCGGCTGGGAGCAGCACTTCACGGTCGAGTGGGCGGCGGCGGCCGAGCAGAGCCAGAGCTCGAGAAAAGTCAGCGGTTACGTCTACAACCGCCACGGCGAGTTCGCGACCAGCCTGCGTGTTCTCGCTCAGGCGGTCGACGCCGGAGGCGCCGTGGTCGGTCAGCGCATCGCGTTCGTGCCCGGAGGCGTCGGCGGATTCGGGCGCGCGTACTTCGAGGTTCCGAACTTGCCGGCGACCGCCGCGTACCGGGTCAGCGTGTGGGACTACACCTGGTTCCAGTCCAACGGCGACGGCAAGAGGTGATCTGCCGCGCCCGAGCTTCCTAGGTAGGCGGGCCCGGGCGCTGACGGATCAGCTCTACGGGCCCCTGCGGTTCCCAACTCATCTGACCCACCCCGGTTCCGATCATCCTGTTCTCGTCCAGCCGCGTGAGACTGATCCATCCACCGTTGACCGTCGCGGGCGCCAGCTCCAGGGCGAGCCGCCCGTTCGATGTCCCGAGACGCCCCTGTACGTTGACCGAGACCATCTCGCTCCTGATCTCGACGGTGAGGATGCCCGATACTCCCGGCAGGTTTCGACCGAACAGCTGCCAGGGGCCGACTGAAACGCCTTCGACGGCTGCGGCGTCGCTCTGATCGAGGATGACGAGCGTCACGGGAGTACCGGCCCAGGTTCCCGTCCAGGTTCCGCGGAGGTCGGGTAAGCGCCCGGCCGGCGTCGCCAGCGGGGGTGGCGCGGTCGAGCAGGCGCCGAGCAGCGCCGCGACGACGAGGAGACCGAGCCACCGCACGGGCATCGACTCGAATATACTCGCGCCCGAAGGCACTTGAGGTGAATCGGCCTTTGAGGGAGAGGCACATGCGCACGGTCGTGCTGCTGGCACTCGTGATCCTGACGCTCGGGGCGGTCCCGGAGGTTGGCGCGCAGGTAGCGCCCGCGGGAGACGTGGTCATCGCCTGGCACGTGACCATCGCGCCGACCTGGTTCGACCCGTCGACCGCGCCGCCTCAGATCACGCCGTTCGGGATTCTCTTCGCCCTTCACGACGCGCTCGTCCGGCCGCTGCCGGGTAAGGGCAAGATGTCGCCGAGCCTGGCCGAGTCGTGGACGGAGAGCCCGGACGGGCTCGTGTACGAGTTCAAGCTGCGACGCGATCTCAAGTTCCACAACGGCGATCCCGTCACGACCGAGGACGTCAAGTTCAGCTTCGAGCGCTACCGTGGGGCAGGCGTCAAGGAGATCCAGGCGCACGTCCGTCAGGTAGAGATCGTCGATGCGCTCACGGTGCGATTCCATCTCACCGAGCCCTGGCCGGACTTCATGACCTTCTACGGGACCACGGCCACGGCCGCCGGGATCGTCGTCCCCAAGAAGTACGTGACTCAGGTCGGCGACGAGGGCTTCAGGAAGCAGCCCATCGGCGCCGGGCCCTATCGCTTCGTGAGCCACAAGCCCGGCGTCGAGGTGGTCGTGGAGGCATATCCCGGCTACTGGCGCCGCGTGCCGACCGTCAAGCGGTACGTCATGAAGAGCGTCCCCGAGGGGACCACGCGCGTGGCGATGCTGAAGAACGGTGAAGCCGACATCGCCTACGCGCTCGACGGCGAGGATGCCCTGAACGTGAAGCGGGACCCGCGGCTCCAGCTCGTGCCGTCCAAGCACGCGTCGATCTACTGGATCGAGTTCGCCGAGCAGTGGGATCCCAAATCGCCGTGGCACGACAAGCGCGTGCGGTTGGCGGCCAACTACGCGCTCAATCGCCAGGCGATCAACGAGGTCTCGTGCCTGGGCTACTGTCCACCAACCGGGGTCATTGTGCCCCGCGTGATGGAGTTCGCGCTCCAGGCCCCGCCGATGCCCTACGATCCGCCGAAGGCCAAGCAGCTCCTCGCCGAGGCCGGCTATCCCAACGGAATCGACGCCGGCGACTTCGCGCCGACGCCGCCGTTCATCACGACGGCGGAAGCGGCGACCAACTACCTCGGCGCGGTCGGCATCCGGACGAAGATGCGGCTCATGGAGCGCGCGGCGTTTCTGGCCGCCTGGCGCGAGAAAAAACTCCGCGGCCTCTTCATGGCTGCGGTGGGCAACTCGGGCAACGCCGCCAGCCGCGTGGAAGCGTTCATGTACTCCAAGGGCAGCAGCGCCTACGGCGGCTACCCGGACCTCGACGATCTGTTCCACCAGCAGGCGCGCGAGCGCGACACCGGCAAGCGCGAGGCGCTGCTGCATCGCATCCAGCAGCTGTCGATCGACCGGGTGATGTTCGCGCCGATCATGGACTACCGCACCTTGCGAGGCGTCGGGCCCCGCATCGCCGAGCACATGCTCGACTCGATGCATCTGATACCCTTTCCAGCTTACGAAGAGGTTCGCCTCAAGGGGCAATAGCTAGAAGCGATACCCATGTACGCGGCATACTTCGGCCTCACAGAGCGGCCGTTCTCGCTGGCCCCCGATCCGCGCTACCTCTATCTGAGCGAGGCGCACCGGGAGGCCCTCGCCCATCTGCTCTATGGGATCGGTGAGGGCGGCAGCTTCGTGCAGCTGACGGGCGAGGTAGGGACCGGTAAGACCACAGTCTGCCGCGCGCTCCTCGAGCAGCTGCCGCCCGAGGTCGACGTCGCCATGATTTTCAATCCACGGCTCACCTCGGTTGAGCTCCTGGCTGGGGTATGCGACGAGCTCCGCATCCCGTATCCAGCCGGCACGACGAGTTTGAAGGTATTGGTCGACACACTGTCCCAGGCGCTGCTCGACGCGCACGCCCGTGGCCGACGCACCGTGCTCATCATCGACGAGGCCCAGAACCTGCGCGCGCGGGTGCTGGAGGAGATCCGCCTCCTGACGAATCTGGAGACGACGAAGGAAAAGCTCCTCCAGGTGGTCCTGATCGGCCAGCCCGAGCTGGCCGATTTGCTGGCCCGACGCAATCTGCGCCAGCTCTCGCAGCGCGTGACCGCGCGCTACCACCTGCGGTCCTTCACAGAGCAAGAGTCGCAGCGGTACGTGGCGCATCGGATGGAGATCGCCGGCCAGCGGCAGCCGATCTTCACCAAGCAGGCCGTGCGCGCGGCGCACCGCTTGTCACAGGGCACCCCGCGCCTGCTGAACACGATCTGCGATCGCGCCCTGCTCGGCGCCTACGCGACGGGGCAGACGCGGGTCAAGGAGGCGGTCGTCCGCCGAGCGGCCAAGGAAGTGCTGGGCGCGCGGCGCGGCCGCCGATGGCTCGCGGCGACGGCAACCGCGGTCCTCCTGGTCGCCGCGGGCAGTACCGTCGCGCTGATCGCGACGGGCGGGCTGCGCACTCTCGGCGCGTGGCCGCTCACGCGTGCCGAGAAGAGCCCGCCTTCGCCAGACCCAGCGGTTGCGGCGGCGACGACCGACGAGCGACGGCCGGCGGCGCCGACTCTGACGGCGATTCTGGACGACCCCGAGGTCAGCGCCGACAGGGCGAGCGCCTTCGTGAACCTCTACGCGCTCTGGGGTCTCGACGCCCGGAGCGCGACTCTCGACACCAAGAGCGCGACCCCCGATCGCGGCTGCGAGCTCGGACGCGCGGCGGGCCTGCGCTGCCTGGCCCGAACGGGAACGTGGACCGTGCTACGGCGTCTCAATCTTCCGGCGATCCTCGAGCTCGCCACACCCGACGGCCGGAAGCATCACGTCGTCCTGGCGAGTCTCGACGGTGAGCGGGCGACGCTCGAGATCGGCTCGCGCCGGGTCACCCTGCCGAGTGTCGAGGTCGAGCGCTTCTGGGACGGCCCCTTCGTGATGATCTGGAAATCGCCGGTGACCGGGCCCCTGCCGCTCCAGCCCGGCATGGAGGGCCGCGACGTCGCCTGGCTGCGCCAGCGACTCGGCGCGCTCGACGGGCAGCCCACCGCCGCGAAGGCCAACCAGATCTACGACGATGAGCTCAAGCGCAAGGTCGCTGTCTTCCAGCAGGTCGAGTCGCTGATTCCCGATGGCATCGCGGGTGAAGAGACGCTCGTGCGCCTGGTCGCGACGGCGCCGGGAGCGAACGCTCCCTCCCTCAACGGGGTACGACAGTAGGGATGTCCTACATCCTCGACGCGCTCACGAAGGCCGCCCAACAGCGAGACCGGCAGGCTCCCGTCGTGCAGCGACTCCTGTCGCCCGCGCCGCGGCCGCGATCGGCGTGGAGCCTGACGCCCGGACGTCTGCTCGCGGCGCTTGCGGTGAACGCGCTGCTCCTGGCCGGCGTGCTCTTCTGGTGGCTCCATCCTGCCCCGGTCGCCGCGCCGCCTGAACCGGTTGCCGTCCCGGCTCCGCCGGTGGAGAGCCCGCGCCCCCTCGTCAAGCTCGAGCCGCTGCCGAGCCCCGAGACGAAGGTTGGCAAGCCGACGGCGTCGACGACCGAGCGTAGCGCCGAGACACCGGCGACTCCGTCCAGGCCGAGCCCGCCACCATCAGCGTCGACACCGAGCCCTCGCGTCCAGACGCCAGCGCCGCCGATCACGCCGAGTCCTCGCTCCGGGACACCGACCGTGCAGCCGACGCCTGCACCGGCGACGCCGCCAGTCGCGGCCTCACGACCCGCCGCGCCCCCGGAGGCGTCGGGGCTCAGGCTCGAGGCGCTGATCTACGCCGACGTGCCCGCCGAGCGAATGGTCTTCATCAGCGGCCGCCGCTACCGCGAGGGCGATTCGATCGACGGCCGGCTACGGATCGAGGAAATCCGCGAAGACGGCGTCGAGCTGAGCGATCAAGGGCGGCGCTTCATGTTGCGCGTCGCCCGCTGACCCGCGGCTGATCTCCGCCAGTCCTGGCGCGCCCGCGGCATTCCTGTCACGCTCGTCCTTCCCCGCATCGCGGCGCCGGCTCGCCAGCCCCGTCTTTCATCGCGGAAAGTCTGTCCTTTCCGTCGCGGTTGGTTCGCCGTTTCCGGTGGCTCGACTCTTGCAATTATAGAGTCGATTTTCCGGGAGGGAGAAATGCGGCCACAGACATGGAGGACGGCGCTCCCCTGCGTCGGCGCGCTCGCGATGCTCCTCGTCGCCACGCTCCACGCGGCCCCGCCCGCTCGAACCGTCAAGGTCGCGGTCTTGACGCCGGGACTCGGCTTCGGCGAGGTCCTGGCGGGATTCCGTGAGGGACTCGGTCAGCTCGGCTACCGCGAGAACGTGAACCTGTCGCTGCTCGTCGAGGACACGAAGGGGACCGGATCCGACGTGAAGGCGCAGGCCCAGGCGCTGGTCGCCGCCAAGCCCGACGTCCTGGTCACCGTCGGTACCTCCCACACCGTGGCGGCCAGGACCGCGACCTCGACGATCCCGATCGTGTTCACCTGGGTCGGCGATCCCGTACGCTCCGGGCTGGTTCCGAACTACGCCTCGTCCGGCAACAATCTCACGGGAGTGTCCGTGTACTCGGGCCCGCTCTCCGGAAAGCGCCTCGAGATCCTGAAGGAGATCGCGCCCGACGCGCGCCGCGTCCTGTGCCTGGTCGCCAAGGAGAGCATCGCCGAGATCAGCTTCAACGTCGCGCAGCGCACCGCTGATCAGCTGGGCATGACGCTGATCCGCCGTGACGTCACCAGCCGGGACGACATCACGCGCGAGCTCGGCGCGCTCCCCAAGGGCGCCTTCGACGCGATTTTTCACGTGCCCTCCGGCCTCCTGAGCGCCCACATCAATCTCCTCATCCAGCGTGCGCGCGAGGACAAGGTGGCGTTGATGGCGCACGAGGACGAGATGGTCGCTTCCGGCGCACTGATCTCGTACGGCGCGAACTACCGGCGGATGGGTCAGCAGACGGCGCGGGTCGTCGACCGCGTGCTCGCGGGCATGGCGCCGGCCGAGATCCCGATCCAGATCCCGGACAAGCTCGTGCTCGCGATCAACCTCGTCACGGCGCGGACGATCGGGTTGAAGCCTTCGCTCACGCTCCTCGAGCGGGCCGAGCGCATCGTCGAGTAGCTCCGCGGCGCCGATGCTCCCCGCGATCGGCCCTCGGCTGGGAACCCTGCGCCGGCGACTGTTTCTCCTGCTGGCGGCGGCGAGCGTCATCGCCGTCGTGGGCGTCAACCTGATCTGGCTGCCCGGCGCGCTGCGGGACGTTCACGATGCCCGGCGTGAGCTCCAGCTGGTCGCTGTCCGCGGCGTGCGGGACCAGATCGACTTCTTTCTCGCCGACAAGGAGGAAGGGCTGACGACGGTCGCGCAGCTCTTCCGCGCCGCCGTCATCGACGGCGACCCGAAGGGTCTCGCGATCGTGGGCCAGCGGTTTCTCGCGCGCGAGCGGGCCTTCGAGGAGGTCGGCATCTTCGAGCCGCCCCGGACGTGGCGCTACCGACTGTCGCGCCGCGAGGTGATGGCGAGCTCGGCGACCGACGCACCCCCGGCGCTCGACACGATCCCGCGAGGTCGCGGAGTGGCCTGGGGCGCGGTCACGACCACCGAGACGTCCGAGCCCTGGCTGACGCTCGCCGCGCCGCTCTCGGGCGCCGCGGAAGGCCGGCTGCTCGTCGTCGGGGTCCTGAATCTCAAGGATCTCTGGACGCTGACCGCCGAGCTCAGCCTGGGTCAAGACGGACGCGCCTACATCGTCGACCGGCGCGGCGGGCTGATCGCCGCCGACGACGCCAATCTCGTGCTCAAGCGGTTGTCCCTGAGCGGTCGGCCGTTCGTTCGGAGCCTCCTCGAACAGGACCACCCGAGCGGCGTCACCGGCTCCTACACGAACGAGCGCGGCGTGGAAGCAATGGCGACGGGCCTGCGCGTGGATCGCGTCGGCTGGGGCGTGGTCGTCGAGCACCCGCGGGCCGTCGTGACCGCGGCGGTGGGCCGCAAGCTCTGGTTCTTCGCCGCGCTCACCGCGGCCGGCGTGCTGGTCAGTGCCGGGGCAGCTCACGTGCTGAGCGCGCGCCTCACTCGGCCGCTCGAGCGTTTGCGGCTGGGCGTGCAGCGCTTCGGCCGCGGCGAGCTCGATCATCGCGTGCCGATCGAGACCGCCGACGAGATCGGCGAGCTCGCGCTGCAGTTCAACCAGATGGCGACCGAGCTCGGAGCCTCGCAGGCCCGCCTCGAGGAGCGGATCCGCGACGCCACGCGCGACCTGGCGCGGCGGCAGCGTGAAGCCGAGGAGCTGGCCCGGGTCGCGCGGACCTTGACGGAAGACCTCGACGTGGGCCAGGTCGCCGATCGGGTCGTTCAGCCGATCCTGACGCTGTTCGCCGTGCAGTCCTCCGTGCTCTGGCTGCGCCAGCCCGACAGCTCGCTCGTCGCCGTCGGCATCAGCGGCCGGGCGCGGCAGGGATTCCGGCTCGGAGACCAGTTGCCGGCCGGCGCCTCGATGGCGGGACGAGCGGTCAACGAGGGTCGTCCGGTGTGGACGACGGACCTCCTGGCGGAGCCCGGCCTGGTCGTGCCCGACGAGCAGCGCATCCGCCTGCAGACCACCGGCGATCGGGCGGTCCTCTGCGTGCCGGTGGCCGTCAACGCCCGGACGATCGGGGTGCTCTCCCTCGGCGATGCCTCGACGCGCGAGTTCACGCGCGACGAGGTCGTGCTGCTGCAGGCCTTCGCCGACCAGGCCGCCATCGCCCTCCAGAACGCGAGCCTCTACGCCGAGTCGCAGACCCAGCGGATCCAGCTCACGCAGATCCTCGAGTCGACCTCCGACGGCGTGCTCTTCGTGGGCCCCGACGGCCGCGTCCAGGCGGAGAACCATCACGCGGGGGAACTGCTCGGCTGTCCGGGGACCTCGCTGGTCGGCAGCGACCTCGGTAGCGTGCTGCGTCGCGGATGCTCGGCGGTCTCGACCGAAAACCTGCTGCTCGCGTGCGCCGGCGGCCTCGGTGTGGCGCCGGCCGAGGGCGCCAGCGGCGATCTCGACGTGCCGGATTTCAACCGCATTCTGCACTGGGAGGCGCGAGCCACGCGGGACGCCGCCGGCCGAACGACGGGCCTGACGATCACGCTGCACGACGTCACGCAGGAGCGCGAGATCGCGCAGATGAAGAGCGACTTCGTCTCGTTCGCGACCCATCAGCTCCGCACGCCGCTCTCGGGCATCAAGTGGATGCTGGAGCTGGCGATGCAGGAGACGGAGGTGCCGGAGACCGCGACCAGCTACATGAAGGACGCGCTCGGCGCCTCCCAGCGGCTCATCCAGCTCGTCAACGACCTGCTCGACATCTCGCGGCTCGAGAGCGGCCGCATGAAGGCGACGCCGCAGCTCGTCGACCTGGTCGAGCTGACCCGGACCGTCCTGGACGATCTGAAGCTGCAGATGGACGAGAAGGGCCACCGGCTGGCGCTGGAGGCATCCAGCGACGTGCTGGAGGTATTCGCCGATCCGCAGCTCCTGCGCCAGGTCGTGCTCAACCTCGCCTCGAACGCGATCAAGTACTCGCCGAGCGGCGGCGACATCGGCGTGCGCCTGACGCGCGAACGGGACGTGGTGCGCTGGCAGATCCAGGACACGGGAATCGGAATTCCCAAGGAGAGTCAGCGCCACCTGTTCGAGAAGTTCTACCGGGCCGACAACGTGGCCGCGCTCGAGACCGATGGGACCGGCCTCGGTCTCTATCTGGTTCGGCTGATCGTCGAGCAGATCGGCGGTCACGTCGGGTGCGACTCGGAAGAAGGGCGCGGCGCGACCTTCTACTTCACGGTGCCCGGCGCCCAGTCGACGCCCAAGTTCCTGTAGCACGTCGTCGTTCGCTTCCACCTACCCGTCGCTGGCCGGTCGCGATACGCTCGGCAGGCGTGGACGGTCTGGCGCTCAAGCTCGTGCTCACACCCACGCTGATCGGCGCGGTCAGCATGGCCGGGCGTCGCTGGGGACCTGGAGTCAGCGGCTGGCTCGTCGGATTCCCGCTCACGTCGGGTCCGGTCGCGTTCTTCCTGGCCCTCGATCACGGCCTGTCGTTCGCGGCCGGCGCAGCCGTCGGCTCGATGACCGGCGCCGCCGCTCAAGCAGCGTTCTGTGTCCTCTACGGACGCCTCGCGCGCCGACGCCACTGGGCGATGGCGCTGCTCGGAGGAAGTCTCGCGTTCGCCGCGGCGACGGCTCTCCTGCAGCGCTCGACCTTGAGGCTCGCGCCGCTGCTGGCGCTCGTGATCGGCACCCTCGTCGTGGCGCTGGTCTTCATGCCGAGGGACGCGGGCGCCACTCGCCCCGTGGCGCCGCCGCCCTGGGACATCCCGGCGAGGATCATCGTCACGACCGCGATCGTGCTGCTGCTGACCGGGCTGGCCACGGCGCTGGGCCCATCACTCACGGGGATTCTGGCGACCTATCCTCTCTATGGAGCCATCCTCGCGGGGTTCGCGCATCATCTCGATGGGCCCGGCCCCGCGATTCGCGTGCTGCGGGGATTATTGCTCGGGCTGTTCGCCTTCGCCGGCTTCTTCTTCGTCCTGGCGCTCTCGCTCGAGCGCGCCGGCATCGCGCAGGCTTTCGCCGCCGCCATCGCGGCCGCGCTGATCTTGCAGATCGGAGCGCTCTGGGTCATGCGCCGGGATTCGGGCGCTTGACCTCGGTCGACCGTCCCTAGCCTCGGGGCGCCTGGCCCTGCGGTACACTCCCGCCAGAGGGTCGTGAGCTGTCCGGCGCTCGGAGGCGGGACGGTTGGGGCTCGGCCTCAAGACCCCCGCCGAGCACGTCGAGGTGCTCCGACGATTCAAGGCGGAGGCGCTGGGCTAGGGCGGGGAACTACCTGGGAGAGAACGAGAAGGAGGGCGATCATGATTCGACTCAACGGGATCGGGCATGTGCTGTTGCGCGTGAGCGACGTGGAGCGGTCGCGGGCCTTTTATTCGACGATCCTCGGGCTCAAGGTCGTCGAGGAGGATCCCGAGCACGGGGGCGTCTTCATGGCGCTCGAGGGACAGGGCCACACCGTCGACCTCTTCCCGGTTCAGAATCCCGACACCGCGCCGCGCCCGGTGGCGGGTGGCGTGGGCGTCCATCACGTCGCCTTCCACGTGGGCAGCGAGGCGGCGCTCGCGGATGCCTATTTCACCCTGCAGGAGAACGGGATCCCGATCGTCCGCGCCGTCGACCACGTGAGCCAGAAGAGCATCTACTTTCACGATCCCGACGGCAACTACCTCGAGATCTATTACGAGCTGCCGAACGCCCCGGAGCTCTTCCGCGAGGGACGTCACGATCGGGATCAGCCGCTGGTGTTCGAGAAGCGGGCTTCCGTGTAAGGGCGGTTCCGGAATCTACCAGAACCGCCCGGCTGCCGAGGCCTCGCGCGAAGTCCGACAGCCTGGTACGATTGGTCCGCTGTGGTGAGATTCAGTCGGTGGTGGCTGGCGCTCGTCGTGAGCCTGCTCGCCCTCGCGGTGAGCCCCGATGCCGGGCGCGCCGAGGGGCCGGAGACCGAACGCTGGCTCGACCCGTCTCAGCCCTTCTCGCTCGGGGTCGACACATCGCGGTTCCGCGTCTCGACCCTCGGGACCAGGCCGGTGATCGCGACCGAAGATCCCGTGCTGAGCAGCGGTCCGTATCGGCTTCTCGATTCGGATCTGCTCGGTACGGCCGTCTCGTTCGACCTCAAGCTGCGGTGGCCGCTGTCCTCGACCTCGTCCACGCTGGGGGCGCTGGCGCCGTATCTTTCCGTTGGGCCAACCCTCCTGGTGCCCGGCGCAGAGGGAGTGTCTCGTCCGGGCCAGCCGGGCGCGAGAAGCGACGGGTCGCTGGCGGTTGGTGTCAGCTGGGGTGCCGGGCTCTCGTGGCGATTCACACGGAGCACCGAGCTGTATGGCGGCTACCGGTTCATGCAGTTCGGTCGGGATAGTCTCTCGCACGACCGATTGGAGACCGACCTCACCGGGCACGACGTCCTGTACGGGATCTCCGTCAGGTTCTGATCGGGAGGAGCGAGGGCCGCTCCTCTCGTTTGTCCCCTAGCGCCCCCGGGTCTGACCGAAGGCGTGCTCGATCTCGTCGAGGTGCTCGCGCCGGTGCTCGGCCCGGGACAGGTTGAGTGGTTTCCCCGCCGCCGTGTTCGCGGCGACGAGCTCGGCCGACAGTGCCTCGACGCGCCGATCGACGGCGTCCGCAGTGGCCACCGCCAGGCGCGCCGCCGCGCGCGGCGGAAGCGCCAGGCAGAGCGCCTTGGCCGAGTCGTTGATCCAGTCGACGTCGTTGGCGTCGATGGATCGCGGAGGCGTGCGCGGCCCTTCCTTCTCCAAGCGCTCGATCAGGATCAGGGTGCGCTGATCCCAGAAGGCTAGGTGGGCGAGGACGGCGCCGACCGTCCAGCCGGCTTCAAGCGGCCGGGCGAGATCGCCGTCGCTCAGTCGGTCGACAAGGGCGCGCAGGCGGGCGCGCTGCTCGTTGTTCTCGGTGACGTAGGACGGGGCCATGGAGTCCTCCCGACGCGCTCGACCGGCGTCTGCCTCGACTGTACCCGAAGACGGCGCGGGCCGCGACGCCGCGCGCGACTTGACAACAACGAGAGCGTCGGCAAATAGTGCCCGCGTTCGCACAGGGAGGCGCACGCATGCAATCTCGGAGTCTCGGCAAGACAGGCCTCACGGTCTCGACGCTCGGGTTCGGCTGCGGCAACGTCGGCGGGCTCATCATCCGCGGAACACCGGCGGAGCGAGAGCGCGCGGTCGCGCGGGCGATGGAGCTCGGCGTCAACTACTTCGACACCGCGCCGTCGTACGGCGACGGCGAGTCCGAGCGCAATCTCGGGCAGGTCCTGAAGGCCCTGAAGGCGCGCGTGCAGGTCGGCACGAAGTTCCGTCTGGACCCGCACGATCTGCACGAAATCCCCGGGCGGTCGCCCGCTCGCTCGACCAGAGCCTGAAACGGCTCGCCCTGGAGCGCGTCGACCTGTTCCAGCTCCACAACCGGATCGAATCGGCACGCGGCGCCGGTGCCGTGAGCCTCGGCGACGTCCTGAACGAAGTGGTGCCCGCCGTGCAGAAGCTCCGCCAGCAGGGGAAGGTCGGATTCTGCGGGATCACCGCGCTCGGCGAGACGCGGGCGCTGCATCAGGCGATCGATTCCGGCACGATCGATACGGCGCAGGTCTGCTACAACCTGCTGAACCCGAGCGCCGGGTTCGCGGTGCCGGCCGGCTTCCCCGCGCAGGATTTCGGCGGTCTCCTCAATCGCACGCGTGAGCGCCGGATGGGCGTCATCGTCATCCGCGTCCTGGCCGCCGGCGCGCTGAGCGGCGTCGAGGCGCGTCATCCGGTCGCGGTGCCCTCGGTGGACCCGATCGCGACGGCGCCCGACTATCACACCGACGTGACGCGGGCGCAGCGGCTCGGCGCGCTCGTGCGGGAAGGGCACGTCGAGAACCTGATCGAGGCGTCGATCCGTCTGGCGGTGAGCTCCGACGCGGTGTCGACCGTCCTCGTGGGCTACTCGAGCCTCGAGCATCTCGAGGCCGCCGCGGCGGCGGTCAACCGCGGGCCACTGCCCCCGGCGGCGCTGCAGCGTCTCGGGGCGCTCTGGTCCGAGCTCGCCTAGGTCCGAGTCACTCGCACGATCGCCCAGCCGAACGCGCGCACGCGGGCGTCCACGTCGGGGCGCGCGCGCCGGGCGCGCCCGCGCCGGTCGACCATCCACGGCGATCCCTGCTGGCGACGCTCGTTGTGGCGCCGGTCGATGATCACCTCGGCCCAGTCGACGTCGGAGAACGCGCGCTGGAGATAGCCGTGATAGCTGGTGGCCTGGCGGGACACGACGAAGAGGAGCCGGTGCTTCCACTGCTTGAGGACGTGGGTGACGTTGAGCACCCGGATGAGCTCGCCCAGGCTCGTGTGGATCACGCCCGCGTCGCCGCCGTTCGCGCGCATCACGGTGTCGATCTGATCGACCCGCATGCGGCTGGTGCGGCCGTCCTGCGTCGTAAACTCGATCCATCGTCCGCCAGGATCGTCCATCGCGCTCCCCTGGAGAAATGTTTGGCGGGGACACGCTAACAATCGGGCGCTTCAGCCCACGAAGGAAATCTGAGACGCGAGAGGTTGGCGCCGGCGGCGCCGGAAGCTACAGGATCTGGTGGCCGGTCACGCGCTCACGTCGACCCACGCGCGACGCGCGGACGACTCGAGGACCGGCTACTTCCTCACGACGCGACTGGTGAGGAGCGCGCCCCACGTCGCCACGAGGAACGGCACGAGATAGGTGAGCGGCACCTTCCAGGCCAGTGTCGTCGGCCACCGGGAGGACAGCAGCACGTCACCCTGGTTGATGGCCAGCAGCACGCTGCCCACGATCGCGGCGATCACGAGCGAGCGCTTCAGCAGCGGCGGGTGGCGGAGCGCGCAACGGCCGCATTTGACCACGGGGCCGGTGCCTGTCCGGAACTCGAAGAGCAGGCGGGGGCCCGCACGCGCGCACGCGTCACATTGGGCGGAAGCCGGCGGATTCACGCGCCGATTCTAGCGCGTACGGGCCGCGAAAACCCCCGCGTCCGGCGGCGGTACCGGGCCTTTCCGACCCCGGTGTCTGACGTGGTATACCGGAGTTACACCCACATGAGGCGTCGCATGACCAGTGGCGTCAGCGTCGAACGGGTTCAAGACCTCTCGTGACCGGTCTCCGCTTCGGTCAGGCGGCGCCGGGCTTCTCGCTGCCGTCGAGCGCGGGCGGCGAGACGTCCCTGGCCGACTTCAAGGGCAAATCGGACGTCGTGCTCGTCTTCTACTGTTACGACTGGGGGGGCATCTGAACCCCCGAGCTCAGCGACCTGGGCCGGGTCGCCGACCAGATCACCAAACGGGGTGCCGCCGTGCTCGCCATCAGCGGTGACAGCCCGTTCTGTCACGCCGCCTTCGTGAAGGCGCGAAACTTCCCGTTTCCGCTCCTGAGCGACGTGCATCGCGCGGCGATCCGCGCGTACGGTGTGCTCGACATCGATCGCAACGTTGCGTATCGCTCGACCTTCGTCGTGGATCGCGACGGCGTGCTCCGCTGGGGCCAGGCCGGGGATCGCGAGATGGTCCGCGACGGCAGCGAGATTCTGCGCGTGCTCGACGTGATCGACGGCCTACGGCGGAAGCGCTGAGTTGGGGCATGAGCCTCCAGCCGACGGACGTCTTCGAGAAGCTCGCGCAGAACGTCGAGACGGTGATGCGCGGCCAGTCCGGCGCGATCCGGCGACTCCTCGCCGCCTTCGCGAGCGGCGGCCACGTGCTGCTCGAGGACTATCCCGGCACGGGCAAGACTACCCTGGCGAAGGCGCTCGCGCGCTCGATCGGCGGACGCTTCAAGCGCATCCAGTTCACGCCTGACCTCCTGCCGTCCGACATCCTCGGAGTGTCCGTGTTCGACCAGCGCGACCACGCCTTTCACTTTCACGAGGGCCCGGTCTTCACCAACGTGCTGCTGGCCGACGAGATCAACCGCGCGTCGCCGCGCACCCAGTCGGCGCTCCTGGAGGCGATGGCCGAGAGTCAGGTGTCGGTCGAGGGGAGCTCCTACCGCCTCGCCGACCTCTTCTTCGTCATCGCCACGCAGAACCCGGTCGAGTTCCGCGGCACCTATCCGTTGCCCGAGGCGCAGATGGACCGCTTCGCCGTGCAGCTGAGCCTCGGCTACGTGGCGCCCGAGGACGAGGTGGCCATCCTCTCGGCGCAGGCGCAGCGGCATCCGATCGACACCCTGACGCCGTGCGTGTCGATCGACGATGTGCTGATGGTGCGCCGCCGAGCCGCGGGAGTCCGCATGAGCGACGAGCTCAAGCGCTATGCGGTCGACGTCGTGCGCGCGACGCGCGCCGCGAACGGGATCCAGCTCGGCGCCAGCCCGCGCGCCTCGCTCGCGCTGATGAAGACCGCGCAGGCGCTGGCCCTCTCCGAGGGGCGCGAGTTCGTCATTCCGGAGGACGTCCGCGAGATGGCGGTGCCCGTCATCGCGCATCGCATGGTCGTCGAGCCTCAGGCGCGCTTCGCCGGTGTCACGACCGTCGGTCTCGTCGAGGAGATCCTCGCAAAAGTCCCGATGCCGTCGTAGGCATCGGCGTTGTGTGCGCCGCAGGCCGTCGCGGGGCTGGGGCCGCGCCCGCCGAGGCGCACCTATGAATGAATGATGAAGCGGCTCCTGTATCGCTGGTTCAGCTCGTTCTCGGCGTTCCAGTACCGGGTCGACCGCCGGTTCACGCGCGCCGGCTCTCTGGCCCTCGGCGTGCTCGGCGCCGCCGTCGTGATCGGTCTCGACACGAATCGCACCGTGGGCTACCAGGTCTTCACCCTGGTGCTGGCCCTCGTCCTCCTCTCGGCGGCCTCGAGCCTCGTTTTCCGCGGGCGGTTCACGGCGCGCCGGATCCTGCCGCGCTTTGCGTCGGTCGGCGTGCCGGTTACCTATCGCATGGCGATCACCAATCACACGCGCCGGCGCCAGGATGGCCTCGTGCTGCTCGAGGAGCTGACCGATCCGCGCCCGACATTCGAGGAGTTCGTGACGGCGCGCGAGCCCGGCGAGGAGCGACGGAACTGGTTCGACCGGCAGGTCGGCTATCCACGCTGGGCGTGGCTCGTCTCGCAGAAGCGCGGCGCCGTCATCGCCCCCCGGCCGCTGCCGACGCTTCCCGCCGCCGGCGAGACCGAGGTGACGCTCGAGGTCACGCCGCTGCGTCGCGGCCACCTGCGCTTCCAGGGGATCACCATCGCGCGGCCCGACCCGCTGGGGCTGGTCCAGGCGCTCAAGTCGATCGCGCTGCCGCAATCGCTCCTGGTCCTGCCGAAGCGATATCCGATGGCGGAGATCCGGCTGGCGGGGACCAGAAAGTATCAGCCGGGCGGCGTCGCGCTCGCGTCCACCGTGGGCGACTCCGAGGAGTTCGTGTCGCTCCGCGACTATCGCTCCGGCGATCCGATGCGCCGCATCCACTGGAAGAGCTGGGCCCGCGTCGGCCGGCCGGTCGTCAAGGAATACCTCGACGAGTTCTTCGTGCGCCACGCGCTGATCCTCGACACGTTCACCGGCGACCTCGGCGACCCGATCTTCGAGGAAGCGGTCTCGGTCGCGGCGTCGGTGGCGATCTCGATGCCAACGCAGGAGTCGCTCCTCGATCTCATGTTCGTCGGGCCCGAGGCGTACTGCTTCACCGCCGGCCGCGGCGTCGCCCACACCGAGCAGCTCCTGGAAGTGCTGGCGTGCGTCGAGCCGTGCCGTGACAAGCCGTTTCGCACGCTCCATCACGCGGTGATCGATCGCCACGACTCGCTGAGCGGCTGCGTGTGCGTGCTGCTCACTTGGGACGACGCCCGCCAGGAGCTGGTCCGCCAGCTGGAGGCGCTCGGTACGCCGACGCGGGTGCTCGTCGTCGGCGAGCCCGGCACGCTCGATCGGCTGCCCGGTGACGTGCACCGCCTGGAAGTCGGCCGGATCGCCGAGGGGCTCGCATGCTTGTGACGCCGCCCCCGATGGTGCTCGGTGCCGCGCTCCTCTTCTGGGGATGGCAGACCGGCTTCCTGATCCTCGCGCTCCCGCTGGCGGTGCTGGTCGAGGCCGCGCGCGCGCTGACGTGGCGGCTCGAGCTCTCCGCCACTGACTTCCACCGCCTCACCGATCTGTGCACCTTGCTGATCGTCGTCAGCGGCATCTATCTCTTCTCGACGACCGGAACGTCACGCGCCACCGACGGACCGCGCGCGATGACCCTCCTCTTCCAGTGGCTGCCGTTGCTGCTCTTTCCGCTGATCGCCAGCCAGCTCTACAGCACCGCCGGCAAGGTTCCCCTGACCGCGTTCTTCTGGGCGCTCCGGCGCCAGGCGGCCCGCGCGCCCGAGACCCGGCCCGTGTCCGTCGATCTCGGCTACCTCTACTTCGCGCTCTGTATCCTCGCGGCGAGCGCCGCCAATCGACGCACGCTCGAGTTCTATGCGGGACTCTGCACCCTCGCGGGCTGGGCGCTCTGGCCGTGGCGCTCGCGGCGATTCTCGCCGCTGTGGTGGATCCCGATGCTCGGCATCGCGGCCGTCGCGGGCTATGCCGGCCACGTCGCGCTGCATCGGGCCCAGCAGGTCGTCGAACAGACCGTGTTCGAGTACATCTTCAGCATGGTCCGCGGCGACGCGGACCCGTTCCGGGTGACCACGGCCATCGGCCATCTCGGCCGCCTGAAGCTCTCCGACCGCACGGTGCTGCGCGTGGAGCGGCGCGACGGCCTGCATGTGCCGTTCCTGCTGCGCGAGGCGAGCTACGACGTCTACAACTCGCCGGCCTGGCTCGCCTCGGGCGCCGCCTTCGGCCCCGTCCAGCCCGAGGCCGACGGCGAGACCTGGAAGTTCGCGGCCGGCCGGAGCCCGGCCGAGCGGGTCACGGTCTCGGCGTATTTGAATCGCGGCCGCGGCATGCTCTCGCTGCCGGGCGGCGCCTTCGAGATCGATCACCTCGCGGTCGTCGGCGTCCACCGGAATCGGCTCGGGGCGGTGAAGGTCGAGGAGGGACTCGGGCTCGTCACCTACACGACGCTGTTCGCGCCTGACGGGCCCCTCGACGGGCCGCCGATCGACGCCGATCTGCACGTGCCGCCGCGCGAGGCCGCGATCGTCTCCCGGATCGCGGCGGAGCTGAATCTCGCCGGCGGCTCGCCGACCGAGAAGGTCGAGACCGTCGCGGCGTACTTCCGCCGGAACTTCCACTATTCGACCTGGAAGGGCGAGCGGCCGCGCAAGGAGTCGGCGCTCGAGGAGTTCCTGCTGAACTCACGCGCCGGGCATTGCGAGTACTTTGCCACCGCGACGACCTTGCTGCTGCGTGCGGCCGGCGTCCCGGCGCGCTACGCGGTCGGCTTCTCGGTCCAGGAGTGGAGCCGTCTCGAGCAACGCTACATCGTGCGCGCGCGCCACGCCCATTCGTGGACCCTCGCGTACGTCAACGGCGGCTGGCGCGACGTGGACACGACGCCTCCGGTCTGGGCCGACGCCGAGCAGACCGAGGGGTCGTTTCTGGAGCCGGTGCGCGACTTCTGGTCGTGGGCCGGGTTCCTCTTCGCGCGCTGGCGCTGGAGCGAGGACGAGAGCGGCATCGGCCGGCACGCGGCCTGGCTCCTGATCCCGCTGGTGCTGGTGCTCGTCTGGCGTCTCTACTCGCGCCGCCGCGTCGGCCGCGACGTCGAGAGGACGCGCCCGGCTGTCGCGGTCGCGCGCCCGGGCCAGGACTCCGAGTTCTATCTGATCGCGGAGCGTCTGCGCGCCGCCGGCCTCGGCCGCCAAAACGACGAGCCCCCCTCCGTCTGGATCGAACGCATTCACGCCACCGACCTCACCCCGATCCTCAACCTCCACAACCGCTACCGCTTCGACCCCGCCGGCCTCGACGCGAATGAGCGCGCTGAGCTGAGAGTGCAAGCCGATGCATGGCTGCGCAACCACCAGTCGGCGGAAACGACCGTGACCGGCGGCCGGGGGGCGGGCTAGCGGGCGGGGTCGAAGAGACCCGTTCCCGCCATGTGGCCACGGACGTCGCGCGCCGGGATGGAGCCCAGCCGCCGCGGGGCAGCGAACGCGTGCCGCGTGGTCGATCGACCCCGCCCGCTAGCCCGCCCCCCGGCCGCCGCCGCAAGCCGTTTCACGATCGTGCTAGAGTTGCGCCCATGAACTTTCCACTTGCGACCTCAAGCGCAGAAGCACTCGGCCTCGACCCAAAACCGCTCGCCCGGCTCCGCGAGCTGATCACGGCGCACATCGCCGAGGGACGCTATCCCGCGGCGCAGATCGCCGTGGCGCGGCACGGCAAGCTCGGGCTCGTGTGGACGCTCGGCGACGCGCGCCTCGATCCCCAGCGCGTTGCCGCGTGCGACGAGACGCTCTGGCTGCTCTTCTCGAATACGAAGGTCATCACCGCGTGCGCGGTGTGGCTCCTCGTCGAGCGCGGCGCGCTCGCGTTCACCGACAAGGTGGCCGACCACGTGCCCGGATTCGAGGCCAACGGCAAGGGGGACATCTCCGTCATCCAGCTGCTCACGCATCAGGGGGGCTTTCCGAACGCCGAGGTGCCGAAGGCGGCGTGGGAGGACCACGAGCTCCTACGCCGGTCGGTGTGTGGATTCACGCTCGAGTGGACGCCGGGCTCACGCGTCTTCTACCACCGCGGCGCGGCCCACTGGGTCGCCGCGGTCCTGATCGAGGCGCTCACCAAGACGGACTATCGCGCGTTCATCCGCGAAAACGTCGCCGACCCCCTGGGGCTCGGTGACGATCTGTTCGTCGGCCTGCCCGATCGGGTGCAGGGTCGCGCGGTCGACATGCACGAGCCCTCGCAGGACGGCGCGCGCCAGGTAAGGCGCAGCGAGGAGAGCTCGCCGGAAGCTCGGCGGGCGGGCACGCCGGGTGGCGGCGGCTACGCGACCGCGCGCGCGATGGCGGCGTTCTATCAGATGCTGCTGCAGGGCGGCCAGCTCGGCGGCGCGCGCCTGCTCTCGCCGCGCACGATCGCCTACGTCACGCGTAACTACACGGGTGATCGCGTCGACGGCTACATGGGCATGCCGATGCATCGCGGGCTCGGGCCGCATCTGCGCGGGACCACCGAGACCATTCGCGGCCTCGGATCGCTGGCGTCGCCGCGGACCTTTGGTCACGGCGGCGTCGGCTCCTCGTACTGCTGGGGCGATCCGGATTCGGGCGTCTCGTTCGCGTACCTGACCAACAGCCGGGTGCCCGATCCATGGCACTCGGCGCGGCTCGACCGCGTCAGCAACCTCGTTCACGCCTCGATCGTGTAGCACCTGCCGGCCATGGCGCCGCGCAGGGTGCTGGTGACCGGCATGAGCGGCCTCATCGGCGGCGCGCTCCGGCGCCACCTCGAGGGCACGTACGAGCTCTCCGCCCTCAACCGGCGGTCGATTCCCGGCGTGAAGTGCCACGCGGCCGACATCGCTGACCTCGACGCGATCGCGCCCGCCTTCGCCGGGGTCGACACGGTCGTGCACCTGGCGGCACGCACCGGCTCCAGCGACGTCTTCGACGAGATCCTCAAAGCCAACGTCGTCGGCACCTACAACGTCTTCGAGGCGGCGCGTCGCGCGGGGGTGAGCCGAGTCGTCTACGCGTCGAGCGGCGCGACCGTGAGCGCCTGGGAGCGCGATCCGCCCTACAGCGCCCTGGTCGCGGGCCGCTACGACGAAGCCGGGACGTGGAAGACGATGACTCACGAGACGCCGCTGCGCGCGGCCGGACTCTACGGCGCCAGCAAGATCTGGGGCGAGGCGATCGCGCGCCACTACGCCGACGCGTACGGCCTGTCGGCGATCTGCGTCCGCATCGGACGCGTGCGAGCCGAGGACCGCCCGACGTCGGCGCGCGAGTTCTCGGTGTTCTGCAGCCAGCGCGACGTCGTGCGCATGCTCGAGCTGTGCATTGCCGCGCCGGCCGCGCTCAAGTTCGACATCTTCTACGCGGTCTCCGACAATCGCTGGGGCTACCGCGACCTCGAGCACGCCCGCACCGTGCTGGGCTTCGAGCCGCGCGATCGGGCGGAGGACTATCGCCGATGATTCGTGATGTCGCCAGCGTCCGTGACAAGACTCGCATCCACTACCGCCGCCTCGGGCAGGGGCCGGGCATGGTCCTGCTGCACGGCTACCCGCAAACCAGCCACATGTGGCGCAAGGTGATGCCCGCGCTCGCCGAGCGATTTACGGTCGTGGCGCCCGACCTGCGGGGCTACGGCGATTCCGACAGGCCCGTGCACGGCTACGACAAGCGCACGATGGCGGCCGACATCGCCGACGTGATCCAGGCGCTCGGGATCGGGCCGGTCGTGCTGGTCGGCCACGATCGGGGAGCTCGCGTCGCGCATCGCTTCGCCCTCGATCATCCGCCGCTGCTGACGCGGCTGGTCCTGCTCGACATCGCGCCCACGTACGACGTGTTCGCGCGAACCGATCAGGTGAGCGCCCGCGCGCGCTGGCACTGGTTCTTCCACCAGCTGCCGGACTTGCCCGAGGCGCTCACCGCCGGTCGCGAGGAGATCTATCTGCGCTACATGTATCGGACGTCCGCGTACAATCCAGCGGCCATCGAGGAAGAGGCGGTGCAGGAATACGTCCGCTGCTTCAGGCAGCCGGGCGCGATGCGCGCGGCCTTCGACGACTATCGCGCCGGGGCGACGATCGACCTCGAGCAGGACGGCGCCGACCGCGACAAGAAGGTCGCGGCTCCGACCCTGATCCTGTGGGGCGAGGCGGGCGGCCGCCGGCCCCAGGTGCCCGATATGCTCGGCGTCTGGAAGGAGCGCTGCGCGCAGGTTGTCGGACACGCTGTGCCCGGCTCGGGCCACTTCATCCCCGAGGAGCAGCCGGCGGCGGTGATCGAAGCCATCCTGCGATTCGTCGGCGAGGCGGGAAGGGGCTGAGCGCGATGCGGCTCAAGAAATCGATCGCGGGCTGGTTCGACCGTGAGCGCATCTGTCGTGTGGCCACGGCGAACTCGCACGGGATGCCGCATCTCGTTCCGGTGTGTCAGGTGGTGGTCGACGGGAAAATCTACTTCGCCTCGGCGAGCGCCGGCCGCAAGGCGCTGAACCTCGAAGGGAACCCGCGAGTCGCGGTGACGGTCGATCTGTACTCGGACGACTGGTCGCACATCAAGGGCGCCACGGTCCAGGGCCTGGCGAAGCTCTACGCGAAGGGCCCGCGGTTCAAGAAGATCCGCGCGCTCCTGTACCGGAAGTACCCGCAGTATCGCCGCGAGGCTACGCTCGACGAGTCGGACTCGGTCGTCATCGAGGTGACGCCTGTCCACGTCTTCACCTGGGGCCTCGACTAGCCGGCAGGCGGCCGAGAAGGGCCCATCTGGACCCTTCTCGGCCGCCTGCCTACTCCGCGAGGCAGATCCGGTTGCGGCCGGTCTTCTTGGCCCGGTAGAGCGCCTGGTCGGCGGCGCGGAGGACGTCGTCCGGGTCGGCGCCGACCTCGTCCGGCTCCGCGACGCCGATACTGACCGTGAGTGACACCATGCGCCGGCGGCCCGTCGCGCGCACCGGCTTGTCGGGCCTCACCTTGGGCCGATCGCGCCCGCGGATCGTGAAGCTCGAGCCCTCGATCGCCTCTCGCAGGTCTTCGAGATACGGCAGCGCGTCCTCCGGCGACTTGCCCGGGAACAGCACCGCGAATTCCTCGCCCCCGTAGCGAAACGGCCGTCCGCCGCCTTCGGTTCGGGTCAGGGTCGAGCCGATCATGCGGAGCACCTGGTCGCCCGCCGCGTGGCCGTGCTCGTCGTTGAGCTTCTTGAAGTGATCGATGTCGATCATCGCGACCGTGTAGAGCTCGGGCAGCCGGATGAGCGCATCGGTGAGCGCCCGGCGAGACGGGAGCCCGGTCAGCTCGTCGCTGAACGCCATCCGGTGTGAGGTCTCGATCAGCGACACGATGAGGACGAGCCCGCCCGTCGCCAGGTAGACGGTGGGGGCGGGGCCAGTGCCGTGAAGGCCCAGGAGCGCGGCGAGCAGCGCCCAGGCGAGGCTCGCCTGGATGACAGTGCGCCGGACCACGAACCGCAGGGCGGTCAGCGCGATCGCGATCAGGAACGCCAGGAGCGCAGGCGGCGGGATCCTCGTGAAGGGGAGACCGCCGGCGACGAACCCCTGCTGCAGGGCCTGGACGAGCGGTGTCAGCTCCGGGCGCAGGAGCAGCGCGATGGCGAGTGGCTGGCCCAGGATGGCGCCCAGGACGACCCGGCCGGCCCACGTGGATATCGTCCGCTCCGAGAGCCAGGCGATCGCCGCCAGGTCTAGCGGGAGCAGCAGCGCGACCGCGGAGAACACGATGCGGCCGACCGGCGCCGCCTGGCCGACCGCCGGGAAGAACACGAGCGCTCGCTCGGCGGCGAAGAGAACGGCCAGCGCGACCACGAGCTGGCTGCGCTTGAATCGCCAGCCGAGGAGGATCCCGGCGCCGAAGATGATCCACGAATAGACGGGTGCCGAGGTCGCGACCGCCGCGCCAATCGACGCAGACTGCAAGACAACCGTGGCGCCCAGTAGCAACACGGCGCCGGGCGCCAGGTGGGGCAGGAGCCTATCCAGGAGCGTCCGTTATTGCGGCGGGTAGCGGAACGGCGCCCAGCCGTTTCCCTGGACCGGCTTGGGCGTGTAGGACGCGGCCGACTTGGCCTGCTTCGGCACAGCCGACTTCTTGCCGGCCCGCTTCCGCGCCGCCGCCTTCGTCGTCGACTTCTTCTTTTTCATGCAGCGCACTTTACAACAGCGACTGAAATGTGGTCAATGAGAGGCCTGCCCGTGAGGCAAGGAGGCCGCCTTCGCCGTGAGCAATCGTCGTTGACCGGCGCCGCGCTCGGTCGTCTGCGCGACCGCAAGTTCCGCCGGCTGCCGGCGCAGCGCGTCCAGGGCGAGCGCGGCGCGCTCGCGTTCGTGCGCGACGTCGGCTTCTGCTCGACCTTCTACCGGTTTCCCGAAGGCGTCGCCTGCCTGTGGGAGGCGGTGGCGGGCCGGGCGAATCCGCGGTGGCCCCGCCACTCGCACCACGACGCGGGCATCGGCCTGACGTGGAGCTTGAAAGACCGCCTGCCGGCCAGCAAGCGCGTGTATTACGGCAAGCTCCTGAAGGGCCGGCCGCTCCTGGTCGCGCTCGATCTGTTCCCGATGTTCTACGCGCTGGTGCGCGGCCGCCAGCGGGCGCGCGACTACCAGGTCGAGTACGAGGCCGGACGCCTCTCGCACACCGCCCGGCGGATCATGGATGCGATGCTCGAGGAGCACCCGCAGTACACGCGCGAGCTGCGCGCGAACGTGTTCATGCTCGAGCCCGCCAAAACGCGCGGCTTCGAGCGCGCGATGGCGGAGCTCCAGCAGGGTCTCTGGGTCGTGAAGAGCGAGGAGCGCTACGAGCCGACGTTCTCGTATCGTTGGGATCTCGTCGAATCGTGGCTGCCGAAGGAAGTCGCCGAGGGGCGACGCCTGTCGCGCGAGGCGGCCGTCGCGGGCCTGATCGAGCGCTACACGCGCGGCGCCGTGTTCACGAGCGAGCGCTCGCTCACGAGGCTGTTCGGCCTTAGGGCCGACGAGGTCGCGCGGGCGGTGACGACGCTCGCGCGCGCGCGCGCGATCCGATCCGACTGCGCGGTCGAGGGCTGGCCCGGGCGGTGGCTGATCCACGCGGCGGCCGCCGGATAACGCGGCACACGCCGGAAGGAGCTGAATCGATGCCGACGGTCAGATTGAGAGACGCCTCCGAATACCCCGAGCCGATCCAGAAGCTCTTCGAGGTGGCGAAGGCCTGGTTCAAGCATGACTTCGCGGACCCCCCGGCGATGAGCCGGGTGATGGCATGGGATCCTGAGCTCGGCGCCTTCCACGGGCGCGCGATGAAGCGCGCGATGACACCGGGCGAATGGACCCGCGCCGAGAAGGAGATGGTCGCCGCGGTCGTGAGCGGCGTCAACGCCTGCGCCTACTGAGTCCGCGCCCACACTGCAGCCGGGAAGCTGCAGGGAATGGCCGATGACGCCCCCTGGTACGAGGCGGCGCTGCTGGTCGGCGTCACGAACGCGCTCAACGTCGTCGCCGACTCACCGCTGGAGTCGCTCGAGCCGGCGTGCCCGAGCGCCGAGGCGGACGCGGTCTTCGCCGAGATCCGCGCCTTCTACGACCGCGCCGACGTCCCGACCGCATTTCGCCGCGTGGCCGCCGATCCCGGATATCTGGCCGACCTGTGGGGCGCGACGCGCCGGGTGTTCACCGACAACCGGCTTACGCGCCGCCACAAGGAAGCCCTGGCGTTCGCGGCCTCGGTCACGACTCGCTCCTCGTTCGGGACCGCCTTCCACCTGAGTGAGATGCGGCGCCTGGGGGTGGGCGAGCGCGGGGTGATGGAGGTGCTCGGCGTCACGCAGATGTTCTCGAGCTACACCAAGATCGCCGACACGCTCCAGCTCGAGCCCGACATGGGTGATATCGCCGCCGTGGATCACTCGCCGGCGCCGGGCGGCTCCAAGCCCTCGACGCGAAGCGCGGAAGCGCGGAGCCTGCAAGCTCCGTAGGCGGCGACGCGCCTCAGCGGTCGCGACAGTCGTCGCGCAGCGTCGTGCGGGCGACGGCGAGAAAGCGCCGGATGTCCTCGTCGGTGTGGGCGAGCGAGAGGTAGAGCTTCGTCGACATCGGATTCAGGAAGATCCCGCGCCGGAAGAGACCCAGCAGAAAGGCGCGGGCGCGCGGCCGGTCCGAGTCGAATGCGGTACGGTAGTCGACGATCTCGTGATCGGTGAACACGATCGCCGCGAGCGGTCCATCGCCCTGGACCTGCGCGGTGAATCCCTCCTCCATGAGCACCGAGACCAACCCGGCGCGCAGCGATTCGCCGAGCTCGAAGAGGTGCCGGTACGTCCCCGGACGGCGAAGCTCGGCCAGGGTGGCGAGGGCCGCCGTCGCCGAGACGGGGTTGCCTCCGACGCTCGACGCGAACCAGACGTAGCGGTCCTCACCGAGTCGATCCTCGCTGACGAGATCGAGGACGTCGGCGCGGCCGGCGACCACGCCGATCGGATAGCCGCCACCGAGCGCCTTGCCGAAGGTGGCCAGGTCCGGGCGCACGCCGTAGTACTCCTGAGCGCCGCCGTACGCCAGGCGGAAGCCCGTCACGGTCTCGTCGAAGATCAAGAGCACCCCGAGCTCGGCCGCGAGCTCGCGCAGACCCGCGAGGAACCCGGGCTGGGGCGGCGTGCAGCGATGCAGTGGCTCGACGATCACGGCCGCGACGTCGTGACGATGGGCGGTGAGGATCGCGGTGGTCCCGCGAAGGTCGTTGTACGGCGCCACGAGCACGTCGGCGACGGCGCTCGCCGGGACACCGGCCGACGTGGGCTCGCCCTGGGGGAACGCGAGGAGACGGCGCGGGAACAGGCTGACGATGCCGACCTCGTTCGCGCCGTGATATGCGCCCTCGAATTTCAGGACGTGCGATCGCCCCGTGTAGGCGCGTGCGAGCCGCACCGCGTACGCGATGGCCTCGGTGCCCGAGGCGCAGAAGCGCAGGCGCTCGGCGCACGGGACCGCGCGCGCCAGCTCTTCCGCGAGCTCGAGCGAGGCGTCGGTGAGATAAGCGAAGTTCGAGCCGAGCGCGACGCGGCGGCGGACGGCCTCGACGATCGCCGGGTGGGCGTGGCCGAGGATCACCGACCCCCAGCCCATCGTGAAGTCGGTGAACGCGCGCCCGTCCGTGTCCCAGACGGTCGCGCCCTGTCCGCGCGAGAGCACCACGGTGAGCTCGCGCGGCAGGTTGTACTCGCCGGGCGAGCCGGCTGGAAAGAGAGCCCACGCGCGCTCCGACGGAGTCGACACTCGTCCGGGATTATAGCTCGCGAGGAGAATCGCGAGAGGGGCGAGGCTCCCCGGAGACTCGGCTCGGTCGAGGTCGAAGGCGATCGCCGCGATCAGGCGGACGCGGGGGAACCGACCGTAAGCAGCTCTCGGTGATTCGTGGACGTGCCGGGGATGGCGCGACCAGACGTGATGACCGATGCTTCACTCTCGAGAAGGCCCGCGACCCGGGCGATCTCAGGTGTCGAGATCAAGGATCGGTGCAGTCCCGCGAACGCCCACAGTTGTTGCAAACGATCTTGCACTGGCGCTCTTCCATCCGCTCACCGCAGCGCTCGCAGAGATGCACCCATTGAGTACCGGCGGACGGAGGCGGGATGGTTGTGCGAACGACGGTGGGAGGCGGGCTCGGGCGCGGCTGCATGCCGCTGGTACACTACCCCGCATGGCCGACGACTGGCAAGATCTAGAGTTCCTGCGCCACGTCTTCGACGAGACGCAGGTGGTGCGCAAGCCCCTCACCGGGATCATCACGGGCTATCACGTGCTGCCCTACATCCTGGTGGGGCCCGAGCACGACCAGCCCGGACGCTCGGTGGAGGTTCGCGGGCGCATCAAGGTCTCGCCTCGGCTCGTCATCGGCGCCGGCGGGGGCCCGACCTACGGCGAGATGTTCCAGGAGACGGAGCTGATGGACCAGCGCCTGATCGCGCGGGTGTTCAGCTTCCGCTATGCCTCGCGCGTCTCGCTCGAGAGCGAGGAGCTCAAGATCCGGCGCCAGGAGCGGGACGCGCACGGCCACATCGAGCGCGTCCTCGAGGAGCTCTCGCAGCGCGAGGTGATCAACACTGGGGTCATCGCCACCCCCGACGTGCGCTTCTATCCCGTCTCGATCGACCGCTTCATCCGCGAGATCCTCGACCAGGAGTTCCGCGAGTAGTGCGGCCTAGGAATCATTGAAGCGCCTGCCGGTCGTGGGCGCGCTGATCGTCCTCTTTCTGGCCGTCCTCGCGGGCGCGCTCGCGTGGCGCTCGCGCGGATGGCCACTGATCCACGACGCGGCGCTCATGCATTACATCGCCTGGCGGATCGGCGAGGGCGCTGTCCCCTACCGTGATCTGTTCGACATGAATTTCCCTGGGGTCTATCTCCTGCACATGATCGCGCTCAAGCTCTTCGGCTCGAGCGACGCGGGATGGCGCGCCTTCGATCTGATCTGGCTCACCGCGACCTCGCTCGCCGCCGCCGCGCTGGCCGCGCCATGGGGACGCCTCGCGGCCGCGGGCGCCGGTCTCTTCTTCGCGGTGTACCATCTGGCCGCGGGGGCCTGGCAGACAGGCCAGCGCGATTTCCTCCTGTGTCCGTTCCTCCTGCTCGCGGCGCTCGGCGTCGCGCGCTGGGCCGAGGGGCCGGGCGGGCCGGCGAGCCTCGCGTTGGGCGGGCTGGCGGTCGGCGCCGGGATCACGGTCAAGCCCCACGCCGGCTTGTTCGCCGCGGCCTTGGTGGTGCTCGTCGCCATCGTCGCGCGGGGAGCGGGACGGATTGATAGCAGGCTCGCCTCGGACGGCGAATCCCCAGCCCCGCGACGTCTCGCGGCTCGCACGGCCGCGGTGTTTGTGGCAGGGGTCGTCGCACCGTCGCTCGCCGTCGTGGTCTGGCTCGCCGTCGCCGGGGCGCTCCCGGCCTGGTACGAGATCGTCGTCGGCTACCTGGTGCCGCTCTATTCGCGCCTCGGGCGCCCGGGCCACTGGACGTTCTATCGGTGGCACGTGTGGATCCCGATCGCGGCGGGCGTCGTGCTCTCGCTCGCGTCCGCGCTGGTGAGCCGCCGCTTCGCGGCGCGGCATGCGGTCGTGACGATCGGCGTGGGCTATGGCGTCGCCCACTTCTTCGGTCAGGGCAAGGGCTGGGAGTACCATCTCTATCCGCTCGCGGCCTTCGCGGCCGTCGCGCTGTTCGCCGAGACGCAACGACTTCTGGAGGCCGGCCGCGTCGTGGCGTTCCCGCTGGCGGCGTGTATCGTCGCTGCCGGGATCATGCTCGGGATCAAAGGGGTCGAGGCGGCTGACGCCGCGTGGATCGCGGCCAAGGAGCGCCGGGTGAGCGCGATCGTGGCGGACCTCGACGGCCGGCTCGGACCGGAGGATTTCGTCCAGGTGCTGGACACGACCGAAGCCGGTGTGCACGCGCTGCTGCGGCTGCGCGCCGTGGAGCCGACGCGCTTCATCTACGACTTCCACTTCTATCATGATCGCGAGACGCGGATGGTGCGGCGACTTCGCGAAGAATTTCTCGGGGGCTTCGACGCGCATCCGCCGAAGTTCGTCGTGCTGCTCGAGCGGGGATGGCCCGCCGGCGGCTACGAGCGTGTGGACGAGTTCGCGGGACTGCGAGCCCGGCTCCTGGCCTACACGGTGGACCGGCGCGGAGACGGCTACATCGTCTATGCGCGCTGACATCATCCGCCGCATCATCCGCGCCTACGACGACCCGATCGTGCGCGCGTACTGCTGGGTGCGGTTCTGGATTCTCCGCCAGCGATTCCTCGACGAGATCGGTCAGTACCTGCCGGAGTCGGGGCCCGTGCTCGACATCGGCTGCGGCTTCGGGCTCTTCTCGCTCTACTACGCGGCGACGGCGCCCGCTCGATTCGTCCGCGGCGTCGATCTGAACCCCCGGCGCATCGCGATGGCGCGCCGGGCGGCGGCGCGGCTCGCCATCGACAACGTCGCGTACGAGGAAGGCGATGCCCGGACTTTCAAGGGCGACGGTGAGATCGCGGCCGCGTACATGCTCGACATCGTCCACCACATTGCGCCGGACGCCGTGCCGCCGCTCCTGCACCGGCTCCACGCCGGCCTGACACGAGGCGGCGTCTTGATCGTGAAGGACGTCGACACGCGACCGGCGCCGAAACGATGGTTCACCTGGACCCTCGACAAGCTGATGGCGCCGGCGACACCGGTCAGGTACTGGAGCGGCGATGAGCTGGGAGCGACCTTGCGAGCGGCGGGGTTCGAGGTGCGCCGTCACGCGATGCTCGACTTCCTCCCGTATCCCCACGTCATCTACATCGCGACCCGGCGACCGTAGTCGCCGCCGCCCACCCTCACGCTTCGGGCGGCTCCTCGCGAGCCTCGTAGCGGAGCCGCCGCGCCTGGAGCCAGCGGACCCCGAACATGTCGACGACACCCCGCCAGGCGCGATTCCTCACGCCATAGTGCGAGACGCCGAACCGACGTGGCCGGTGGTTCACCGGCACGACGATCACCCGGTGGCCGGCCTGGCGCAGGAGCGCCGGAACGGACCGATGAAAGCCGTCGAAGAACTGGAGGCCGTCGACGCAGCGCCGGTGCATCGCGCGAAGCGAGCACGCGCTGTCGCGGACCTGGTCGCCGAGCACGGCGGCGCGCACGCGGTTGGCGATTCGTGACGAGATCCGCTTGAGCCACGGATCGCGCCGCGCCTGGCGCCAGCCGCACGCCGCGTCCCAGCGATCGAGCTGCGCGAGTAGCAGGGGAATATCGCGCGGATCGGACTGGAGGTCGGAGTCGAGGGTGACGACGATGCGCCCCCGGACGGCGCGCAGGCCGGCGGCCAGGGCCGAGGAGAGCCCGCGATTCTGGGCGAGCCTGATCAGCCGCACGCGCGAATCGGTCACCTGCAGGAGGCGCACGAAGTCGACGCTCGTGTCGGTCGACCCGTCGTCGACCACGATCACCTCGGCCGAATCCTCGACGGTCTTGAGCACCGCCTGGAGCTCTTCCCAGAGCACCGGCAAGCTCTGGGCTTCGTTGAAGACGGGAAGGACGATCGAGAGCTCGACCGCCTCCGGCTTCACGCGCCGCCTCTGCCCAGGACGACCATCTCGTCGTTCGCGACGCGCCGCGCGGCGACGACGCGCCACGACGGGTGCGCGTGGGGCTGGAGCCCGGTCCACGATTTACGCGACATGATCACGGCTCCGCTGGCCGAGCTCGCCAGAAGCTGCTCGACGCGGCCTCGATCGAGCTCGACGACGGGACGGCGCAGATAAAAATCGTAGGTTAGCCAGATGTCAGGGTACACCCGGACCGCGGCCCCGGGCGGCGTCAAAGCTTGCGCAGCGGCGGCGATCGGACGGACGTCGAACTCCCGTGCGAACCGCGCCGGATAGCGGGCACCTTCGATCAGGAGAATCGCGCCGAGCCCGAGCGCCACCCCGAGCCCGCCGCGCGCGAATGCCGCCCGGCGCGCGGCCGTGACCGCGGCCAGGGCCGTCGCGACGAGTAGACCGACGATCAGCGCGATCTCGGCGGTCGTGTCCGGAACCCACGGCCGGCCCTCGCCGCCGATCAGGCGTGCGGCCGGCGAGAGCGCGAACGCCGCGACGACTCCGGCGAGCGCCGCGAACGCGAAGAAGGTACGGCGCAGCGCGCGGGCGCCGTCGTGCGCGGCGGCCCGCGTGAGGAACTCGCCCACGAGCAGAGCCAGCCCCGGGTAGATCGGGATCAGATAGCGGGCGCGGTGGATCCCGCTCAGGCCGACCAGCAGCCAGCTTGCTAGCGTCCACGTCGCGATCAGTTTCCGCTCGGCGTCGGGCCGCCGCCGCCACCAGGTCGCGGCGCCGACGAGGAAGATCGTCCACGGCAGCGCGTAGGCGAGCACCCAGAGGCTCTCGACCCGCGCCAGCGCGCTGCGGCGGAAGGCCCAGCTGCCGTAGTGTCCGACGACGGTGTCGCCCACGAACGTCGATCCGTGGCCGACGAGGTAGGTGCCGTACCACGGCGCCATCAGTACGACGAGCACGGCGAGGCCGAGAACGGGGCGCAGCCGCACCATATCGCGCCAGCCGTCGGCGACCGCGACCGCGACGAAGCCCGCGACAAGGCCGAGCAGGCCCATCGGCCCCTTGCTCATGATCGCGCCGGCGACACAAGCGTAGAAGCCGACCAGCGGAAGCGCGGCGTAGCCGGCTCGCCGCGCGACGAGCAAGCCGTAGAGGGCCCACCATGTCCACGCCGTCACCATCACGTCCGACTGGCCGTGGTGACCGATCGCGAAGAAGCCGATCGTCGAAGTGAGCACGAGCGCCGCCATCCCGCCCGTGCCGACGCCCCACGTCCTGGCGCCGATCGCGAACACCGCCGCGACGGTCGCGATCGATGACAGGACCGCGGGCAGCGCCGCCGTCCGCTCCGTCACCTCGCCGCCGGGAAGCGACGCGACCGCGACGGCCCAGAAGAAGAGCTGGGGCTTGTTGAGGTATGGCTTGCCGCGCAGGTCGGGGATCAGCCAGCGCCCCCTGTCGAGGATGTCGCGCGCGAGCAGCATGTAGCGCGCCTCGTTCGGATCCCAGAGGGGCGCCCGACCCGCCGGGAGCCCGACCACGAGCGCCGCGAACGCCAGCACCGCCACGAGAGTGACGCGCGATCGGACGGCGGACATGGCAGCAGCGTGCCAATCGGCGTCCCAAGGTTCAAGCTTTTTGGCCACGCTGAGGTGAGGCGCTAGTCTGAGGACATGACCTTGGTCCGAGTTCTCGTGCTCGTCGTCGCTCTCGGCGCGGGCTGGCCCGGGCTCTGCGATGCCCAGAGCGGCAAGCAGGTGAAAGTCGCCTTCGACTTCCGCCAGTCGAGCACACAGAATCGGGACGCGGTGGACGGAAGCGGTCGCGTCATCATCACCGACCGAGGGGGCGCGCGCTCGTCGGGCCGACTCGGTGTCGACAGCACCCAGCGACGGGTGCAGACGTCGACCGGCATCTTCACGATCGTCCAGGACGGCGGCGAATCGACCATGCTGGTCGCCAGCCAGATCCCGTATTCGCAGGTCACGTTCTACCGCGACTATCTCACCGGGGCCGGCTACATCGTCTCCGGTGTGCAGTTCAAGGACGTCGGGACCTCGCTGAAGGTGAGAGCCGCGATCCTGCCCGGCAACCAGGTGAGGGTGCGTCTGACGCCGACGATCAGCTGGCTCTCGGCGGACACGTCGGGGGTGATCGAGGTGAACGAGGCCTCGACCGAGCTCGTGGTGCCCAGCGGCCGCCCGGTCGTTCTCGGCGGCTCCACGACGCAGACGCACGAGCTCACCCGCCGGATTCTCGGCTATCGAGCCAGTGAGAGCGCGACCGAGACGACGATGGCGCTGACCGCCACGATCCGCTGACGACCGAGCTCACGGCCTTCGGCTGAGCCTCGCAGACGGCGACTGCACCCCGATTCTCTGCCAAAGTTGTCACAAGTTGCCGTGTTACCCTGGCACCACTCGCGCCCCCGCCGCTCCCTAAGTAACTGCCTGAACTAGCGTTTCGAGTCTGGCACGCGACGTGCCACTGGCAAATGTGAACGTAGCGTCAAGGGAGGCTCTATGCGCGTGCTACTGGTGCTGGCCATGATTCCTCTGCTCGCCGCGTGCTCCGTTTTCAGCTCGTCGGAGCCGCCGGCGTCCCTGGCGGAAACTCCTCCAACCGAGACCGTCGCGGGCGCTACCGACAGCACTGGTGTCCCTGCGGGAGCGACGTCCCCGGCTGACGCCACGGTAACGCTCTCGCCGACCTCGACCGGGACGTCCAAACCGCCCGCTTCGGTGTCGCCGCCGCCGACCAGTGCGCCGGCGCCCGCCGCCACGGCGATGCCCGCGCCGGTGAATCCAGCGCCGCCCGCTCCTGCCGCCGTCAACGGTACCGACATCTCCGGCAAGTGGGTCGGCTCGTGGGTCGGCAATGGACTCTTCAATGCCCCACGACAGGAGAACCTCATCCTGGAGATCGTCCAGAAGGGCGATGCCGGCTACGGGCGCATGATCCTCGACAATGCCGTGGCCGCCGAGTCGGTTCCCTGGGAAGTCCGGCAGCAGGGCCTGGGCGGCATCCGCGTGTTCGCCGAGGTCAATGGGTCGAAGGTGAAGCTGACGCACGAGCAGGACGATCGGCTGTTCACGGCGAACTTGATTGTCACCGGCGATCAGATGGTGGGCGAGGTCAAGGGCCGCAAGGTCCGCCTGCTCCTCGCGCGTCAGTCCCCGCCGAACGTCCCGGCCCGCGACGTTCCGCCGCAGGCCGCGCAGCTGGCGCCGCCCCCCGTGGTCGCCAGCCAGCCCGTGGTGCCGCAGCAGAACCCGGTCGCCATGGCGCCTCAGCCACAGGAACCGGCCGAGAAGCCGAAGGCCGAGGAACAGGCTCAACGGCCCCGCAACGAAGACTACGTGACGGTGCCGCAGCTGAAGTCGCTCTACTTCGACTTCGACAAGGCGGTCCTGAGACCCGACGCGGTCGACACCCTCTCGAACAACGTGACGTGGCTCAGGGAAAACGCCGACACGTTCGTGCTGATCGAGGGCAACGCCGACGAACGCGGCACGGCCGAATACAACCTGGCGCTCGGCGATCGGCGCGCCAAGTCGGCGCTGGATTATCTGGAGGCCAACGGCATCGCGAAGGACCGGATGTCGACGGTCTCCTACGGCAAGGAGCGCCCGGCGTGCACCGACGCCACCGAGGAGTGCCGGGCCCAGAACCGTCGGTCCGACTTCCGCGTCAAGAGCAAGTAAGCGGTGATGAAAGACGGAGCCGGGGAGTGGCACGATCACCGCTCTCCGGCTCCGGTTTGATTCAGTGATTCGGCGGTCGCCTCTCGCTTCGGTCGCCCCTCTTGCGTTCTTCATATTCATCGCGACCGCCGGGGCGCTGCTCCTGACGTTCACGACGGGAAGCGCTCAGCCAGCCGTGGCCCAGGACGCCGCCGCCCGCGTACCAAGAGTGACCCTGGGCAGCGATTCGAGGAGCGGTCACCGCTACATCCGGATAAGCGGCTCGTCGGGAGCTCCGGTCTATCCGACGGTCGACCTCGCGTGCGATGGCAAACGCTGGACGCTTGCCCTGACGCGGTCCGAGGACGGCGCGGTCTACGAAATCTCGCGCGCCAACGTCGAGCTGATGTTGAGCG
>QHSQ01000014.1 GCA_003221615.1 Candidatus Rokuibacteriota bacterium | reverse complement strand
CCGCTTGGCGACACCATAGAGATCGATCTGCTGGTAGAGCGGCACCGCCGGCATCTCCTCGACCCAGAGCCGGTTGATCCGATGGTACTGCTCCAGCCGCTTCTTGTCGTCCATGATGGTCTGCGCTTCGTCGACCATCCGGTTGAAGTCTTCGTTGAGCCAGTTCACGAAGATTCCCGGCGACCGGAAGAGCGGGACGTACACGGTCTCGGCATCCATCGTTCCGGTTCCCCAGCCGATCAGCCAGACCGGGCCGGCTTTGTGGACGTAGACCATGTTGTTCAGGTACGTCACGAAGTCGTACGTGCGCAGCGTCGTCTTGATGCCGGCCTTGGTGAGCTGACCGGTTACTGCCTCGGCCACCTCGGCGTCGCGCACGTAGCGGCCGCGCGGGCCGTGCAGCGTGATCTCGATCCCGTTCGGGTGGCCGGACTCGGCCAGGAGCTTTTTGGCCTTGGCGACGTCCAGCTTGATGGGCTGGAGCTTCGGATCGAAGCCGAAGTGCATCGACGGCAGCATCGTCGCGACACGCATGCCCTTGCCGTCCAGCACGGTCTTGATGAGCTCGTCGGCGTCGATCGCGTAGGCGATCGCCTGACGGACGCGCTTGTCGGCGGTCGGACCGTTGTACGGTCCGGTGGCCTTGTGCTGCGCGTCCATCTGGTGCGAGTAGATCATGAGCTGGATCGTGCGGATCGACGGCGCCGTCGACAGGAAGAGCTTCGGGTGCTTGTCGATGATCGCGCCCAGATGCGGCGGGATGTTCACCGCCAGGTCGATCTCGCCGTTCTGCAGCGCCGCGACGCGCACGGCGTCGTCGGGGATCGGGCGGAAGACCACGGTCTTGATCTGCGGCGCCCCGCGCCAGTAGGCGTCGTTCGCGTCCAGGACGATCTCTTCGTCCTTCGACCAGCGGACGAACTTGTAGGGGCCGGTGCCGATCGGCTTCTTCGAGAGATCGGCGGTCTCCTTGCCGGCCGATTCCTTGGGCGGCAGCATGCCACTCTGCGGGAACGTCATCACCGGGATGAAGGTCGGCCAGGGCTTCTTGGTGTGAACCCGGATCGTGTATGGGTCCACGATCTCGACCCGGTCGAGCGGGGTGAAGAACGCCGCGCCGCGTAGCTTGCCCTGCCCCTGCGCCAGACGCTCGAGCGAGAACTTCGCCGAGTCGGCGTTGAACTCTTCGCCGTTGTGGAACTTCACTCCCTTGCGCAGCTTCACTTCCCACGCCGAGGGCGGAACGAACTTCGGCATCTCGGTGGCGAGGTTCGGAACGATCTTCAGATTCTGGTCACGCTCGTAGAGCGTGTCGAAGATGTGCCGCCCGACGTTCGACGCCGGGCTCTCCGATTGATTTGCCATGTCGAGCGTCGTCGGATCGACGCCCTGGGCGATGATGACCTTGCCGGCCGGTGCCGCGTCCGCTGCCATCGGCAGCAGCAGGACGACGGCGGCGATCACGATTTCCCACACGATCATCAGCGAGCCTCCATCGACCGAGGGGTTGGATTTCTCGAGTTTCCGCTACTCTAGAATTCGCCCGCAGGCGAGTCAAGGTACGCGAGCGCCTCTTCCCGCGTGGTCACCAGCCCGAGGCCCTGCGCCTCGCGCGCCCGCTCCAGCAGTCGGCCCACCTCGGGGCCGGGCGGGATCCCGAAGCGAGCCATGACGTCTTCTCCGTTCACGAGCGGCACCGCGCCGGCACCGGCCCGTGGTGTCTCCTCCCATCCCTGCAGGAGGTCCCGGACGAGCGACGCCCGGCGCCAGATCGCGCGGGGCGACACGCCGGTCACCGCGGCGGCATCCACCAGGTTCAGCAGGAGCAGGTCGCGCGTGTCCTCGCCCAGGTCGCGGAAGAAGCGGTAGCGGGCGCGGGGCGTCACACGCCCCGCGGCGGCCAGGTGTCCGGTACGCAGATGATGGCGAACGAGCTGCTCGAGCACACCGCGGGCGCGTGCGGGGAGCCGGAGCCGCTCGGCGATCACGCGCGCGCGCGCGGCGCCGAGCACGTCGTGCTCGAAGAAGCGGATGCGGCCGTCGACCAGCCGGCGCGTCTCCGGCTTGGAGACGTCGTGAAGGAGCGCGGCGAGCTTGAGCACCTGGCTTCGCCGCACGCCGCCCCCGAGCTCCTCGGCCATGTGCGCCGCGAGCTCGTCGCCGAACGGCCTCAGCTCGCGCAGCCGCTCCACCAGCGTGTCGGCTCCCTCGACCGCCCGGAGCGAGTGCTCGAGCACCGGGAACCGATGGGGCGACGGCTGGGTCGATCCCCGCATCGGTTCCACCTCGGGCACGACCACGCCGAGCAGACCGAGCGCGTCCAGGCGCCTCAAGGCGCGGCCGGCGCGCGGCAGCGCGAGCACCGCCAGCAGCTCGTCACGGATTCGCTCGGCGGCGACGCCGGCCAGCCCCGGCGCGGCGGCGCGGATCGCCTGCACCGTGGTCGCGGTCAGCCGAAATCCCAGCGCGGCTTCGAGCCTGACGCCGCGCAGCGTGCGAAGGGGATCCTCGGTGAGGACACGCGGCGCGTGGACGCGAAGTCGGCGCGCGCGGAGATCGGCGAGCCCCCCGGTCGGGTCGATCACGCCGGCGCGCCCCCGGCTCAGGAGCTCGCGCACCGGAACCGCCAGGGCGTTCACGGTGAAGTCGCGCGCCCCGAGATCGTCGGCCAGGGTCGGCGCCCGCCAGTCCGTCACGTCGAGGCACATCCCACGCGCGAGCACCCGCGCGGCTCCGCGATCCGGATCGAGCGCCACGAACGCGCCGCCGAGGCGCGCGGCCACCCGGCGCGCGACGTCGAGCGCGCCCGATTCGACCGCGACGTCCAGATCGGCCGGCGCCGCCCGCCGGGCTCCCGCGAGCCTCGAGTCACGGACCGCGCCGCCGACGAGCACCGGGGAGCGCGAGCGGCCGGCGGCCGACTGCACGGCGCGGAGCAGCGCCCGGGCGGGCGGTGTGAGGTGCTCGAGCTGGAAGACGGTGGGACTCACGACACGAGCGCGCCGGAGCCGGCGGCCCTGAACGCCGGCCACGCGGCTATCCGAGCTCGATGCCTCGAGCTCCGATCCGGTACTCGACGATCTCGTCGCTCATCGCGCTGCCGCGGTGCTTGACGACGCAGAGCATGCGCGCGAGCCGGTTGCCAACCCGCTCGCTGCCGAGGACCAGAATCGTGTTCGCGGTGGCGCCGATGTCGCCGGTAGCGACCTTGCGCGCCAGCAAGTCCTCGAGGCGCGTCTCTTCCGTCGTCACCAGGAGCACGGTCGTGATGGCCGTGTGGTCGTACAGGTGCGCGTCGATGAACGCGCGGTGCTTCCACACGGGCAGGCAGATCTCCATGCCGAGCGTCTCGGCGTCCCGATGGATGGTCTTTCGGTAGAGCTCGTCGAACACGAAGAACTGGATCGAGTCGGCGGGCGAATCCATCGGCTCGACGCCGTCGACCATGACCCGGCGCGCGCCGGCCGCGCAGTGGAAGTAGACGAACGGCCGCACCGTGTAGAGCGCGTGGTTGTACGCGGCCTTCCAGTTCCAGTCGAACTCCCAGTCGCCGTCGGGTGTCGGCACCTGATAGTCGCGCACCCGCCCGACCCACTTCAACGTATTGGAGTAGCTCGCCTCCATCTGGCCGGACGGCGGGTACGGATCGGTCATCGGCGTGACCGTGTGCGTCCACGGCGTGAGCGGCCAGTCGAAGAGCCGCGCCGCGTACTCGTCGTGCTGCTGCGAGTCGCCGCGCCCGTTCAGGTCGAGCACGATGCCCCGCGCGCCGTCGGCGACCCGGCCGTAGTCGGCGAACGTGAGCCCGAGATGGGTCTTGCCGATTCCGGTGGCGCCGTAGGCGACGGTGAGCGTGCCGGGCAGCAGGCCGCCGCCGAGCATCGCGTCGAGCTTGGGAATGCCGGTCGAGACGCGCGTGGTCACGGCCGCCGATTCTACACTGACCGGCCCTTGGTCGCGAATTGCCGCTCGTAGAGCCGGGAGAGCTCGTCGAGCGTGGTGGCCTGGCTCGGCGCCTTGTCGTCGCGGATGCGCGTGATCCTCGCGAACCGCAGCGCCATGCCGGAGCGATAGGTCGGGCTCTTCTGGATCTCGTTGTAGGCGACCTCGACGACCACCTCGGGGCGTACCCGAACCGTATAGCCGTCGTCGCTCACCGCCAGCGTCCAGAGGCGCTCGGTCAGCTCGATGAACTGCCGGTCGGTGAATCCTTTGAACGTCTTGCCGACGTCCGCGAAGGCTTCTCCGTCGCGAACGGCCAGATGGTAGTTCGAAAGCCACTGACTCCGCCGGCCCGAGCCTCGATCGACGGCGATGATGACGCAGTCGACGGTCTCGGCTGTCTTCAGCTTGAACCAGCGCTTGCCGCGTCCTCCCGGCTCGTACGTGCTGCGAAGGTCCTTCGCCACGAGGCCCTCGTGCCCGGCGGCCAGCGCCTTGGCCTGGAACTCGCGGGCCACCTCGGGCGTGGTCGCCAGCAGGCGCTCGGCCAGATGGCGGCCCCCGGTCACGCGGGTCAGCGCCTCCCAGCGGCTCGCGTAGGGCTCGTCGATCAGCGAGCGGCCGTCGGCCATGAGGCAGTCGAAGAAGTAGAGGGTCAGCGGCATCTCGCGCACGAGCCGATCGACCTCGTGGACGCGCCGGAACCGGCGCATCAGCTCCTGGAAGGGCAACGGGCGTCCCGCGGCGTCGAGCGCCAGGACTTCGCCGTCCAGGATGAAGGGCGCGGCCCCGAGCTCGCGTCGAGCCGTCTCGACGACGTCGGGCAGGCTGCGGGTCACCTCGGAGAGCCGGCGCGTCCAGATCCCGACTCGCTCACCGTCTCGGTGCAGCTGGATGCGCGCGCCGTCGTACTTGTACTCGAGCGCCGAGGTGCCGCCGTGGGCCTCGAGCACGTCCTCGAAGTCCTCGGCGATCTGGGCGAGCATCGGCAGCAGCGGAACGAACGGTCGCACGCTCGCCGACGTGAGCGCGGCGGCGCCGCCGCGGGCGGCCAGCACCGCCACCGCGGACAGATCGCCGAGCCGCAGCGCCGCGCGGCGCGTGCTCTCGAGCGGTGCTGCGAAGGCGCGCGCGATGGCTTCGAGCACGAGCCCGTCCGAGACTCCCGTTCGCATTTCGCCCGTGATGATCCGCTGGAGCATCTCCCGCTCGTCCGCCGACGCCCGAGCCGCGAGCGCGCGCAACAGATCGTCGCGCGTCCGACGCGAGCCGGCGCCACCGGCCTCGGCGATCTCGCCGAACGCCACCGCGACGTCCCCGAGCGTCAGCGACGTCGCCGCGGCCGGCCCGTCGGTGAGCGACGGCAGCCAGCGGACTCCGAGCACGCGAGGATCGGACTGGGGAAACGGGCGGCCCGTGAGGAACGCGACGGCGGGGCCCACGGCGTCGGGGGGAAGGGCTCGCAGATAGTCCGCGAGCATGGCGAGCTTGTCGAGCCGGCCCGGGCTCGTGCGCAGCCGCCGGCAGAGATCCGCGAGCCGGGCGAACTCGACCATTCCGAGAATCATTATAAGGATTCTTGACTTGGCCTCCGGCGCGGCCCTACTTTCGTTTCATGCGTCGCCGCCGTGTCCTGTACGACGCAACCTCGCGCGCGGCGGCGGACGCCGCCGAGCTTCTCCGTGGCGAATTCGACGTGGCGGGGCTCTCCGTGGCGGCGGATCCGACCGCCGACGGACCCGTCGTCGTCCTGGTCGGTCGCGACGCCACCGATCCGCGCTGGGGCGAGGCGCCCCTGCGCGTCGTCGCGCTGGTCGGTCGGGACGGCGCCGATCCGTGGCCCACACACTGGTACGCGGTGCTCCCGGAGGGCGTGAGCGCGGCGATACTCGCGCGCGCGATCGACAACGCCTTCGCCGACCTCGATCGAGCGGCCGAAGCGGCGCGGCTCGACCGCGAGATGGCACGACTCGACCGCGAGCTCTCGGAGCTGAACGCGATCGGCATCCGGCTCTCGGCCGAGCGCAACCCGCGCGATCTCATCGAGACCATCCTGACCAAGGCGCGCGAGATCACGCACAGTGACGCCGGCTCGCTCTACCTGGTCGAGGAGGCGCCCGACGGTACGCGCGATCTGCGCTTCGTCCTTGCCCAGAACGATTCCGTCGACATTCCGTTCCGCGCCGCGCGGCTGCCGCTCACCAGCGAGAGCGTCGCGGGCCACGTCGCGCTGACCGGCGTCATCCTCAACCTCGAGGACGCCTACAGCCCGCCCGGGGGCGCGCCGTTCCACATCAACCGATCGTTCGACGAGGAGACCGGCTATCGCACGCGGTCGATGCTGGTGGTGCCGATGCGCACGCCGGAGGGCGAGACCATCGGCGCGCTCCAGCTGATCAACTGCAAGCCCGACTTCTCGACCCGCTTGAGGCCGGGCGGCGCGATCCAGGCCATGGTGCAGCGCTTCACCGCGCGCCACGAGCAGCTCGCGGGCTCGCTCGCCTCGCAGGCGGCGGTGGCCATTCAGAACCGCCGCCTCTACGAGAACATTCGCGAGCTCTTCGAAGGCTTCGTGAAGGCATCGGTCACAGCGATCGAGTCGCGCGACCCCACGACCTCGGGCCATTCGGCCCGCGTCGCCAATCTCACGGTGGGTCTCGCCGCGGCGATCGACCGCTCTGACACCGGGCCCTACCGCGCCACTCGTTTCAGCCCCGAGGAGATGACCGAGCTCCGCTACGCCGCTCTCCTGCACGATTTCGGCAAGGTCGGCGTGCGCGAGCAGGTCCTCGTGAAGGCAAAGAAGCTCCTGCCCGGCGAGCTCGACCGCATCCGCCAGCGCGTGGAGCTGATCAAGCGCGGCCTCGAGCTCCGATACGCTGGCAAGAAGATCGACCACTTGCTGGAGAAGGGCCGCCGCCGCTATGCGACCCAGGCCGCTGATTTCGACGCCGAGCTTGCCGCGTACGTCGCCGAGCTCGACCAGAGCCTCGCGCGCATCGTGGCGGCCAACGAGCCGGCCGTGCTGCCGCGGGACTTCGCCGCGGGCATCGAGCGTCTCGCGGTCAACCTCTTCGAGGACCACGTGGGCAACCGCGAGGCCGTCATCACCCCCGAAGAGGCGAAGATCCTCGCGATTCCTCGCGGCAGCCTCACGCCGGCGGAGTTCAAGGAAGCGACCGTCCATACAAGAAGGCGATCCCGAAGGAAGAGGCGCTCGACATCCTGGAGCACGAGCGACAGGCCGGCCACCTCGACGGCGCGCTGCTCGACGTCTTCGTCGAAGCGAAGATCTACGAGCAGGCGCAGGTCCCCCCCGTCAGCCCCTCAGCAACAGACAGACGCCGCCCCATGCGATGACCGCGCCGAGCGCCACGAGCGCTCGCAGGACCTCGCGGCCGGCCCGCAAGCTCTGCAGGTGTTGAGTGGTTCTCGCCAAAAAAAACGCGCGCGATCCGCGACGGTGAAGCAGCGCGTACGTGACTGCATGCGAGCTCATACGGACCTCCTTCGAGAACTTCCTGCCTCGGCGGCGCGCTGAGATGCGTACGCCGCCGCTTCGCGCGCCAGCTTTGCCGGCGCACCGACCTAACCATTTCACCGGGAACCAATCCCGGTGGGGGGCTTCGGGGGGAGCGGCGCTCGCTCCCCCCGATCTTCAAATCAAATTCACGCGCCGGCAGCGGTTGACCCGTCGCTTCGGGTCGCCGCGGAGCGGCGCTCGCTCCCCCCGATCTTCAAACCAAATTCACGCGCCGCCAGCGCTTGAGCCCGTCGCCTCGGGTCGCCGCGGAGCGGCGCTCGCTCCCCCCGATCGAAATCAGAAACCGCGGAGCAGGCCGATGACTTTGCCGAGAATGGTGACCGCGCGACGGGCCGGATCGACGACGATCGGCGCCATGGTCTGGTTTTCGGGCTTGAGCACGACGCGCGATCCGTCGCGCAGAAACCGCTTCACCGTTGCTTCGGTCTCGCCGCCCGCCTCGGATTCCACCATCGCAACGACGATGTCGTTGGGCTGCGCCGAATCCTGACGCCGGACGAGCACGAGATCGCCGTCGCAGATGTGGGCCTCGATCATCGACTCGCCACGCACGCGAAGGGCGAACACGTCCTCGCCGCGCCCCGGCAGCGACGCCGCCGCGATCGGCACCTCGCCCTCGCGATTCTCCTGAGCCAGGAGCGGCGATCCCGCCGCGATCCGGCCGAGGATCGGTACCGAATGATGCGCTCGCCCCGAGCCGGTCATGTCGGGAAGCGTCAGAGCCCGCGACGTCCGGCCAACACTCGGGCGCCGCTGAAGCTCCCCCTTGCGCTCGAGCGCCCGCAAGTGATCGAACGCGGCTCGCGGCGTGATCCGGAACCGCTCACCGAGCTCGCGCACGGTCGGCGGTACTCCGTGCTTGGCCTGGAAGCTACGCATGAAGCCCAGCACTTCGCGCTGGCGGCTCGTCAGCTCACGCATTCGTCCTTCCTCCGTGCCGCGCAGTATTACTCAACTGGTGTTGACTAGTCAACAAAAAGCGAGTGCCTGCTCAGCCAGCCAGATAGAGGGCTCAGAGCGCGAGGGCTACGCGGGCTCCCAGGGCTCGCACACGGGGCAGGTCGTGAACCCCTGCTCGCGGGCTTCCGCCACGTGCTTGAAGTAGGCGCGCTCGGTCTCGGGAATCCGCGAGACCCAGGCGCAGTCGCTCTTGTGGAAGAGGCGCGAGGTCCGCTGGGCGCAGTAGGGCTCGCCCGGCTCGACCGCGACGGAGGGCGCGGGCTCGACCGTGGTGCTCACGGCTTCGGTATCCGCCGGCAGCGTCGCCACCGGCGCCGGTTCGATCGGCGCGGACGGAGGCTGGATGATCGGATCGGGGTCGTTGAGATGCAGGTTGGTCTCGACGGTCGAGCGGAACTCGTCGCTCGCACGGCGGAACTCGCGGAGAGCGCGGCCGATCATCCGCCCCAGCTCGGGGAGTTTTCCTGGCCCGAAGACCAGAAGGGCCAGCACCCCGATGACGAGCATCTCCTGAAAACCGATGTCGAACATCGCGGCTTAGAGTAACACGCGCTCCGAGGCTAGCCGACCCCGGCGAGCCTCGCCAGCTCGGCGAACGAGCTCACGATCACATCGGCTGCGTCGGCGGGCGCGCCACCCGCAGGGGCGTAGAGCACGGTCGGCATACCGACCGCCCTGGCGCCTTTGATGTCGGACGGAATACTGTCGCCGACCATCGCGGTCGTTGGCGCCGTGAGGCCCAGTCGTTCCAGGGCCATCCGGAAGAGCGGGGGCTCGGGCTTGCCGACGACGACCGGCTGGACGCCGGCCGCCACCGCGACGGATTGCACGATCGAGCCGCAGCCAGGTAGAAAGTCTCCGCCCTCGATCGGCAGACGCGGATCCATGTTCGGGGTCACGAGCGGCGCCCCGCGCGCGGCGGCCCGCGCCGCGGCGGTGAGACGCTCGTAGCTCAGATCGAAGTCGTTGCCGACGGCCACGACGGTCGCCGCGCGATAGTCCTTCACGTCGACCAGCTCGTGGCCGGCCCGCGCGATCACGGCGCCCATCTCGGGCGCGCCGATCGAGAGAACCCGCGAGATGCCGAATCGCTCGCGGATCACCTCGCCGATGATCTCGAGCGGCGTCAGCACGTGCTGGGCGACGCCGACGCCGAGGTGCTGCAGCCGCACGCGCAGGTCACCGCCGGTGGCACGTGAGTTGTTCGAGACGAAGGCGAGCGCGCGTCCGCTCCGGTGGAGCGCGGCGAGTGTCTCGCCCGCGCCGGGGTTGAGGACGTCGCCGTTCCAGACGCAGCCGTCGAGGTCGAAGACGAAACCCCGAAGGGTCGAGAGGCTCAGGGCGGGCACGAGCGCTAGGCCTCCGTCCGCGCGAACTCGTCGATCGCGTCCGCGTACACCTCGCGAGTCCGCTCGGCGACGCTGCTCCAGGCGAAGTGCGCCTCGACGCGAAGTCGACCCGCGCGTCCCATCGCGCGGGCGCGCGCGGGATCCTCGAGCAGGCGGCGGATCGCGTCGGCCAGCGCCTCGGGCTTGGCCGGCTCGACGAGCACGCCGGTCTTGCCGTCCTCCACCACCTCGAGAATTCCGCCGACCGCCGAGGCGACGACCGGCGTCTCGCATGCCATCGCCTCCAGATTGATCAGGCCGAACGGCTCGTAGACCGACGGACACACGAAGACCGCCGCGTGGCTGTAGAGCTGCACCACCTCGCTCACCGGCACCATCTCGCCGATCCACACCACATTCGGATGCTCCGGCAGCGCTCGCTTGAGCCGCGCCTCGATCTCGGGCGTGTCGGGCGCGGAGGCACACAGAACCACCTGCACGCCCTGCGGAAGCTTGGGCGCCGCGTCGAGCAGATGGAAGATTCCCTTCTGGTCAGTGATACGCCCGACGAACAGCACGTAGGGCTCGCGCACGCCCCGACGCGCCAGCGCCTCGCGCGCCTGGGTCCGACGGAACCGGTCGGGATCGATGCCGTTGTGGATGACGACGACCCTGGCCGGATCCACCTCGAAGTGCTCGAGGATGTCGTCGCGCATGCGCCGCGAGACCGCGATGACCCGATCGGCCGCCTCCACCGCGGTCTTCTCGATCCAGCTCGAAAGGAGATAGCCGCTGCCGAGCTGGTCGGCCTTCCAGGGTCGGAGCGGCTCCATGCTGTGCAGGGTCACGCAGAGCGGGATCCGATGGAGGGTGCGGATCCAGAGACCCGCCATGTCGGCGTACCAGGTGTGGGCGTGGGCGACCTGGGCGTCGACGGGATCGCGCGCCATCGCGAGCGCGATCGAGAGCGTCTCGAGCGCCGGCGCGTAGAGCGGCTTGTCCCGCCCGGGTCCGACCCGGTCCCACGGCGTGTAGCCGCGCAATGCGATGCGGTCGGTCGACTCGGTCGCGGCGCGCTCACCGAAACAGCGGACCTCGACCGGCATGAGCCGGCCGAGCGCCTCCGCGAGCTGCCCGACGACGACCCCCGCCCCGCCGTAGATGTGCGGCGGATATTCGCGGGTCAGCAGGAGGGCTTTCACGAGCGGTCCGTGCCCTCCGCCTGATCGTCCTCGCGACGTTCGAGCTTCCGCGCGACGGTGCGCACGTCGATTCCAAGGAGCTTCGCCGCCTGCGTCTTGTTGCCGCCGGTGATACGGAGCGTCTCGTCGAGCAGTCGCTGCTCGATCTCGTCGAGCGGGGTGCCGACCAATTCTAGAATCGCGTCGCGCGGCGGGCGCTTCACCCCCGCGACCTCTTCGGGCAGATCCTCGGCGTCGATCCGATCCTTGCGGGCCAGCAGCACCGTGCGCTCGATCAGGTTCTCCAGCTCGCGCACGTTGCCGGGCCAGGCATAGGACTCGAGCCGCTCGAGCGCTTCGTTCGAGAAGCCCTCGAGCTTGCGGCCGTTCTTGGCGGCGTAGACGCGGAGATAGTGCTGGGCGAGCACGCGGATGTCCTCGTGGCGCTCGCGCAGCGGCGGCACGCGCACGGTGATGACGTTCAGGCGGTAATAGAGATCCTCGCGGAAGCGCTTCTCTTTCACCATCTCGGGCAGGTCCTGGTTGGTGGCCGCCACGATGCGGACGTCGACCTGGAGCGAGCGCGTTCCGCCGAGACGCTCGAACTCGCCCTCCTGCAGCACGCGCAGGATCTTGGGCTGCGTGACCAGCGAGAGGTCGGCCACCTCGTCGAGAAAGAGCGTGCCGCCGTTCGCCAGCTCGAAGCGTCCTTCCTTGCGTCCCGCGGCGCCGGTGAACGCGCCCTTCTCGTATCCGAACAGCTCGGACTCGAGGAGCGTCTCGGGCAGCGCCGCGCAGTTGACGGCGACGAACGGGCCGTTGCGCCGAGCCGAGCGCTCGTGGATCGTGCGCGCCACCAGCTCCTTCCCGGTGCCGCTCTCGCCCTGGATCAGAATCGTCGCCGAGCTGTCGGCGATCTGCTCGACGAGGGTCAGCATGCGGCGGAAGGAGGGGCTCGCGCCGATCATCTGCCCCTTGGCGCGAATGTCCTCGAGCTGCTTCTTGAGAGCCCTGTTCTGCTCGATCAGGTCGCGCCGCTCGAGCGCCTTGTCGACCAGCTTGATGAGCTGCTCGCGCCGGAACGGCTTGGTCAGGAAGTCGTAGGCGCCGTCCTTCATCGCCTTCACGGCTTCCTCGACGGTGCCGAAGGCGGTCAACAGGATCACGTCGACGTCCGGCATGATCGCCTTGGCGGCCCGCAGGAGCTCGAGCCCGGTGAGGCCCGGCATCCGGAGGTCGGTGACGATGAGGTCGACGCCGCCGGCTTGAACCCGTTCCAGCGCCGCTCTCCCGTCCGAGGCGAGCACCACCCGATAGCCTTCGCGGGTCAAGGTGCGCTCGAGGCTCTCCCGCAGGCCGGGGTCGTCATCGGCGACGAGCAGAGTCGCGGGCTCAGCCATCCTTCACTCGCTTGATCGGTAGCCGGATCGTGAACGTCGCGCCCAGCGGGGCGCGGTTCGTCCAGCTGACCTCACCGCCGTGCTCCTCGGCGATCTGCCGCGTGATCGAGAGGCCCAGGCCGGTGCCCTGCGGCTTCGTGGTGAAGAACTGCTCGAAAAGCCGCGGGCCGACGTCCTCGGGGATGCCTCCGCCGGTGTCGGAGACGGCGATCTCGACCGCCTCGCCCTCGAAGCGGCTGGAGATCGTCAATTCACCGCCGCTCGACAGGGTCTCGAGCCCGTTCTTGACGAGGTTCAGCACCGCCTGGCGCAGCAGACCCCGGTCGATCTCCATCATCGGGACGTTCGGATCGACTTCCGCACGGAGCGTGAGCCCTTGACGGGTCGCGACCGGGCGCACGAAATCCGCGAGCTCTTGCACGAGATGGTTGATCGACTCCTCCTCGAAGTGGGGCCGTGGAAATCGGGCGAAGGCAAGATACTCCTCGGTCAGCGCGTCGAGCGTGGTGACCTGGTCGCGAATCGCGCTGACGAGGCCCGCCGCCTCCTTCATGTCGTCGTCCCTGCGCTCGCGGACGATGTCCTCGAGCATCTCGGCGTTGAGCTCGATGGCGCTGATCGGGTTGCGCACCTCGTGGGCGATCCGCAGCGACAGGCGCCCCACCGTCGCCATGCGCTCGGCCACCACCAGCTCCTGCTGGGCCGTCTGGAGCCGGCTCAAGGTGCCGGTGAGCTCATCGTTGAGCCGCTCCACCTCTCCGCGTGCCCGGCGCTCGCGGTCGGCGACCAGACCCAGGGTGACCGCTGGCAGCCCGGCCAGCGCCGCGAGAATCAGGTGAGGTGTCCAGCCGACCCACGGGGGGACGAGCACTGTCGACCAGGCGTAGAGCCCGCCGGCCACAACCGCAGCGCCCAGCCCGACCCAGGGACCGAAGTAGTAGGCGTTGACGGCGCAGAGCGGGAAGAAGAGGAGGTAGAACACGCTGTCGCCCGCCCCGGTGAGGCAGAGGAGGACGAAGACCAGGAGCAGATCGATGGCGAGGGCGCAGATGAAGTAGGCGCGGGTGGCGCGCGGATTGACCGTCACCAGGGCGAAGATGCCGACCTTGTAGGCCGCGAAGCAGAACACCAGCCAGTAGAGGTCGATGTCGCTGTAGCGCGGCCGCAGCGGAAAGAAGCCCAAGGCCGCCAGGCCCCCGACCATCACGACGGCCAGTAGGACCGCGAAAACACGCTCGTCTCGCTCCAGCAGGCGAAAGCTGGCGTGCCACGGTTTTCGCTCGGCGGCGATTGCGGCCATCTCCACGCCGACTATAGCATTGCAGCGAATCAGGGCCGCTGACCCCGGCGCCGAACGGCGATGGTCACCCACACCGCGACGATGACGAGGGCGGCGAGCGTCACCCAGCGCTCCACTCGGTGAACGTCCGCGAACACCTGCTCGATCTGGTCCGCAAAGAGGAACGCCACAAAAAAGCCGAACGGGACGCTCACGAGGGCGGCGACGGCGTCGACGGCCAGGAACTTCCAGAAGGGGACGCGGGCGATGCCCGCGGTGAGAAAGGCCGCGGCTCTCAGACCCATCACGTGTCGTGCGGTGAAGACGATCTTGACTCCGTGGCCCCGGTACGCGGCCTTGAGCTGCTCCTCGCGAGCCGGGCTCAGCACCCAACGGACAGGACGCCAGCCGAGAACCCGCTCCCCCCAATGGTGTCCTACCCAATAGAGGGCGATGTCACCTGAGAGCACCCCCACGAAGCACACGGGCAGCGCGATCCACCATCGGAGAACCAGCTGATGCGACAGGACCCCGCCGGTGACGATCGGGAGCTCCTCAGGGATCGGAACACCCAGACCGGCGAAGAAGAGAACCAAAAACAGGCCGACGTAGCCGAGCTGCTCTATGAACGAGACGACCAGATCCGCACCTCGGGCAAGATTCGGTTTCCGGAATGATGACCACAGTGTATACTCCGATAGTCCTGTGCGGTCAGAAGGAGCCCTTCCATGGCGGTCAAACTCTTCGTGGGCGGTTTGTCCTTTTCCACCTCCAACGAGCGCCTGCGCGAAGCTTTCGCGGCGGTCGGCAGCGTCGAATCCGCGAGTGTCGTGACCGACCGGGACACCGGCCGTTCGCGTGGCTTCGGGTTCGTCGAGATGGCGACCCCCGAGGAAGCCGAACAGGCCATTAGCCGCCTCAACGGCACGAACCTCGACGGCCGGACTATTCAGGTCGAGAAGGCGAAGGCCCCAGGGTCAGGCGGGGGAGGCGACCGGCGCGGCGGCGGTGGCGGCGGTCGCGGTGGCTTCGGCGGCGGCGGTGGCGGCGGTCGCGGCGGTTCGCGCGGCGGTCGCTGGTAGCCCCGCTCTCACTCACTAGCGTCTTTTCACTCGAGCACGCGGGGCAGTAGTCTGCCTTCATGCAGACCGTCCTGCACACCGAGTCCTCCCTCGGCCACGGCGGCCAGGAAATCCGCACGCTTGCGGAAGTGCGCTGGCTCCGGAGCCACGGCTGGGGAGCGCTGATCGCCTGCCAACCCGACAGCCCCCTCCTCGGCGAGGCGAAGGCGTCGTCGATCCCGGCCCAAGCCGTTCGCATGCGCGGCGCGACCGACGTCGGCGCGCTCCTCCGGCTGCGGCGACTGATGCGCGAGCGTGCCGTGAGCGTGGTCCACACCCATAGCTCCGTCGACAGCTGGCTCGCCACCGCCGCCGCGAAGTCGCTGGGCCTCCCGGTCGTGCGCACCCGCCACGTCTCGATCCCGATCGGTCGCCGGCGCGCGCTCGTGTATCGTCTCGCCGATCGCATCATCACCAGCGGCGAAAGCGTTCGCGCGATCGTGATCGCCTCCGGGATCGCGCCCGAGCGCGTGGTATCGATCTCGGCCGGCGTCGACGGCGAGCGGTTCCACGCCGGCGTGTCGGGGGCCTCGGTCCGCGACGAGCTGGGCCTGGGCCGGGCGCCAGTCGTCGGGCTCGTCGCCAACATCCGGGGCTCGAAGGGCCACAACATCTTCCTCGAAGCCGCGCGCGCGGTCGTCGCGAGCGAGCCCGCCGCCCGATTGCTGATCGTCGGCGACGGCGTCGGCTTCGAGGAGGTGTCGCGCCGCGTACGCGACATGGGGCTCGACGCGCACGTGCGCCTGACCGGGTTTCGCCGGGACATTCCCGAGGTGATGGCGGCGCTCGACGTCCTGGTGCTCCCCTCGATCAGATCCGAGGCGATTCCGCAGGTGATCCCGCAGGCGCTGGCCGTCGGCACCCCGGTCGTGGCGTCGACGGTCGGCGGCAGCCCCGAGCTGATCCGGGACGGTGAGAACGGCCGCCTCGTGCCGCCGGGCGATGCGAAGGCGCTCGCCGACGCGATCCTGGCGCTGCTCGGCGATCCCGAGCGCGCGCGCGCGATGGCGCGGGCCGGCCAGGCGCTGATACAGGAGCGCTACTCGATCGACGCGACGATGACGCGCACCACGGCCGTGTACCGCACGCTCCTCGACGCCGGACCGCGTCGTCGCCACCAGGGCATGGCTTGATATGGCGTAGGGCCGATATGGCGTAGTTTGGTATGTAGTTTGGTATATAGAGATATTTTGATATTGTAATCGTCGTGAGCGCGGCGTCCTCGCCCGACCTCCAGTCGTTCAAGGCGGAATTCTTCAAGGCACTGGCCCACCCGGTTCGCATCAGGATCCTCGAGGTTCTCCGCGCCCGCGAGCGCAGCGTCCAGGAGCTCCAGGCGCGACTCGACCTCGATCAATCCACCGTGTCGCAGCAGCTCGCGATCCTGAGAACCAAGAACATCGTGACCACCCGGAAGGAGGGCACGACGGTGCGGTACGAGATCCGCGATCCCCTCGTCGGGAACCTTCTCGACGTGGCCCGGCGTGTCTTCAACAACCAGCTGGCCGGCACCCAGACCATGCTGCGCGCGCTCCGCCAGGAGGCGCGCCGGCCGGCGCGGCGCTGAGCGTGCTCCGCCAGCTCCGGACCGCGCTCCGCACGGGCATCGTCACCGAGCCGGTCGCGCCCGGCGGCGAGCTCGAACGGGTCGGCGAGCGGCTGACCTCGGAGATCGCGCGGCTCTTCGGCCGTTCGCTCGCGATCCGGCAAGTCGACGCCGGCTCCTGCAACGGCTGCGAGCTCGAGATCACCGGGCTCACCGCACCGCAGTACGATCTGGAACGGTTCGGGATTCACTTCGTCGCCTCGCCGCGCCACGCCGATTGCCTGCTCGTCACCGGCCCGGTGACTCGAAACATGGCCGAGGCGCTCCGGCGGACGTGGCAGGCGACACCGGATCCGAAGTTCGTGGTCGCGGTCGGCGACTGCGGGCGGGACGGCGGTCTCTTCCGCGGGTCCTACGCGATCGTCGGCGGCGTCGCCGACGTGGTGCCGGTCGACGCGGTCATACCCGGGTGCCCTCCCTCACCGGCGGCGCTCCTCGCCGGCCTGCTCGAGGCGATCGGCCGGCGCTCACGATGACCCGGCTCGCCTATGGATTGGTGGTGCTCATCGGCGTCGCCGCCGCGGGCCTGGGCGGCTACGGCGTCGTGGGCGGGGCCAGCACGCTTCGGCTGGCGTGGCTGGTGCCGCTGGGCGGTCTCGAGCTCACGCTCGACCCTCTCGGCGGATTGTTCCTCGGATTGATCGGCTTCGCCGCGGTGCCGGCGTCGGTCTATGCCATGGGCTACCCCGACGGCGACGGGCGGGGCCGGTTCGCGTATGTGGTCTTCGTGGTGTCGATGTGCCTCGTACCGCTCGCCGCGAACACGATGACCTTCGTGATCGCGTGGGAGCTGATGTCGCTGGCGTCCTACTTTCTGGTTCTCCACGATCGGGAGTCCAAGGAGTCGATTCGAGCCGCCTGGATCTACGCCGTCATGACCCATGCCGGCCTCGCCTGCCTCCTCGCAGGCATGCTCCTGCTCGGCGCCGATCTGGGAAGCCTGAGGTTCGCCGACTGGCGGGTATCGGCGCCGGCCCTGGATCCCACGATCCGCAATGCGGCCTTCATCCTGCTGGCGCTCGGCTTCGCGGGCAAAGCCGGGGTGATTCCGCTGCACGTCTGGCTGCCGCTCGCTCACCCGGCCGCGCCGAGCCACGTGTCGGCGCTCATGTCGGGCGTCATGATCAAGCTCGGCGTCTACGGGCTCCTGCGCGTGAGCCTCGATTGGCTCGGATCTGGCCCGCCCTGGTGGGGTGTCGCGCTCCTGATCGCGGGGGCCGTCTCGTCGGTCATCGGAGTGCTCTACGCGCTCGTCGAGAACGACCTCAAGCGCCTTCTGGCCTTCTCCAGCATCGAAAACATCGGGATCATCCTGCTGGGCATCGGGAGCGCCGTGCTCTACCGGATCGCCGGCCTCGAGGTGCTCGCTCTGCTCGGGTTGGTCGCGGCGCTCTATCACACCGTCAATCACGCGGCGTTCAAGGCGCTCCTCTTTCTCGGCGCTGGCGCCGTCGTCCACGGGACCGGCACACGCAACATGGAGGCGATGGGCGGCCTCATCAAGCGGATGCCATGGACCGCCGCGAGCTTCCTGGTTGGCTCGGCGGCGATCGCCGCGCTGCCGCCGCTCAACGGCTTCGTGAGCGAATGGCTCACCTTTCTGGCCCTCTTCCAGAACACGCGCCTCGATGCGGTCGGACAGAACGTAGTCTTCACTCTCGGCATCGCCAGCCTCGCGCTGACCGGCGGTCTGGCGATGGCCTGCTTCGTCAAGGCGTTCGGCATCACGTTCCTGGCCCTGCCCCGGAGCGATGCCGCCGCCCGCGCCCACGAGGCGAGCCCGCCGATGCGCCTGGCCATGCTCGCGCTCGCGGCCGCCTGCGTCGCGCTCGGGCTGGGGCCGACCCTCGTCGTCCCAGCGTTCGGGTCCGTCGCCGCCTCCCTCCTGCGAACGGCCCCGCAGGCGACGGGAGGGAACTGGCTGACCTTGCGCGTGTCGGGGGAGTTCGCGAGCCTCTCCACGATGGCGATCGCCGGCGCCATCGCCGTGTCGCTCCTCGTCCCGCTCGTCGCATTCAGGCTCGTTGGTGCTTCGCGCCGGACGCGGGCGTACGAGACGTGGGGCTGCGGCCGCATCATGCAGACGGCGCGGATGGAGTACACGGCCACCGCGTTCGCCCACCCCTTCAAGCGCGTCTTCGATTTCTTCTATCGGCCCACGAAGCGCCTCGACATCGAGTTTCACCCCGAGTCGCGGTTCTTCGTCGAGCGAATCGAATACGAGAACCCGACCCGCTCGATCTTCGACGACTGGCTCTACCGGCCCGCGCTCGATCTCCTCCACAGCGCGGCGCGCGCCGTCGGAGCGCTGCAGTCGGGCAGCGCGAACCAGTATCTGGCCTACATCCTGGCGGCCCTCCTGCTGATGCTGGTGCTCGCGTGATCGCCGAGGTCGCCGGCGCCATCGTGCAGGTCCTCGTCGTCGGCGCGGGAGCGCCCCTGCTGGTCGGCGCGCTGCGGACGCTCAAGGCGCGCCTCGTGGGTCGCCGAGGACCGAGCCCGTGGCAGCCCTACGCCAATTTGCGCAAGCTCCTCGTGAAAGAAGCGGTCGTCTCAACGACCACCTCCTGGGTGTTCCGCGCTACCCCGTACATCCTCGCGGCCGCCCTGCTGGTGACCGGGCTCATCGTGCCGGTCACGACGACGCGGCCACCACTGGCGTTCGCCGGCAACATCATCCTGCTCGTGTACCTCTTCATGCTCGGCACGTTCTTTCTCGCGCTGGCGGGACTGGACGTCGGCAGCGCGTTCGGCGGCATGGGCGCGAGTCGTGAGGTCGCCGTCGCGGCGCTCGCCGAGCCGACGGTCATCGTCGCGGTGTTCGCGCTCGCGCTGCGTGCCGACACCATCGACCTCGGACGCATCGTGGAGCGTTTCCGGGGCGAGCCGTGGCTGGCGGCCAATCCGGCCCATCTGCTGGCGTTCGCGGCGTTCTTCATCGTCATGCTGGCCGAGACGGGGCGACTTCCGGTCGACAACCCGGCGACTCACCTCGAGCTGACCATGATCCACGAGGCGATGGTGCTCGAGTACTCGGGACGATACCTGGCGCTCGTCGAGTGGGCGGCGGCGATGAAGCTGTTCCTGTTCATGACGCTCCTGGCAAACCTCTTCGTCCCGTGGGGCCTGCGGGAGCCGACCGGGCCCGTCGCGGCGCTCCTGGGTCTCCTGGCGCTGGCCGGCAAGCTCGCGCTGCTCACGACCGCCGTCGCCGTGCTGGAAACCGCGGTGGCGAAGCTCAGATTGTTCCGCGTTCCCGAGCTACTCGCCGGATCGTTCGCGCTCGCCTTCCTCTCGCTCATGGCCGTATTCCTCGTTCGATGACGACGGCGTCGAACCTCCTGGCGTTCCTGGGGCTGTTGATCACGCTGCTGATCGTCTGGCGACAGAGCTGGCCGGCGCGACTGCGGCTCTTCGCCGCGCAGTCGCTCTTGCTGGCGGCCCTCGCGAGCACGGTCGGCGTGCTGGCGCAGCGACGCGGCCTCTTGCTGGTGGCCGCGGTCGTCGTCGTCGTCAAGGGGTTGATCATCCCGCGCGTTCTCGCCCGGATCGGCGCGGGGACCGCCGTGCGTCCCGTCGCGCCCGGCCGGTCCTCGGGAATCACGCTCCTTGTGGCGGGCGGGCTCGTGGTCGCCGCCTACGTCATCATGCTGCCGGTCACCTCGGCGGCGGAGCTGCCGACCGAGCGCGCAATCCCGCTGGCGTTCGCGATGGCGCTGATCGGCCTCGCGCTGTGCGTCACCGGCCGCGACGCGCTGGGACACATCCTCGGCTTCCTCGTCTTCGAGAACGGGATCTTCGGCGTGGCGATCCTCGCGACGTACGGCCTGCCCGGCATCGTGGAGGCCGGTGTCTTCCTCGATGTGCTGGTGATCGTGCTCATCATGGAAGCCGTGGTCGTCCAGGTGCGCCGCGAGCACGACTCGATCGACGTCGATCGTCTCCGGGAGCTCCGGGGATGATGCTCGTCGCCCTCCTGGTGATCCCGCTGGCCGGGGCCGTCCTCTCGTGGCGCGCGGTCGGGCGTCTCGCGACGACGCTGCACACCGCGACGGCGGTGTTGACCCTGGTAGGCGCGCTCGCCGTCGCCGTGACGGTGAACCGGGGCGAGCCGCTGGTGGCATTCGACGGCTTCCTCCGTGCCGACGCCTTGTCGGCGTGGATGATCGCCCTCATCGGCATCGTCGGCGCGCTCGCCGCCTCGGAGGCCCCGCGGTACCTCGCGCACACGGCGCCGGGCCGCTTCTATCCGCTCTTTCACCTGTTCGTGTTCACGATGCTGCTTGCCGTCTCGACCGACGACGTCGGTCTCATGTGGGTCGCGGTCGAGGGCACCACCCTCGCGTCGGTGTTCCTCGTCAATTTCGATCGCACGCGCGCCTCGCTCGAGGCGTCCTACAAGTACCTGCTGATCTGCTCGGTGGGCATCGCCATCGCGTTCCTGGGGACCGTCCTCGTGTACTTCGCGGGGATCGAGCAGTTCGGCGACGAGGTCCATGACCTCCGATGGACGACGCTCCTGCTGCTCGCGCCCGGGCTATCGCCGCGGGTCATCGAGCTCGCGTTCGTGTTTGTCGTGGTCGGGTATGGCACGAAGGCCGGGCTCGCGCCGATGCACACGTGGCTCCCCGACGCCCACAGCGAGGCGCCGGCCCCGGTGAGCGCGCTCATGTCGGGCGTGCTGCTGAGCGTCGGTATATACGCGATCCTGCGATTCAAGCCGGTCGTGGACGCGGCGGCCGGGCCTGGATTCACGCGCGGCATCCTGCTGGCGCTCGGCGTACTGTCCGTCGCCGTGGCCGCCGCGTTCCTGTGGACGTCACCCAACTACAAGCGCATGCTCGCGTACTCGAGCGTCGAGCACATCGGCCTGGTCTGTCTCGGGCTCGGCTTCGGCGGAGCGCTCGGGACCTCGGGCGCGCTCCTCCACGTCGCCAACCACGCCCTGGCCAAGTCGGTCGGCTTCCTGCTCTCGGGCCGCATCCGCGCCGCGTACGGCTCGGCCGAGATCACGGCGGTCGGCGGGCTGATGGTACGGATGCCACAGACCGGCACCGCGTTCATGGCGGCGATGCTCGCGCTCATCGGCCTGCCGCCGTTCGGACTTTTCGTCAGCGAAGTGATGATCTTCGGCGCCGGCTTCGCGCAGGGATTCCGGGCCGTCGCGGGCGTCGCGTTGGTCCTGCTCGTGATCGCCTTCGCGGGCCTTCTCCGCGGCGTCCATGCGATCCTGTACGGACCGCCGGTGCGTGAGCCGGCCGTGGAGATATCCGGGTGGCGCCCGGCGTTGCCGGTCGCCGCCGCGCTCGCGCTGCTCCTGCTCACCGGGCTCGCGTGGCCGCCGGGTCTCGGCGACGCCCTCGACCGCATCGTCGCGATTGTGGTCCCCTGAGATGCTGCCGGCGCCAATGACCCTGGACTCGCTGCGGCGCGCCGTCGTCGGGGCCGGCGCCGCGGGCGTCGCCGCGCCGTCAGCGAGCGCGATCCAGTGCCGCTTGCCCGCCTGGGAGCTCCCGGCGCTCGCAGACCGTCTGGCGCCGCTCGGCGCCCGCTGCCAATTCCTCGCCGCCGCGGACACCCGCGCAACCGGTGACGAGTTCACGCTGGCCTACATGTTCGCGCCCCCGCAGCTCTCGCCGTCGGTGACCGTGCTCGTCGCGGTCCCGGCGGCGGTGGCCCGCTTCGCCTCGCTCGCCACACGCTCGTTCGCGGCCAGCCGCTTCGAGCGCGAGATCCACGATCTGTTCGGCCTGGTCCCCGAGGGGCATCCGGATCTCCGGCGGCTCGCGCTCCATCAATACTGGCCGGAGGGATATCACCCGTTGCGTCGCGACGTCGCACCACGCACGGACTTCGTCGACTCGGGCGAGCCGTTTCCGTTCCGTCACGTCGAGGGCGAGGGCATCTTCGAGGTCACCGTGGGACCGGTCCACGCCGGGATCATCGAGCCCGGGCATTTCCGCTTCAGCGCCGATGGCGAGACCATCGTGAACCTCGAGACACGGCTCGGCTTCGTCCACAAGGGCACCGAGAAGCTCTTCGAGGGCTTGGCGCTCGACCGGGCGCCGGCGCTCGCGGAGCGCATCTCGGGTGACACGAGTGTCGGCCACGCGCTGGCTTACTGCCAGGCGCTCGAGGCGCTCGCCGGCTGCACGGTGCCGCCCCGCGCCGGGCGGCTGCGCGTCGTGCTGCTCGAGCTCGAGCGGATCTACAACCATGTCGGCGACGTGGGCATGATCGTCAACGATACCGGATTCGCCTTCGGGCATGCGCACTGCTTGCGGATCCGCGAGGAGCTCCTCAGACTCAACGAGCGTCTGACCGGTCACCGCCTGCTCCGGGGTGCGGTCGTGCCGGGCGGCGTGACGGGGCCGATCACGACCGCGCGCGTGGCCGAGGCCGCGACCACGGTGGAGAGCCTCGTCGCCGATTTCGCCGCGATCGTGCGGCTCTGTCTCGACAATACGACCGTGCTCGAACGGCTCCAGGGAACGGGGCAATTGACCGAGCAGACGGCGACGGAGATGCAGGTCGTCGGGCTGGTCGGGCGGGCGAGCGGGATCGATGCCGACTTGCGACGTGATGTGCCGTTCGCGGCATACGGCGAGACGGGCGTGCACGTGTCGGTCTACGGGACGGGGGACGTCTGGGCGCGGACAATGGTGCGTCTCGACGAGGCGCGCGAGGCGGCCCGCCTCGTTCGCGAGGCCATGCGCCTCGACGATCGCGGCGCCGTGCGGGCCCCGATTCCGCCGCTCACCGCCGGCGCCCATGCCTTCGGTCTCGTCGAGGCGTGGCGTGGCCCCATCTGGCACTGGGTGCTGGCCGACGGGCCCGCATCGCTCGGCCGCGTGAAGGTCGTGGACCCGTCCTTCCGGAACTGGCCCGCGCTCGAGTACGCGGTGCTGAAGAACATCGTTCCGGACTTCCCTCTCTGCAACAAATCCTTCAACCTCTCGTACTCCGGGAACGACCTCTAGGCGATCGAGCGGCTAGCACCGGGCGCGCGCCGAGAAGCGCCGCATGTCGGCCATCTCGGATCGGCCCTCGGCTTCGATCACGAAGCCGGCCGCCTCGACCGTGCGCTCCGTGTCGCGATTCGGGTGACAGCCGCCGCTGAGACGCGTCCACAGAGGCTGCACCCGGTCCTGAAATTTTGCCTTCCACGCTCGGCGGGAGCGGACGTGCTCGAGCATCCGCAGGCGCCCGTCCGCGCGCATCACGCGCCTGACCTCGGCGAGCCCGCGCGCGGGCTCGGGCACGCTGCAGAAGACCAGGCTGGCGACCACGGTGTCGAAGGTCCCGTCGCGGAACGGCAGCGCCTCGGCGCTCCCCTGCACCAGCGCCACCGCCGGCGCGCGGCGCCGCGCACGCCCCAGCGAGTCCCACGCTGGATCGAGCCCGACCGCACGAACGTCGGGCCCGTAGAGGGTGAGGCCGCGGCCGGTTCCGCACCCGAGGTCGAGCGTCCGCCCCCGCGCGCCGGCCGCCAGCCACCGCCGCCAGGATGCGAGCCCCGTTCGCTCCAGCACCGCGCAGAGCCCGTCGTACAGCCACGGGATCTGCTCGAGGCCGCGCACTCAGTCCTCCGGGAAGATCACGAGGGCGCCCGTGTAGTTGTGGAAGAAGTTGCGGCGGCCGATCGGCGCGAACTCGCCGTTGCCGAAGAAGCCGATCAGGGGGAACTCACCAAGCCGCTCACGGATCAGGGTCACGTCGTGATCGGGGACACCGAAGAGCCCGCGCCCGCGGCCGGCACAGTCGAAGTAGCAGCCGAAGGCCGGGCGCCGACCGTTCAGCCGCTCCATCAGCTCGTCGAGCATCTCGCGCAGGTCCTCGCGTGACGCCTGGGCGTCGCGGATCTGGAACTGGAGCGTCTGTCCGACTCGCACGCGCTCGGCGACGGCCAGGGCACCGCTCGACTGATCGGCGCCGACGAGATTGCGCACAAGGAAGTCCCCGCGCTCGAGCGGCGATTTCGCGGGATCCATCGCGAGCCCCGCGAAGACGCCGGCGTGGCGAATGCGCGCTTCCGTGTCCGGATTCGCGCGAATGGCCTGGGTGAGCATCTCCAGCGCCGGGCGGCTCCCGATCCGCTGGATCACATTCGCCTCGGCGTGCGTGATGACGTAGGGCTCGCCGATGGGCGTGCAGCCCTGCGTCACGCCGATGACCGGCGCCAGACCGGAGAGCGCGACGCCGACGAGCGCGCCCTCGGCGGCGTCGGTGTTGTAGAGCTCGAACATCGGCTCGCCCGCCGCGACCGCCCCGAGCACGGGCACGAAGCCGAGCGACTCACCGAGCTGGGTCAGCAGCGCGGGCGGGTTGCACCCCATCGCATCCGGCAGCACGAGAACGCACCCGCCTTCGGCGACGGTCGAGCCGATCTTCTGAGCGAGCTCGGTGCCGAGATCGCGCCGCTCGCCCTGGCGCTCGAACGAGAAGGGCGTCGCGACCAGGCGCTCGCAGCGCACCACCAGGACGGCGACCGCCAGCTCCTCTTCGACTTCACGCCGCTCGGTCAGGATGCCGGTCCCGCTGCAGCCGAGGACCACCGGCGCCCCGGTTACGCGACGGACTGCGTGCAGAGCTTCGTGGGCGCGCGCGTAGGCGTCGCCGGTGACGAAGACCAGGGCGAGGTCGGCGCGGTCGGTCCCACTCCGCTCGACGGCCTGGAGCGAAGCCTCGAGCGCGGCGTTGTCAACCGTGCCGCCGACGGCGAGACCGGTTCCCGCGGCGATCATGCCTGGACTGTAACACCGTTGCTGCGACACTTTGCGTCGCCATGGGCCTCAAGATCACTCAGGTCGACGCGTTCGCCGAGACGCCGTTCGCGGGCAACCCCGCGGCGGTGTGCCTCCTGCCGGCGCCTCGCGACGAAAGCTGGATGCAGAGCGTCGCGCGCGAGATCAACCTCTCCGAGACGGCGTTTCTCGTTCGTCAGGCCGACGGCTTCGCGCTTCGCTGGTTCACGCCGGCGGTGGAGGTCGCCCTCTGCGGTCACGCCACGCTGGCCAGCGCCCACGTCCTCTGGGAGGAGGGGCACCTGCCCCCGACCCAGCAGGCGCGCTTTCACACCAAGAGTGGCCTCCTCACCGGCGATCGCGCCGGCGAGTGGATCGAGCTCGACTTTCCGGCCAAGCGAGAGGAGCCGGCGCCCGCGCCGGCGGGGCTCGCCGAG
>QHSQ01000013.1 GCA_003221615.1 Candidatus Rokuibacteriota bacterium | reverse complement strand
CGCCTACATCCGCGAGCAGGACGGCCAGGTCAGGTTCGGCGCGATGACCCGCCAGCGGACGATCGAGTTCTCGCCCGTCGTCGCCCAGCGGCTGCCGCTCTTGAAAGAGGCCACGCGCTGGGTCGGGCACCTGCCGATCCGCACCCGGGGCACCATCGGCGGCTCGATCGCCCACGCCGATCCATCGGCCGAATACCCGGCCGTGCTGGCGGCACTCGAGGGCGAGGTGGTCGCGCGCGGGGCCAAGGGCGAGCGGGTGATCCGCGCCGCGGATCTTTTCCAGACCTACCTCACGACGAACCTGGCGCCCGACGAGATCCTCACCGAGGTGAGGCTGCCGGCGATGCCGGCCGGCGCAGGCTACGCGCTCGAAGAGTTCGCGCGCAGACACGGTGATTTCGCGATCGTCGGTATCGCGGCGATCGTCGTGCGCGACGGCCAGCGCTGCACGCTGGCGCGCCTGGCCACCGCCGGGGCCGGGCCCGTGCCCGTGCGGTTGCGCGCCGCCGAGGAGATTCTGGAGCGCGAGGGGCTCGGCGAAGCGGCGATCGAGGCGGCGGCGCGTCGGGCGACCGAGCTGGTCGATCCCGACGCGGATATCCACGCCTCGGCCGACTATCGGCGTCATCTCGCTGGAGTGCTCACGAAGCGCGCCCTCACCAGGGCGATCGGAGTCGCGCGTGGCTGACATGGTGACGGTCCGCTTGAAGGTGAACGGCGTCGCCCACGAGGGGCGATGCGAGCCGCGCAAGCTCCTGGTCGACTTCATCCGCGAGGACCTCGGGCTCACCGGCACGCACGTGGGATGCGAGCACGGGATCTGCGGCGCGTGCACGATTCTGTTCAACGGCGAGGCCGCGCGCTCGTGCATCATGCTCGCCGTGCAGGCCGACGGCGCCGAGCTGGCGACGGTCGAGGGCCTGATGCGGGACGGCAAGCTTCATCCGCTGCAGGAGGCGTTCCGCGAGCACCACGGCCTGCAGTGCGGCTTCTGCACGCCCGGCATGCTGATGACCGCGCTCGATTTCCTGCGCACGAACCCGTCGCCCAGCGACCGCGAGATCCGCGAGGGCATCTCGGCCGTCCTCTGCCGCTGCACCGGCTACCAGGGCATCGTCAACGCGGTTCGGGCCGCCGCGCCCATTCTCGCCTCCGGGCGCTAGGTTCGGAGAGAGCTCGTGGGCCTCAGCCTGCCGCGGCTCGTCGGCGCCCGCGTGGCGCGGCGCGAGGATCCTCGTCTCCTGACCGGGCAGGGGAGCTACGTCGACGACCACCGGCCGGCGCGGATGCTCTACGCGGCGTTCCTCCGCTCGCCGCATGCTCACGCGCGGATCGCGCGGCTCGACGTGTCGGCCGCGCTCGCGCTGCCCGGCGTGGCCGCGGTGCTGACCGGCGAGGACATCGCGCGCGCCGCGAAGCCCGTGCGCGCCGAGTCCAAGACGCCCAACGTCAAGACCACGAGCTTCCCGCCGCTCGCCCTCGGCAAGGTGCGCCACGTGGGCGAGGCCATCGCGATGATCGCCGCCGAGAGCCGGTACGTGGCCGAGGACGCCGTCGAGCGCCTCGTCGTCGATTACGAGCCGCTGCCGATCGTCAGGGACACGGACGAGGCGCTCGCGCCCGGGAGCCCGGTGCTGCACGAGGAAGCGGGCACGAACCTCCTGGTCAGCCGCGAGTTCGCCCGGGGCGACGTCGACGGCGCGCTGGCCGGCGCGGCGCTGGTCGTGCGTGAGCGGTTTCGCTTTCATCGGCACACCCCGGTCTGCATGGAGAACCGCGGCTGCCTCGCGGACTACACGACGGGGAGCGGGACGCTCACGCTACGCTCCTCCGCTCAGTGTCCGGGCCTCGTGCGCGACATCCTGACCGATCTGCTCGGCATGCCCGAGCACCAGATCCGCGTGATCGCGACCGACGTGGGCGGCGGCTTCGGCGCCAAGGCTTCGCTCTATCCCGAGGAGATCGCCACGTGCGTGATGGCGCGGCGCCTCGGACGCCCGGTGAAGTGGATCGGCGATCGCCGCGAGGATCTCCTATCGACCACGCACGCCTGGGACGAGATCGTCGAAGCCGAGCTCGGCGTGAACCGCGATGGGACGATCGTCGGGCTCCGTGCCCAGGTCACCGCGGATGTCGGCGCCTACTCGATCTATCCGTGGACCGCCGCCATCGAGCCCGTGCAGACGATCAGCTTCCTGCCGGGGCCGTACCGTGTGCCGACCTATCGCGGACGTACGCGCGGAGTCGCGACCTGCAAGGCGCCGCTCGGCCCCTATCGCGGCGTCGGGCGGCCGCCCGCGGTCTTCGTGATCGAGGGCCTGATGGATCGCGCCGCTCGTCAGCTCGGGCTCGATCCGACCGAGATTCGCCTGCGCAATTTCATCCGTGACGAGGATTTTCCGTACAAGTCGCCGTCCGGGATCGTGTGGGACCGCTCGAGCTTCACGGGCTCACTCCTGAAGGCGCGCGAGGCGCTCGACTACAAGGCGGCCCGCGACGAACAGAGGCGGGCGCGCACCGCCGGACGCTGGCTCGGGATCGGCGTCGCGTCCTACGTCGAGCTGACGGGCATCGGCTCCGCGATTCCGGTTTCTCCGGGAATGCCGGTCTCGACGGGCACCGAGGCGGCCACGATCCGCTTCGATCCGGCGGGCAAGGTCACGGCGGTGTTCGGCGTCGCGTCTCACGGGCAGGGCCTCGAGACCACCCTGGCCCAGATCGTCGCCGACGAGGTCGGCGTGCCGATCGAGGACGTGCGCGTGCTCCACGGCGACACCGAAGTGTCGCCCTACGGGACCGGCACCTACGCGAGCCGCAGTCTGGTGCTCGCCGGCGGCGCCGCGATTCTGGCCGGACGCGCCGTGCGCGAGAAGATGCTGCTGATCGCGGGCCATCTCCTGGAGGCCGACCCTGCCGACATCACGCTGGCTGACGGCCGGCTGGCGGTGCGCGGGATGCCGGACCGGAGCGTGATGATCCGACAGGTCGCCCGCGCCGCGTACTCCGGCGCCCGCCAGCTGCCGAAGGGGCTCGAGCCCGGGCTGGAGGCCACGAAGTTCTATGACCCGTACTACGGCACCGCATCCAACGCGACGCACCTGGCGCTGGTCGAGGTCGACCGCGCGACCTTTCAGGTGAAGACCTTGCGCTACGTCGTGGTGGAGGACTGCGGACGCATGGTGAATCCGCTCATCGTCGACGGCCAGGTGCACGGCGGCGTCGCGCAGGGGATCGGCGCGGCGCTCCTCGAGGAGATCGTGTACGACGAGCACGGCCAGCTCTTGAGCGGCACGTTGATGGACTACGTCGTGCCCTCCGCGTGCGAGATCCCCATGATGGAGGTGCACCACCTGGAGACGCCGTCGCCGGTGACGCTCGGCGGCTTCCGCGGGATGGGCGAGGGCGGCACCATCGGCGCGCCGGCGGCCATCGCCAACGCGATCGCGGACGCGCTGTCGCCTCTGGGGATCGAGGTGGCCGAGCTGCCCGTGAGCCCCGATCGTCTCTTCCGCCTCATCGGCCGCGCCGGAGGATTGGGGTGAACCTCGGCCTCGGGGGCAAAGTCGCGCTGGTGACCGGCGGCGCGCGCGACGTCGGACGCGAGATCTCGCTGACCCTGGCCCGCGAGGGCGCGGCGGTCGCCGTCAACTACATGCACTCGAAGGCCGACGCCGACTCGCTCGTCGCGGAGATCACGGGGCTCGGCGGCCGCGCGGCGGCCTACCAGGGTGACGTCGCCGACTACGCGGCCGTGAGCGCGATGATCGACAAGATCGTCGCGGATCTGGGCCGGCTCGACGTCGTCGTCAACAACGCGGGCTACGTCGAGGCGAAGCTGTTTCTCGAGACGACGCCCGAGGAGTGGCGGCGTCAGGTGGACGTCGACCTCTATGGCGTCTTCAACACTTGCCACGCGGCGGCGCCGAAGCTCGCCGCCCAGAAAGGCGGGCGCATCATCAGCATCGTCGGCGACTCGGCGCGCGTCGGCCAGCAGCGGCTCGGCGTGTCGGCGGGCGCGCGAGGCGCGGTGCTGTCGCTCACGCGCACGCTCGCCAAGGAGCTCGGCCGTCTGGACATCACCGTGAACTCGCTCGCGCTCGGCTGGATCGAGACCTCGCACAGCGACAAGGAATTCATCGCCAAGAACCGTGAGCGGATCCTCGCGTTCTATCCGATCCGGCGCCTCGGCAAGCCGGAGGACGTCGCGCCGCTCGTGGCCTTCCTCGCCTCCGACCTCGCGGGGTGGGTCACCGGCCAGACGATCAGCGTCAGCGGCGGCTACTCCACGGTCTGATGCCGGTCGTCGACTTCCACCTCCACTGCTACGACCGGCCGCTGCGCGCGCCGGAGTCGTTCGTGGCATTCATGGACCGGGAGCTCGCGAAGGCCTACGGTTCGTTCGCGAAGTTTCTCGAGCAGTACGGCAGCGCCGAGAGCTACCTGCGTGTGCTCGACGACGCCGGCGCCAACTACGGGGTGATTCCGGCCGGCTCGGGCACCCTGGAGGAGGTCCTACCGGACGGTGGACAAGGTCGGCTTCTCGGAGTCGGTGCGCGAGCAACTGATCGGCGGCACCGCCGAGCGCTTCGTCAGGAGGTTCTGGCCCGACTTCGATTCGCGCGACGCGAAGACGACGCCGCCGCCGACCTAGGTCCCCGCTCAATCTACGCCGGGCCGAACCCGACGGACGTCGTCAGGTCCTTCGCGATCAGCGGGCGAAAGCGGACCGGCAGGCCGACGGCGAGCTTTTCGAGCGGCATGTCGACGATCCGGCCGAGGATCGAGACGCCTTCCTTGAGCCGCACGACGGCGATGGCGTAGGGCACGTCCGCCGCGTGAGCTCGAGGCGCCACACGGATCACCGTGAAGCTCGCGATCGTGCCCTCGCCCCCGAGCACGACCGGCTGCCAGGAATGCGCGTGGCAGTTCGGGCACAGCTCCCTGGGAGGCATGGAGAGCTCGCCGCACGAGCCGCAGCGAATGGCGGTGAGCTGGCCCGCCCGCGCCTTCTCGAAGAACGCGCGAGCGGTGAGCGTCGGCTCAGTCACGACCGAAGAGGCTTACCAGGACGGTCGCGGTGTTGCCGCCGAGCGTGTGGGTGAGGCCCCGGCGAGCGCCCTCGACCTGGCGGGGGCCGGCCTCGCCGCGGAGCTGCGTCACGATCTCCGCCACCTGCGCGGCGCCCGTCGCCCCGATCGGGTGGCCCTTGGCCTTCAGGCCCCCGGACGGATTCACCGGGATCTCTCCGCCGAGCCCGGTCAGGCCCTTCTCGGCGGCGCGCCCTCCGGCGCCCGGCTCGAAGAGGCCGAGCCCCTCCGTGGCGATGATCTCGGCGATCGTGAAGCAGTCGTGCAGCTCGACCACGTCCACGTCGGAGGGCCCGATCCCAGCCTGGCGGTAGGCGGCGGCCGCGGCACGCTCGGTCGCGGGCACGCGGGAGAGGTCACGCTTGTCGCCGAGCAGCATCCAGTCGGACGCCGCCGCGGAGCCCAGGACCCAGATCGGCTTGCGGTGCTTGCGCGCCACCTCTTCGGACGCCAGGACGACCGCGGCGCCGCCGTCCGAGAACGGGCAGCAGTCGTAGAGCTTGAGCGGGTCGGCGACGTAGGCCGACTTCAGCACCTGCTCGATCGTGATCGGCTTCTGGAACTGCGCCTTGGGGTTCAAGGCGCCGTGCCGGTGGTTCTTCACGGCGACGGCGGCCATCTGGGCCTCGGTCGTGCCGTGCTTCTCCATGTGCGCCCGCGCGATCAGGGCGAACACGCCGGGGAAGGTGAGGCCCAGGGGCTGCTCCCACACGGCGTCAGAGGCGTAGGCGAAGTACTCGGTCGACTCGGCCGTGGAAACGTTCAGTACCCGCTCGGCGCCGCCGACCAGGACGATGTCGGAGACGCCGGCCGCGATCTCCATCACGCCGTGGCGGAATGCGGCGTGCGAGCTGGCGCACGCCGTCTCGAATCGGGTCGTGGGCACCGAGGGGATGCCGAGAACCGAGGCGGCCTGCGGGCCGGTGTGCAGCTGGTGCTCGGTCTCGCCGCCCACCACATTGCCGTAGTAGAGCCCCTGCACGGCGCTCGCCGGCACGTCGGCATCCGCCAGCGCCTCTCGCGCGGCCTCGGCGAAGAGCTCGGCCGAGGTGCGGTCGTGCAACCCGAATTTGGTCACTCCAACCCCGATCACGGCGACGCGGCGCATCGAAAGTCCTCCCTGGTCGCATGCTAGCATTAAATTCGTGAGGGTCGCCGCCCGAGGAGGCCGACCGCGCGCTCATATCCAGGCAGCGGGCCTGACCAATTCTTTCTTGGTATGACTGCCATGACCCGGGTTCAATGGTCTTCGGTGCTGAGGCGGGTTAACTGCGCGTGTTGAGTGAAGAAGCGCTCATCCTCGCCGCCGTCGCGGGCGCCTGCGTCCTGCTGGTGCTGGGCGTGCTCGAGCTGATGTGGCCGACCCGGCCCCGACCGCGTCGCCACCCTCGGCCCGAGCCGGCTCAGCCTCGCCCGATCCTTGGCGCAGTGCCGCCACGTCCGGCGCAGAGCATCCTGCCCAGGAGGCTGATCGAGTCGCCGTCGGCCGCTCGACCCACCGGCGGATTCGTGTTCCCCCCACCGGCGGACTATGTCCCGCCACCGCTGCCGCGCGAGGAGATCAGGCCTATTCGGCCTGCCGAGCGCCCGCCGGAGCCCTCACCGCCGGAACACGTCGCTCCCGCGCCCCCCGAGCCCGTCCCGGCTCCGGCGCTCGAAGTACCGTCGTTCTTGATTCCGGTCGAGGAGCCCGTGGCCCCGCCGGAGCCACACTATGTTCCGCCTCGGTTCGACGCCGAGCCGGCGGCAGTCGAGGACGAGGTCGAGCGCATCGAAACCGAGCTGCCTCGGGTCGAGCCGGAGCCTCCGACGGTCGAGCCTGAGCCGGAGCACGTCGAAGCTCGATCGCACCCGACTCAGACCGAGCCCCGCGAAATCGGCGACTGGTTCACCGAGCTCGTTGCGCCGCCTGTCGGCGAGGCCGAGCCGAAGCCCATTGATTCCGAGCGACCGCCGGTGCAAGCCGAGTCAGACGAAATCGAGGCCTTCGAGTTTCAAGTCGTCGACCCCGAGCCGAGGCCGGTCCACATCAAGCCGCTGATCGCGGAGCTCGCACCGCCGCTCGAGGAGCCGACACCGCCGCTCGAGGAGCCGAGTCGATCGCTCGAGGAGCCCATACCGCCGCTCGCGGAGTTCACGCCGTCGGCTCAGACGCTCTCGGCATTCGAGCGCGTCGCGCCACCGGCGCCAGAGGACGTCGAGCCGCCGCAATCGGCGGAGCCTCCGCCGCCGCCCATTCGCCGACGCCGCAGCAAGGTGTCGCCGCACGCGCGACCCCACAGGGTCTTGCGCCCGGCGCCGCCGCAGGCGCGTGGCATCGAGCAGCCGCCGACCGACTCCGCGGCGTCGGCCCGCTTCGAGGCTCCGCTGAAAACACCGCTTCCGACTTCGACCGGTCCCGCGGAGATCGATACGACACTCAAGCGGGATTCGCCGCTCGTCGAACGCTGCTTCGCTCTCTATCAGGACAAGCGGTTCGACGAAGTCCTGACCGTCGGAGAGGAAGCGCTGGGGCGGCCGGGCCGGGAGGCGGGCGGAGCCTCGTCGCGCGAGACCGCGGCGCTCTGGTCGGTGGTCGGGCTCGCCAAGCAGGCGCTCGGCGACGACGACGGCGCGCACGCGGCGCTCGAATCTTCCATCGATGCGGCGTCCGAGACGGAGCGCGGGACGTACCGACGCCATCTCGCCACCCTCGCGCTCGAGGCCGCCCAGTCGCGGCTCGCGCGGGCCGGCAGCCACGACACCGACGACCGGATGGCCGTGATTCGTTCGGCGATCGTGTGGACCGAGCGAGGGCTCGCCGTCATGGCATCGGACCAGGCGCTCGCGGACGCGCGTGAGGCGGCGCACGATGCGCTCTGGCAGGCCTACGAGCAAGCCGCCACGGCGCTCCTCCAGCGGCAGGAGTTTCCGGGCGCGCGCCAGATCCTGCACGAGGCGCTGGAGGATCCCAAGCTTCCCGCGGTGCGCGCGGCGGGGTTTCGCGGGCTGCTTTCGGGGACGTTCGGCGGCGAGATCGGGCAGCTGACGGCCCAGGCCATCCTCAGCATGCAGGAGGGGCGCGAGTCCGAAGCGCTCGGGACGCTCCAGCGCGCGGAGGAGCTCCTCCAGACGATCCCGACCGACTCGCTGCCGCCGACGCGTCGCGACGAAGTCGATCAGAGGCTCTGGTGGGGCTACGCGGAGCTCGGCAGCCGGCGGCTCGACGCCGGCGACTACGAGGAGGCGCTCGACCCCTTGTTGCATGCGCTCCGGTTCACGTCGATCGGCCCGGAGCGTCAGGCCGAGACGGGCGCGGCGGTCGTCCGGGCGCTCGAGGGCATCGCGGCGGTGCGCGCGCTGTCGATTCGCCGCCTCGCCGAGGCCGGCAGCCGTGACGAGGCGATCGTGGCTGCCGGCGAGCTGCAGGGGCTCGTGAAGCGCGGCCTGGAGCTGGGTCTCAGCGAGGACGAGCTGGCGGCGGCGTCCGCGCGCGTGCGCCGCCTGTGCGAAGAGCTCGGGATGGACGCGCGGGCCTGAAGCGGCCGGCGGTCAGGGCTCGACGCTTTTGCGGCGGATATCCTCGAGCAGGGTTTCGGGGACGTTGAAGAACGCCGTGACGACGGTCGGGTCGAAGTGCTTGCCGGAGCAACGCTTGATCTCGGCCTTGGCGACGTCGAAGGGCTGCGCCTTCGAGTAGGGCCGGTCGAAGGTCATCGCGTCGAAGGCGTCGACGACCATGAAGATTCTCGCGCCCAGCGGGATCTCCTCGCCCTTGAGGCCTTGCGGATACCCGCTGCCGTCCCACTTCTCGTGGTGGCAGTAGACGATCGGCACGGCGCCCTGCAGGAACGGAATCTTCTCGATCAGCTGCCGGCCGATCTCGGGATGGCGCCGCATGATCTTCCACTCTTCGTCGGTGAGCGGGCCGGGCTTCAACAAGATGCCGTCGGGGATGCCGATCTTTCCGATGTCGTGGAGCAGCACCCCGTGGGCGAGGGCTGGGAGGTCGGGTTCCGGCACGCCGTAGACGCGCGCGGTGGCCATCGCGTAGCCGTGGACGCGGCGCGAGTGTGACTCGGTCCCGACGTCACGCGTGTCGAGCGCGGATCCAAGCGCCTCCAGGGTCGTCCGATACGCGTCCTGCAGCTCGCGGTTGAGCTGCGCCAATCCCCGCGTCGCCTCCTCGACCCGCCGCTCGAGGAGCTCCTGATAGTGGCGGTGCTCGATCAGGAGCTGGCGCCGCTCGAGGGCCCGGTCGGCGGCGATGAGGAGCTCGTCCACGTTCACCGGCTTCATGATGAAGTCGTAGGCGCCGAGCTTCAGGCTGGCGATCGCCGTCTTCACGTCGGCCGCGCCGGTCAGGACGATGACGGCCGCGTCGGGATCGGCTTGACGCACTTGCTGGAGCAGATCGATGCCGCCCATGACCGGCATCTTGAGATCGGTCACGGTCAGGGGTGAGCGCGATTCGCGGACCGAAGCCCGGAAGACCTCGACCCCCTCCTGCCCATCGTTGGCCAGCAAGCATTTGTAGCCGGCGCCGAGGAAGATCTGGTGCAGGACTTCGCGCACCTGGCGATCGTCGTCGACGATCAGGACCTCTCGCTGCCCCATGTCAATCTACCTTCTGGCCCGGACCTGCCGCCACGACCTGGTTCTTGCCGGCCCGCTTCGCGGCATAGAGCGCCCCATCGGCGGCGCGGAACAGCTCCTCCGACGTGGAGGCCTCGTCGTCCGGGAGGCTGGCGACGCCGAAGCTCGCGGTGACGCGCTTGCCATGCGAGTAGGGGAAGGTCGCGACGACCTGCCGTATCCGGTCCGCGTAGAGCCGAGCGCCGCTCTTGGAGGTCTCGACCAGCAGGACGGCGAACTCGTCGCCGCCGTAGCGAGAGACAACGTTGATGCCGCGCGAGTGCTTCATGAGGATCTGACCGACATCGCGCAGGGTCTCGTCGCCGACCGCGTGGCCGAACTCGTCGTTGACGCTCTTGAACCCGTCCAGGTCGAGCACCACCACGGATACCGGGTGATTGAACCGCCTGAAGCGTGAGATCTCCTCCTCGAGGCGGAGCGAGAAGAAGCGTCGATTGTAGAGTCCGGTGACCTCGTCCTTGAACGAGGTCTCCTTGAGCTTGGCATTGGTCGCTTCCAGCTCGCGATACGCGGCGTCGAGCCGCATGGCAAAGGTGTTGATGTCGATGGCCTGCTGCTCGACGGTGCCGAGCATGTTCGAGAACGACCGCATCAAGGTGCCGACCTCGTCGCTGCGGCCCCCGAGCTCGGCGAGCTTGGGCTCTCTCGAGAGCAGCTCCGCGATCTTCGCGAAGGCCCGCCCGAGGTCCCAGATGATGTAGGCGCCGCCCACCATGGCGAGGACGGTGAACAGGAGGAGGGCGTGAAGTCCGTAGAACTTCGTGATGTCCGCCGGGTGCAGATCGGGCCTGACATAGCGATAAACAACGTAGGCCAGAACCAGAAGCGGAACCAGCGACGAAAGAGTGAGCGCCAGCAGGACTTTACGCTTCAGGAGCCGACCCGCGGACGCGATATCGCCGGACTCGCGCGACATGACAAGATTATTCTATTGCCGCCATAGGCGGTCAAGGCAGGAAAAGTTTAGGTGGTGTATCGCAACTACCTGATCTACCGAGTAGAAGATCCGAGGATCGACTATCGTGCCTCGGAGCGCACGCGAAGGCGTTGGCCCTCCTGGATGACCACGATACCGTCCTGCTCGATCCGCTGGAGAACGGCGCCGTTCTCCAAGGTTTCGCCTTCGACGTACTTGTGTCCGTTCACGTAGACCATCCGCTCCCGGGGCTCAGCCGCCCAGACGAGCATGTCGATCTTCAGCTCCTGAGGCGGTAGCGCCCGGTCGGAGGCTGGGGCCGGCGATGCCGTGGCCGGTAGCTCGGTGCGGGCTCGGCGGCGTTTCTGCCGTGGTGTCTCGACCGTCGACCCGGACGGCTCGGGAGCGACGCTCATTGCGGGCGCGGCGCGCCGTGCCAGCGCGGGCGCAGTGGGACGCGCCGCCAGCACCGGCTCCTCGGTCGGCCGGGCGGTATCGAGCTGCGGAGCCGTTTCGGCTCGTCGAATCACGTCGGGCTGCGAGCCGCGCGGCGGGTCAGCAACCTCCGGCGCCGTAGGAGCAGGTGGCGGATCGACGCTGGTGGAGGCCTTGGCTTCTGCATGCGTATCGGGCTCAGGCGCCCCGACATCGGCCGGACGCTGCCCAAGGAAGGCGGCGCCGATCGCTACCGCGCCGAGGACGAGCCCACCGCTCACGAGCCACGGCCAGAGCGGCCGCCGCGCGCGCGCCGCCCGCCGGGCCGGGGAAGGCTCGCGGGAAATCGCCACCCGCTTGACCGGCGGAGCTTCCTCCCGAGCCTCGAGCGCCGGTGAGCTGGCGGGACCCAGCACGGAGCGCGCGGCCGCGCGCACGGTCGACCGGTCGACGATTCGACGCCGCTGGGCGACCGCGCTCGACAGGGCGCGGTCGCAGATGGTGTTGATCAGGCGGGGCACGCCGGACGACAGGTGATGCACGTCCCGCAGCGCCTCAGCTTCGAAGACGTCTCGGCCGCCGGCGATCGCCAGCCGGTGGCGCACGTACGCGCACGTCTCGTCCTCGGCCAAGGGCAGCAGATAGTAGCCCGTCGTCGCGTGCGAAGGCGGATGCAGCGTCGTGCGCCCCAGGCGCTCGAGGAGCCCCGGCTCCCCGATCAGGAGGATCTTGAGAAGCTTCCGCCCGTCGATCTCGAGGTTCGAAAGGAAACAGAGCTGCCCGAGCACGTCGAGGTCCAGGTTCTGGGCCTCGTCCACGATCACAACCGTGCGCCGCGTGCCCCGGCGGGCTGCCAGTTCTCGGTAGAGGGCGTCGCGGAGCACCGCCAGGTTGGACGCGTCCATCCCGTAGGTCACCCCGAGCTCGTCGCAGACGACGGTAAGAAGCTCTATCGGAGTCAGAACGGGATTGAGGATCAACGCCACGTCGACGCGCTCGGGCAGCCGGTTCAAGAGCACCCGACACGTCGTCGTCTTGCCGGTGCCGCGCTCTCCGGTGAAGACGATGATGCCCTCTTGTGCCTCCATGCCGTGGCGTAGATACGCGAGCGCCTGCTCGTGGTGCGCGCCCAGATAGACGAATCGAAGATCGGGCGCGTTCGAGAACGGCCACTCGCGAAGACCGAAATGTTCGAGGTCCATCCCTCGTGGGGGAGCGGAAGACGAGTGCAGACGGGTCGTCGCGCGCGACGGCATGAGCGTCAGGGAAGTAGTGGCCGGCGTCTCGAGATCAGGTCGGCATCGCGGTCGTCGACCCTGCCACATGCAGGACAACGCTTCATTGCACCACCCAATCGGCCCTGCCCGCAAACACCTCGGGCCGTCAACGACAGCCTTCCCAACCGAGCGCTGTTACCCCTGAGCCGGTCGTCCGGATCGCTGGCGTAAACCTGAGGGCCGGGCGGGAGGCCGGCTCCAGGTGCCGCGGCCTGAGGATACCGAGTATAGCGGGAGGTCGCGAATCCGCGGGCAGGGAGTCCTCGCAGCACGAGGGCAATGCCGGCAGCCGATCTGCGGCCTGTGCTAACCTCGCGCAAGGAAGGATTGCTTGGGTCACCCGCTCGATGTCAGAATTTTCAAGGGAATAGCCCCATATGCCGGTCGTCGCCGACAAGATGATCGATTGCCTCGGGCTTTTCTGTCCGATGCCGATCGTCAAGACACGTGAGGCCCTGTTACGCATGGAGCCGGGCCAGGTGCTGGAGGTCACGTCGGATGACCCCGGCTCCGAAGCGGACATGAAGAGCTGGGCGGCCCGGACCGGCAACGAGCTCCTGGAGATGCAGAGGAATGGCGCGGTCTTCCGCTTCTTCGTCCGAAAGGCCCGCTAGAACCGGTCTTCCGACCTCGGGCACCCGCGTGTATCTCGACTACGCGGGCTTCTCCCCGGTCGATCCTCGCGTCGTGGCGGTCATGCGGCCGTTCTTCGAAGGCGGCGTCGGCAATCCCAATGCGCAGCACTCCCTCGGGCTCGAAGCGCGCTCGTCTCTCGACGGGGCGCGCGGGAAGGTGGCGCGGCTGTTCGCGGCGACTCCCGGCGGCGTGATCTTCACCGCCAGCGCCACCGAGGCCAACAACCTCGCCATCAAGGGGCTGGCCCAGCGGGCCGCCGGCCGGCACGTCGTCACCTCCACGATCGAGCACGTCTCGCTGATCGATTCCTGTCGTGATCTCGAGAAGCGCGGCTGGAGCGTGACCTACGTGGCGGTCGACGCCGACGGCCGCGTCGACCCCGAAGCCGTGGCGAGCGCGATTCGCGCGGACACGGCGCTCGTCTCGATCATGGCGGCCAACAACGAGATCGGCACGATTCAGCCGGTCCGTGAGATCGGCCGGATCGCCCGCGCGCGCGGCGTGCCGTTCCACGTCGACGCGGTCGGCGCGGCCGGACGCGTCCCGCTCCCCGTCGACGACTGCCGCATCGATCTCCTCACGCTCTCGTCGAACGATCTCTACGGGCCGCCCGGCGCCGGCGCCCTCTGGGTGCGCGGGACCATCAAGCTCGCGCCGCTCACGGTCGGCGGCGGTCAGGAGCGCGGCTATCGCGCGGGCACCGAGAACCTGCCCGCGATCGCCGGCATGGGCGTGGCCGCCGACCTGGCGCGGGTCGAGGTGGCCGGCGAGGTGGCGCGTCTGGGCGAGCTGCGCGATCGACTCCTGTCGGGACTGCTGGCGCGGATTCCGGACGCGCGCTTGACCGGCGCGCGTGGATCGGACCGGCTCCCGCATCACGTGTCGATCGTCGTGCCGGGCGTGAAGGCCGAGAGCGTGCTGACGGACCTCGACCTGCGCGGCATCGCCGCCTCGTCGGGCGCCACCTGCACGGCGATGACCGGAGAGCCGTCGCACGTGCTGCGGGCGATCGGCTGTGACCGCGACACCGCCGAGGGCTCGCTCTGCTTCACGCTCGGCCGCTGGACCACCGCCAGCGAGATCGATCTCGTGCTCGATGCGGTGCCGGCGGTGATCGCTCGCGTCCGCCGCCTGGCGTCTCCGTAAGGTGCGCCTCTTCCTCTTCGACATCGACGGCACGCTCGTGAGCGTGCGCGGCGCCGGCCGCACGGCGTTCGCGCGCGCGCTCGAGGAAACGTACGGCACCGCCGGGACGATCGACCGGTACGACTTCCGCGGCCGCACCGACCTGCGCATCGTCCACGACCTCATGACCGAGGCGGGCCTGGACGTCGAGCGGATCCGCGCGCGCGTCGACGACTGCTTTCAGGCCTACGTGCGCGAGCTCACGAAGATCATCGGTGACGGCTCGCGGGTCCAGGTATTGCCGGGTGTGGCGGAGGTCGTCCGGCGGCTCGGCGCGCGGCCGGACGCGGTCGTCGGGCTCTTGACCGGGAACATCGAGGCGGGCGCCCGGATCAAGCTCGAGCCGACGGGGCTCTGGCCGCTCTTTCGGGTGGCCGCCTACGGCGGCGACGATGCCGACCGGCGTCGCTTGCCTGCCATCGCGCGCGAGCGGGCGCGTGCCCTCGGCCACGACTTCGCCTTCGATCGCATCACGATCATCGGCGACACGCCGCACGACGTCGAATGTGCCCGAGGCTGCGGCGCGGTGGCGGTCGCCGTCGCGACCGGCCAGCACCCGGTCGACGAGCTGGCGACGTGCCAGCCCGACGTGCTCTTCAGCAATCTCGCCGACGTCGAGCGCGTCGTGGCGCGTCTGGCCGACGGCGCGTCGTGACGCCGGCGCTCGTCTCGGTGTGGCTGCACCTGCTGGGGGTCGTGACCTGGATGGGCGGGCTCATGTATCAGGCCCACGTGCTCGTGCCCGCGGCCCGGCGCGATGGTGCCGCGCCGCTCGCCGAGACGCTCCGGCGCGGGCGGCGGGTCACGTGGATCGCGATCGCGCTCGTCGCGTTGACCGGGTTCTACAACGTGACCTGGCTCGGCCCGCTCGACCAGGTGCTGGAGAGCGGGGCCGCGCTGCTCCTGGCGCTCAAGTTCATGCTCGTGCTCGCCGCCGTCGCGGTCGCCGGTCAGCGCGACTTCGCGCAGGTGCCGCGTCTGGCGCGCGCCGTGGCCGCGGGGGACGACCCGCAGCCGGCGCTCTCGGCGATCGCGTGGATGGACCGCGTCGTGCTGCTGCTCGCGGTCGTGATCATCTACCTCGGGCTGGCCGTCTCCCGCGCCTGATCGGCGCGCGTCGCGGGCTCTCAGAGCCCGGTGATCTTGATGCCGGAGTTCTTCAGCTTGTAGCGCCGGTTGATCGTCGCGAGAACCGCGGTGATGCCCTCGAGAGGTCCGGCGTTGCTCAGGGCGCCGACGTCGACCGGGCGAAGGCCCATCGAGCGCCCGAGCTCGCCGACGGTATCCTTGGCGGCGGCATCGCCGCTGCAGAGGAGCAGATCGCACTCGATCGCGCGCTCGGTCTCGGACAGCTCGTGCGCCGCGATGTGGTGGAAGGCGGCCACGACTTTCGCGTCGGGCAGGAGCGCCTGGACTTCTTCCGCCGACGAGCCGGACGCCGGCGGCGTGAAGAGTCGCGGACCTCCGAACGTGAGCGGCACGACCGTCGAGATCACGACCTTGCCCCGGCAGCCCTCACGCACCTCAGGAAGCGTCGCCGCGAGCCCCTGCGCCGGCAGGGCGACGACGATCACCGTGCCCAGACGCGCCGCCTCGGCATTGGACTCGCCCATGATCGGCAGCTTCTTGGTCTGCTCGCGGAGCTCGGCCGCCTTGTTCTTGGCCCGCTCGGCATCGCGTGAGCCGATGATGATCGAGTGACCGACCAGCGCCCAGCGCGTCGCCAGCCCCGCGCCTTCCTTGCCCGTGCCGCCGAGGATCGCGATGTTCATGTCACCACCGTGTCAGCGGAAGAGATCGCGCGCCGGTTCGCGCAGCAACGGTTTCGAGCCTTCTTCGCTCGGCTTGAGCGCGAGCCCGCGCACGATCGCCGCCGGGATGCGATCGAGCTTGCCCATGACGGGCTCGGCGGCGCTCGCGAGCTCGTCGGCGAGCGCCAGGATCGTCGCCTGCAACGGGCGGCCGGCGGGATCGCGCTCGCCGAGGTAGCTCAGGAGCGGCGCGAAGCCGGCGATCCCGATCGCGACGTTCGTGAGCCCCTCGCGCCAGGGTCGCCCGAACGTGTCGGTGACGATCACGAACGCCTCGACTCCGGCGAACGCGCGCACGCGGTCGCGGACCGCGCGCGCGGAGCGGTCGGAATCTTCAGGCAGGAGCGCCACGACGTCGGCGTCGACGTTGGACTGGTCGACCCCGGCGTTCGCGCAGATCCAGCCGTGATGGGTCTCGGTGATCAGGACGCCCTTGTCCATGCGCACGACTCGCCGCGACTCGCGCAGAATCACCTCGACCAACCGGGGATCCTTGGCGAGTCCGGGCGCCATCGCCAGCGCGATCGCCGAGGGCTGGACGTCCGCGAGCTTCACGAGCCGGCCCTCGGCCTTCGACACGATCTTCTGGCCGATCACGAGCAAATCGCCGGACACCACGGGCGTCCCCTGGCGCTTGGCGGCGTCGACGATCAGCCGCGCGATGTCGTCGCCCGGCCGTACCTCCCCGATGCCCTCCACGCCGATGACTTCGTAGCGGGTCATGATTGGTCTGAAGCGCACGCAACTCTACCGGGCGGCCGGCTCAGTGCGGCGCGGTCACGCCAGCTCGAGACGAGGCGGCCGGTCTCGGTGGCGCTGCGTTCGGCCAGCAGCGCTGAGAGGTCCTCGGGCGCGTCGACGTCGAGCCCGAGCCCCGGCAGCGAGAGCACGCGCGGCGCGAGGCCGCGCTGGCGTGCCGTCGCCAGGTGGCGCGCGAAGGACGGCTCGCCGAACGTCAGCGGCATCGCGTCGGGCGGCGCCAGCGCGACGCCGTTGGTGCCCAGCCCGGAGCGCGATGGGACGAACACCGGCGCGCCCTCGCGCACGCCCTCGATGATTTGCTCGAGCTCGTCGGTGGTGACGCACGGGACGTCGCCCGGCACCGTCAGGAATCCGCGCGCGCCTCGTCGGGTCGCCTCGGCCTGCGCCAGCGCGACCGCCGCGGTGTGGCCGCGATTCTCCGCCTCGGGCAGCGGCTCGGCGCCGAGCTCGCGCGCGATGGCCGCGGCCGCCGCGTCGCGGGTGACGACCCACACCCGATCGACGTGAGCTCCCGCGAGCGCCCGGAGCACGTCGCGCAGCATCGCGCGCGCCAGCTCCCCGCGCTCGTCGGGCGTGAGGACCCTCGTCAGCCGCTGCTTGGCGTGCGTCAGATCCTTCACGGGTACGGCGACGATCAAGCGAGCCGCGGCCCCATTGTTCATCGCGCGCGCCGCTCCGCCGAGAGCTCGAGGATCCGCCGGGCCAGCGCGGTCTCGTGCGCGCGGGTGGTCATGATGATGTCGGCCGGGTCGGCCTCGACGCCCGCCCGCGCCAGCTCCGGCGCGCACGCCTGGTCGCGCTCGTCGATCAGCAAGCGCCGGAGCCACGGCGCGTACGCCGCGGCGACACCCAGCGGCGAGACGGCCAGGCCGCGAACGCGCATGAGGGCCGCGGCCGGACCGCTCACCGCCGCGCCGCCGACGATCGGGCTCACGCCGACCACGGGCGCCGCGGTCGACCGCAGCGCCTCGACGATCCCGGGCACCGCGAGGATCGGCCCCACGGACGTCACGGGGTTGGAAGGGCACACGACGATCACGTCGGCGGTCCGGATCGCCTCGATGACGCCCGGCGCGGGACGGGCGGTCGCAGCGCCCTCGTAGTCGACTCCGACGACCTCGACGAGCGCTTTCTCACGGACGAAGTATTCCTGAAACGTCAACCGGCCGCCTGGAATACGGATCATCGTCCGGACCGGCTCGTCGCTCATCGGCAGGATGCAGGCGGCGACGCCGAGATTCCCGGCGAGCCGCGCGGTCACCGTGGCCAGCGACTGGCCGTCGTCGAGCGCGCGCGTGCGCGTGAGATGCGTCGCCAGGTCGCGGTCGCCCAGGTTGAACCACGTGTCGGCGCCGTGGGTCGCCATCGCGGCCAGACAGTTGAACGTCTCGCCGGCCAGTCCCCAGCCGCGCTCGACGTCGAGCATGCCGGCGAGCGCGTACATGACGGTGTCGAGGTCGGGTGAGACGCGCAGCCCCCAGACCTCCGTGTCGTCACCCGTGTTGCCGATGACGGTCAGATCGCGCTGCGGCATGCACGTCGCAAGGCCGCGAATGAGCTTGGCCGCGCCGGTGCCGCCGGCGAGCGTGAGGACGCGCATGTCAGTCGCGGAGGTGCTCGCGAAGGGTCCACAGCGCGGTGCCGCCACGCCATGCATAGAGACCCGCTCCCGGTCGACCCGCGAGATCGGGCGGCAAGGTGCTCTCGGGGACGGGAATGAAGCCGAAACGCACCCAGACCCGGTCGAGGCTCTGCGGGCGCGCGAAGAGTGTGACGACCCCCGAGGCGCTGGCGTGATCGAGGACGGCGGCG
>QHSQ01000388.1 GCA_003221615.1 Candidatus Rokuibacteriota bacterium | reverse complement strand
CCGGATCCTGCCCAGATCGCGGATCCGAACGGCAAAATCCTCGACGCCATGACCGACAAGGTCGTGATGCGAGCCCCACAACAATCAGTCCCTGAGGACGACGGCCTCGGCGCGGGCGAAGATCGACTGGAACTGGCCGATGATCCGCCCTCGCTATGCTTGGCGTGCAGCGGTTCCGGCCGGCAGCGCATCGGATTTGGTGACCGCGTCAAGCCGTGCGATGAGTGCGCCGGCGCCGGCCGACTTCAATGATCGATGACGTTTGTCGGTGCGGGTCTGGATGCACCGGGCCAATGCCGTTGTCGTGACCACCACACTCGGCGCCGCCCTTGAAGCCTTCATCCTTGAGCACGAGTATTGCGGTGAGCTGGACAGCGCCGTCGAGACTGATCGCGTGTGGATGACCTGCACGTGCGGGGCGCTGATCGTCCAGGCGCTGGGGCCCGTTCCCGTTCCCTGAGAATGGCCGTGGTCGGGTCATGCGCCCTCGCTCTCGTGCTCGAGGCGTGTGCGATCGCGAACACGCCCCAGCAAGACCAGGCGTATGCGCGGTGGGCACGGTGCGACGCGCCGTTCGCTCGGCTTCAGCGTGTCGATCTCGACGGCCGGATCACGTTCCAGTTCACAGCAGGTCACGCACAACGTCAGCAAGCCCTGTCGGTTCTTAGGGGTCTCTCGCCTCCAGTTCTATACCTAGCTGCATCGGTACCGTGAACACGGTCTCGTCCCCGGGGACAAATTGCCCAGGCAGAAGGTTCGGTTGGATCCACAGCTACTCACATCGCGTTAGGGCGTCGTTCCCATACGGAGGCCCTCGTGTCGTTGGGGAGGGGCTCCGCCGTGTTTGCTCCTCCTCTGACTCGCTCACTCGGCGCGTTTCTTACTCCAGCGGGCGAGCGCGGCCTTTCGAGCGAGGGCCGCCCGCTGAGCCTTGCTTAGCCCTTTCCACCGAACCTGAACCGCCTTACGCGCCGCGTCGCTCCGCTCCTCGGACGTTAGCCGCTTCGCACGCGCTCTCCCCCCTTGCGCACCCCACGCGCGAAATAAAGGCTTCGCGCGCTCAAGCGAATCCTGAGGGTCAGGCAGAGGTCGCACTGGACTTCGTCTCGTCCGCATCGGCTCGGGTCCATCCTCGGCTTGACAGATCCGTACTAATGGGGTACGTATGCATACCAACGATGGCAACAGCTACGAGCACCCCAGGCGGCTTGACGCTGGAGCGTGGTCCGTCCCCTGCCCGCTGGCTCATCCGGCCCATGCTCCCGACCGCGGCGCCGCCGTTTCACCGGCCTGGCTGGGTCTACGAGGAAAAGTATGACGGCTGGCGACTGTTGGCTCACCGACAGGACGATGCGGTCCGCCTCCTGAGCCGAGCAGGCCTCGACTACACCGGCAGATTTCGGCAGCTCGCCGCGGCGATCGCCTCGTTACCGGCCTCCACGCTGATCTTGGACGGGGAAGTCGCCGTGTTCGATGAACAGCTCCTGTCCCGTCTCGACTTCCTGCGGCGTCCCGACCCCAAGGCCCTCGTGACCCCACCAATCTACATCACGTTTGACTGTCTCTATGTGGATGGGCAAGATCTCCGACACTGCCCACTCGGTGCCAGGCGGGAAGTCCTCGAGGATTTGATCGAGGGGCAACACCTAGTCCTCGCGGCGCGCCGCTTGCCCGCCCACGGCCTCGATGCGTGGGAGGAAGTGCAACGGCGAGGATGCGAGGGTCTCGTCGCGAAGCACGAGGCCTCCGCCTATGTTGGCGGCCGCACCCGGTCCTGGCTCAAGGTCAAACGTCGCTCCCTGGATGGCCCGGGCTAAGGAGCGCTCGGCGGCCGGCTCGCTTCCGGCTCGACTTGCGGCGGCGGCGGTGACCATCTGCGATGCGCGCCGCCCCGCTACGCCCTGCTCGATGGCCGTCGCGGACCACGACGCAGTCGAACGTCGCCACCGAACAGCGCGCCTAGGTCGCAGTCCAGCGCGCGACAGAGTTGCGTGAGCGTTTTGAGGGTCACGTTTTGGTTGCTGTTCTCCAGGCGCGTATAGGTCGCGTGGCTGATGCCCAGCCGCCCCGCCATCTGGCGGTGGGTGAGTCCGGCCTCCGTGCGCGTTCGGCGGAGCACCTCCGCAAGCTGGCGGGCGAAGTACCAGAGGCGTGCGGCGGGTGGCGTGACCGCGATGGGGTTTCCGGAACTGAGGAACCATAGTGGCTACCTCATCGCTGCAGCTTGGCGGGCTAAGCGCGGGCCTTCAAAGGCCGAGGCCCCGGAGGCCGAGTACGAGTCGAAGGGTGCCAAGGGTGCCAAGGGTGCCCTGGACCCGGGCGTCATCTCGCCGCTCTACACGGTCGGCAAACACCTCAAGGGTGAGCACAAGAGCTACGAGCCGTGGTCCACCGCGATGCGCGAGATGGTCCCGGAAGCGACCGAGCCCTACCTCGATCACGTCTGGAAGATGCTGACGCCGGCCGCCGAGTCGAAGGCGGCCAAGAAGGAGAAGAGCGATGGAGTCACTGGGGCAGAGGCTACTGAACGCCCAGAAGGATCTGGCGCTGGACCTGAACGACGAGACCGACCAGACGCCCACGAGGGACGAGCGGGCGGCGGAACTGATCGCGGATCGGCTCCTTCAGCACGGGGGATCGTCCTCGCTCGCCCGGAGTTCACCAGACCAGTCCGAGTTGAAAGAACTCCGGAGGCTCTTCGAGCACATCTGAGCGACGACCAGCAGCAGGCCGCCGAGATGGCTGGGCGATCGAGACGCGGGAGCCGTTCTCGAGGATAGGTCCATGGAGGTTGCCTCAGATGAGTGAGCCGGAGCACGGCTGATGCCCTCGCTGCTGGCGACGATCGGCGTCGGGGCCTTCGTCGGGATGCTGATCATCGCCGTCGTCTGCTTCGCCGCGAGCGTCATCGAAGAAGCCCGCCCAGGTTCGGTGCTACCGAGCGGCCGGGTCGTCGAGGATCATCCCACGCATCCCGTCCGTGATCTGATTAGTGGCCGAAGCCTCCAACACCTGGGTTGGTTCGGCCGGCTCGCTTGGCTCGGAATGTGGTTGGGCTTTGTCGCGGTCTTTGGCGTGTTTGTTGGGGTGCCGTGGTCCGCTATCGAGGGTGGGCGAGCGCAGCGTCAGGCTCAGGAGATAGAGCAGGAACTGGTAACGCGCCAGTGCGGAGACCACCCTCTGATCTCGCCAACGCGGCGCAGCCTCGAGGGCGTCATTGACGGGGACCCGATCGTCAAAGAAGAGGTCGTGCGGATTCGGAGGGAATACAGCGACTGTCGGGCTCGAGCGCTGGGCCACGAGCCGCGGCCGCGTCTTGCAGAACCGACAGGCCGCGGCGTGCCGTTCTGAGGATCAGCAAAGTTCTGCCGCCCGGGGCAACGAAGATGACTTCGCGTCGTCGACCTGCAACTGAATGGTGACCACGAAGGAGATTGCCGCAGATGAGCCAAAATGAGGCCCCCTACGCTGGGTCGTCGGACCCCTTCGTGATCCCTCGGGACGCCACCTACCGCGCCTCGAGCTCCGATCAGGAGTTCGTTGAGGACCGAGGCCTCAACGAAGACAGCGTGGCGGCCATGACGGGCGATGAAGCGAAGCAGTACTTGAAGCTCTTACTGGAAGTCCTGCGGCCAGACCTCCCCAGCCTGTCGTGGCTAGGGCGCGCCGCCTCGGCACAGTCCACACCGATTGGCGTCGAGTCCGGGCAGTCCTGCGCTCGACCCGGTTCGTAAGCTCTTGCTCGAGGGCAGGCCCCCGATCAGCTACCCTCTTTGAGGGTGGTCGGCGATGACCGTGTTGGGCGTGGTCGCCACGGTCTGGTACCACGCGAATCTCAAAAATCGTCGATACGTACCTAAAGTTACAGCACGCCTTGGTGATCGCGCGCACCGCGTTTATAATCAGGGAAGCGATGGGGAGATGGTATTCGGCCGACTCAACGACATTCTGGCGTGGAGCGCACGCGCCCGAGCGCGAGGTTCCAGAGCCCTCTCCTCATGTCGTTCAGGAAAGGCTCTGGGCCAGATTCTCTTGTCCGGATCCCTCATCGAAGACCACCGCTGACGAGTTGCCGTCGGCGCACGTCGACGGTTCGGCCCAGACCGGCGATTCCACGCTGGAAGACGTCGAGGGCGCTGGCGAGGCGCTGGTCTACTATTCGGACTCGATCACGCTCGATCAGAAGCGCGACCCGTGCCGACTGACCAAGCAGATGATTGCGACGGTCGTGACGATCGGTGGGCCCGGCAGATGGAGGACGACGACCACGTACCTCAAGTGCCTCCCTCGAGTGCGCAGCGTGCTCGCTCGGCCTCGAGTCGTCCAGCCCCGTCGAGTTCGCCCATGCGTTCGTGCTCGACGTCATGCCGCGGCGCGACGTCCTGAGACCAGATCATCGAGCAGCGCGGGATCGGGTGATAGCGACGGCGCAGGAGGGGACGGCTCACATCCACCCCTCGAATCGTACCGTCCGTCCGACTTAGCCGTTCTTCTTGATCTGCTGCAGCGCGCACCGGGCGCCCCGCTCAACGGCGACACGCCCACCTTCCTGAACACGAGCGTCGACCGCTCCGAATACGTCGTACGTCCAGGTCCGAGGAGTACTGGCCGAGCGGGTGATCATCTTGACGCCGCTCGATCAGCGAGCTGGGGCCGAACGGTCTGCCGGATGAGGGCCTCCACGCACAGGCCAAGTGAAGCCAGCGCGACAGGCTCGGCGTCCGCGAAGAACTCGCTTTGGGGCTCTCACGGTGTCACGACCTCCGAGACTGGAGATCTCCGGAATCATCGGCGCCTTGACGACTGGATCGAGCATCCAGATACTGCCCGTCAGCGAAAACGCGGTCGTGCCTTGGACCGGAGGACCGAGACTCATGCCCGAGCAAATTCGGCGCTCACGGACGGACACTCCAAGACCTCACCCCAGACCGCTCGGCTCTGCCCTGACGATCCTGAGGGTCGGTGATGGCGCCTCAGAAGGGCTATCATCCGGGGTCACGACGCGCGAGCCACACCCCGAAGCGGAATGGAGAGCGCAGCCTTGCCACCTCCGCAGCGAGCTTCACGCCGCCGACGCACGAATGGCTCGACTTCCTTGCTCAACTCCTCGCACGGGCTGCGCGTGACGCTCACCCGAATCGGACCGTAGGAACCGAACCGGCCCAGGAGATGCCAGGGACATGAAGCGTTGTGCCATCTACGCCCGGTTCAGCACCGAGATGCAACGGGCGGCCTCGCTGGAGGACCAGATCCGCAACTGCCGGCGGTTTGCCGCCCAGAGCGGATGGGAAATCCTCGAGGACCACATCTATCAGGACTCGGCCGTGTCCGGGTTCGGAGTCGAGCATCGGCCGGCCTACCAGCGCCTCGTAGCGGCCTCCCTCGCGGCCGTGCCACTCTTTACCGTCATCCTGGTCGACGAT